>JBDSLK010000191.1:0-9040 GCA_039916425.1 Nocardioides sp.
GCCAAGTACCTCGTGCCCGGCACCTTGATGCTGGCCCTCTTCGTGATCTACCCGATCCTGATGACCGCGCAGGCCTCCTTTACCAACCTCGGTGACGGCACCCGGTCGACCAAGGAGGAAGCGGTCGCCCAGATCGTGGGCGCCTCCGTCGTCCAGGACCCCGACGCGCCGCGCTACAACCTCACGATCGCCACCGAGGGGTCGACCACCGAGGGGCCCTTCGCCTTCTTCCTGGTGAGCCAGACCGACGGCACCGCCTACAAGGGCACCCCCGAGGGGCTGGAGCCGCTCGGCGAGGGCGACGCGACCGTCGAGGCCGACAAGGTCACCGCCGCCGACGGCTACACCATGCTCACGCCGCAGCAGGTCAACGCCGCCGGCGACGCCCTCGCGGACTTCACGGTGCCCACCGACACCGGCGCGATCCGCCAGCTCGGCATCACCACGGCCTTCGAGGGCACCACGACCCTGGAGTACGACGAGGGCGCCGACACCATCACCGACTCCACTGATGGCACCGTCTACAGCGTCGCGAAGCAGGGCGACCGGGAGTTCTTCGTCAGCGAGGCGGGCGAGCGGGTCTCCGACCAGTCGTGGCAGGCCACCGTCGGGTTCGACAACTACAAGAAGATCTTCACCGACAGCCGCATCAGCAGCGACTTCCTCGGGATCTTCGTCTGGACGTTCATCTTCGCAACGGTGTCGGTGATCTCGACGTTCCTGCTCGGGTTGCTCTTCGCCTTCACCCTCAACGATCCCCGGCTGCGCGGGCAGAAGATCTACCGGGCCCTGCTGATCATTCCTTACGCCATCCCGGGCTTCATCTCGCTGCTTCTGTGGTCGAGCTTCTACAACCGTGACTTCGGGCTGATCAACGACCTGACCGGGCTCAACGTGAACTGGTTCGGAGGGTCCACCACGGCCAAGATCGCCGTCTTGATCACAAACCTCTGGATGGGTTTCCCCTACATGTTCCTGGTGTGCACGGGCGCTCTGCAGGCGATCCCCGAGGACCTCACCGAGGCTGCCACCATCGACGGCGCCAACGGCTGGATGGGGTTCCGCAAGATCACCTTCCCGCTGCTGCTGGTCACGGTAGCTCCCCTACTCGTGGCGACTTTCGCCTTCAACTTCAACAACTACGGGGCGATCTTCCTGCTGACCGAGGGCGGCCCCTTCTCCGCCGACAACCCCAATGCGGGGGGCACCGACATCCTCATCAGCTACACGATCCGGCTCGCCTTCGGAGCAGGCGGAGCACAGATCGGGTTCGCGTCCGCGGTGTCGGTGGTGCTCTTCGTCATGACCGGCATCATCGCGGCGATGCAGTTCCGCGCCACCCGTTCCCTCGAGGATGTGAACTGACATGACGCAGACCCAAGGCCCTCAGCCCACGGCGGTACCCGTCACCGCGAAGCGCCGCCGGTCCGGCAAGGGGGACCCCGCTCCCAAGGTGAAGCAGTCCTTCGGTCGCTGGTTCAGCGACGTGGGCTGGCGTCACGTCGTCGGCGTCCTGGCCGTGGTGTGGGCGCTGTTCCCGGTGTCCTACATCGTCTCGGCGTCGCTGAACCCGCTGGGCAGCGTGGTCTCGACCTCGATGATCCCCAACGCCTTCAGCCTCGACAACTACCGCGAGATGCTCACCAACGACAACACTCCGTTCGTGCGCTGGGCGATCAACAGCATCGTCGTCGCCGCCGTGGTGGTCTTCGTGCAGCTGCTGTTCAGCTCGCTGGCGGCCTACGCCTTCTCGCGGTTCCGCTTCACCGGCCGGCGCGGCGGCCTGCTCGCGCTGCTGCTCATCCAGATGTTCCCGCAGTTCCTGGCCGCCGTCGCGCTCTACACCCTGTTCACCGACATCGGCGAAGTCATCCCGGCGTTGGGCCTCAACACGATCCTCGGCTACATCGTGGTGCTGTGCGGCGGTTCGCTCGGGCAGGTCTGGTTGATCAAGGGCTTCTTCGACTCGATCCCCAAGTCCCTGGACGAGGCGGCGATGATCGACGGCGCGAGCCACGTGCAGGTGTTCTTCCGGATCATCCTGCCGCTGGTCCGACCGATCCTGGCCGTCAGCGGGCTGCTGGTGTTCGTCGGCACGGTCGCGGAGTTCCTGCTCGCCTCGATCTTCCTCACCGACAACAGCAAGAAGACGCTCGCTACCGGCCTCTACGGACTCATCGACGGCGACCGCTCCAACAATCTCGGGGTGTTCGCCGCGGGGGGGGTGATGACGGCCATCCCGGTCGTGCTGCTGTTCCTCTACCTACAGAAGTTCATCGTCGGCGGCATCACCGCCGGCGGCGTCAAGGGGTGACGCGAGCACGATGAGTGCCGACGCCATCAGCATCGACCCGCTCGACCCGCACCACGACGGCTCCGTCAACTACACGCAGACCGAGGACCCGGTCCTCGGCGACAGCGTGGGGCTCCGGGTCCGGGTGCCGCACACCGCCGACGGGTCGCCCGGCGCGACCGTGGTGGTGCTCCGCTGGGTGCGCGACGGTGAGCCTGCGATCCGGAGGGCCACCGAGGTCAGCGTCGACGAGACGGGCTCGTGGTGGTCGGTGGACGTCGACCTGGTCAACACCCTGACGTCGTACCGCTTCCTGGTCTCCTCGGGCCCGGCCGACTTCCGCTGGCTCAACGCGACGGGGGTGCACCGCCGCGACATCACCGACGCAGGCGACTTCAAGATCAGTACCGACCACCGGCTGCCGCGCTGGGTGTCCGACCAGGTCGGCTACCAGGTCTTCCCCGACCGCTTCGAGCGCACCGAGACCGGCGCCCCGGTGCCCGCGTGGGCACAGCCGGCCGGCTGGGAGGACCCGGTCGTACACAAGGGCCCCGACGTGCCCTACCAGTGGTACGGCGGCACCCTCGACGGCGTCACCGAGCACCTCGGCCACCTCGAGATCCTCGGCGCCTCCCTGCTCTACCTGACCCCGGTCTTCGAGGCCTGGTCCACCCACCGCTACGACGCGGTCTCCTTCGACCACGTCGACCCGCTGCTCGGCGGCGACGAGGCCCTCGACCGGCTGATCACCGCCACCCACGACCGCGGGCTGCGCCTGATGGGCGACCTGACTACCAACCACACCGGCGACCACCACGACTGGTTCCTCACCGCGCTCGAGGATCCCGAGAGCATCGAGCGCTCCTTCTACCGGTTCCGGTCCGACGGCTCCTACGCCGCCTGGCTCGACATCGCGTCGTTGCCCAAGCTCGACCACTCCTCCGCCGAGCTGGCGCGACGCCTCTACGAAGGCACCGGCTCGGTGGTCGCCAGATGGCTGCGCCACGGTCTGGACGGCTGGCGCATCGACGTCGCCAACATGACCGGCCGGATGGGCGACGACGACCTGGCCCACCAGGTCGCGATCGCCATCCGGCGTACGTTCGACGAGGTCCGCGACGACGCGTGGCTGCTCGCCGAGCACGGCCACGACGCCTCGCTCGACCTGCTCGGCCACGGCTGGCACGGCACGATGGACTACGCCGGCTTCACCCGGCCGGTCTGGTGCTGGCTCAACGGAGGCTCGCCCGCCGGACCCGGCCTGCCTCACGGCCTCGACTACCTCGGCCTGCCGATCGACATCCCGGTGCTGCCGGCCGAGGCGGTGGCCGCGACCATGCGGGACGCGCACGGCGCGCTGCCATGGACGTCGTGGCTCGGCTCGACCATGCACCTCGACTCCCACGACACGCCTCGCTTCCGCACCGTCACCGGGGGCGGCACCGACGGCAGGGTCGATGCGGCGGGCATCGGCCGCGACCGTCACCTGGTCGGCCTCGGCCTGCAGATGACGATGCCCGGCGTGCCCGTGGTGTTCATGGGTGACGAGCTCGGCCTGACCGCCGTCAACGGCGAGCACGCCCGCACGCCGTACCCCTGGACGAAGCCGGGCACCTGGGACCGCCCGACGTTCGAGGCCTACCAGGAGTGGATCGGCCTGCGCCGCGACCAGGTTGCTCTTCGCCGCGGCGGCCTGCGCTGGCTGCACGCGAGCGGCGACACCATGGTCTACCTACGCGAGCATCCGGAGCAGACGCTGCTGGTGCACGCCAGCCGAGCCGCCACTGCGCCGGTGTCCGTCCCGCGCGGCGCCCTCAACCCGGGCCTGGTCTCCGTGGAGACGCTGGCGGGTCAGCCGGCGCAGCTCACCGAGCGAGACGTCGTGCTGACAGGCGACGGACCAGGAGTGTCGGTCCATCTCCTGCGCGCGCGCTGACGCCGGTGCTCGACACCCTCCGCCGACCCGGCGCCAGTTCACCGCCGACCCGGCGCCAGTTCACCGCCGACCCGGCGCCAGTTCACAGGACGCCGACGATTGGCGCCGGGTCGGCCGTGATTTCACGTCCGCTCGGCGGTAGAGGTGGCGGTTGGAGGGTCAGAGGTTGCCGCGGGCGTCCTGCTCACGCTCGATGGCCTCGAAGAGCGCCTTGAAGTTGCCCTTGCCGAAGCCGAGCGAGCCGTGCCGCTCGATCAGCTCGAAGAAGACCGTCGGGCGGTCACCGAGGGGCCTGGTGAAAATTTGGAGGAGGTAGCCGTCCTCGTCGCGATCGACCAGGATCTTGCGCTTCTGCAGCTCCTCGATCGGGACCCGGACCTCGCCGATCCGTGAGCGCAGCTCGGGATCCTCGTAGTAGGAGTCGGGGGTGTCGAGGAACTCCACGCCGTTGGCGCGCAACGCGTCGACCGAGCCCAGGATGTCACCGGTCGCGACCGCGAGGTGCTGGGCGCCGGGGCCACGGTAGAAATCGAGGTACTCGTCGATCTGCGACTTGCGGGCCGCGATCGCCGGCTCGTTGAGTGGGAACTTCACCCGGTGGTTGCCGTTGGCCACGACCTTCGACATCAGCGCCGAGTAGTCCGTGGCGATGTCGTCACCGATGAACTCCGCCATGTTCACGAAGCCCATCACCTTGTTGTAGAAGGTGACCCATTCCTCCATCTTGCCGAGCTCCACGTTGCCGACGATGTGGTCGAGCGCCTGGAAGACCCGCTTCGGCTCACCGTCGCGCTTCGTCCAGCGCGGGGCGGTCGCAACGTAGCCGGGCAGGTAGGGGCCCGCATAGGTCTGCCCGTCGACGGTGCGCTGCACCAGGGTGTGGCGGGTCTCGCCGTACGTCGCGATGGCGGCGATCCGCACCGAGCCGTGCTCGTCGCTGACGGTCTCGGGCTCGCGCACGACGGTGGCCCCGGCGGCGCGGGCCTGACGGATGCACTGGTCCACGTCGGGCACCTCGAGCGCGATGTCGACGACCCCGTCACCGTGGGCGGCGTGGTGGGCGACCATGGGGCTGTCGGGCGAGACGGCGCCGCTGAGGACGAACTTGATCGAACCGGACTTCAGCACGAAGGACTTGTGGTCGCGGTTGCCGTGCTCGGGGCCGGAGTAGGCGATCAGCTCCATCCCCCAGGCGCTGGCGTAGTAGTGGGCGGCCTGCGTGGCGTTGCCGACCACGAAACAGATGGCGTCCCACCCGGTGACGGGGAAGCGGTCCTGCTCGGCGTCGTACTCCACGAGGCCGACGAGCTGCCGCAGCTGCTCCAGGGTCAGATCGGCCTTCATCTCGTCCACGGTCAGGGCTCCGCCAGTCGAGGCGATCTCGGTCGTCATGCAATCAACCCTGCCCACCATCGACAAAATGTGCAACAGTACGACAAAACGTCAGGCAATCTGCACAGGCATGGAGGCGATGATGGACGATCTCGATGTCAGATTGATCGATCTGTTCGCACTCGAGCCGCGGCTAGGCGTACTGGAGGCCTCCCGTCGCCTCGGCGTCGCCCGCGGCACGGTGCAGGCCCGACTCGACAAGCTGGCCTCGTCCGGGGTGGTCACCGGCTGGGGCCCGGAGCTGTCCGCGGAGGCCCTGGGTTTCCCGGTGACGGCGTTCCTGACGCTGGAGATCCGACAGGGGTCTGCCAGTCCAGGCGGACACGACGCCGTCGCGAGCCACCTGGCGAGGATCCCCGAGGTGCTGGAGGCCTACACGATCACTGGCGCCGGCGACATGTGGTGCCGGGTGGTCGCCCGCACCAACGCCGACCTGCAGCGGGTCATCGACCAGGTGCTCACCGAGCCCGGCATCGACCGGTCGACCACGGTGATCGCGCTTGCCACCCAGATCGGTCACCGGGTTCGCCCGCTGGCTCACGCCGCCCTGACCCCCCGTTGACTTGGGCCTCCTGGCCCGTTGAGTTGGGCCTCCGGGCTGGCGGGCAGGACCACGAGGGCCAACTCATGAGGCCACAACGCCCAAGTCGACGCACCGCGACGCCCATCTCAACTGGTTTAGCGAACCGCCCACTCCCGGAGCCGGGTAATGCGCGCGTGCAGCTGGTCGGCCGTGGCAACGGCCGCGGGCGGCCCCCCGCACTCCCGGCGCAGGCTCGCGTGGGTGATGCCGTGGGGCTGCCCGGTGCGGTGGTTCCACGCGGCAACGAGGCCGTTGAGCTCGCGTCGCAGCACGGCGAGCTGCTCATGGGAGGCCAGCGGTCGGTCCACCGCCTCCGGCGCGGGGGTACGCCGCCGCGCGCGCTCGCTGGTCCGGTGCGACAAGAGCTCGCGAACCTGGTCGGGCTCGAGCAGCCCGGGGATGCCGAGGAAGTCCATCTCCTCCTCGGAGCCGACGCGCACCTCGCCCTCATGGCCGAACTCGCCGCCGTCGTAGAGCACCCGGTCGAAGGTCGCGTGGGAGCCGAGCGCCTCGAACGGCAGCCCGAGCTCGTCGGCGGAGGCAGACTCCCCGGCCGCCGCCTGGTCGAGCAGGTCCTGCTCGGCGGCGAAGATGTCGTCCTCGTTGGTGACCTTGCGCTTGAGCACGTGGTCGCGCTCGAGCTCCATCTCGGAGGCGAAGCCGAGCAGCGACGCCACCGACGGCACAAAGATCGAGGCGGTCTCGCCGCGCTTGCGGGCCCGCACGAAGCGGCCGACGGCCTGGGCGAAGAACAGCGGTGTCGCGGTGGTGGTGGCGTAGACCCCGACGGCGAGCCGGGGTACGTCGACGCCCTCGGAGACCATCCGGACCGCGACCATCCAGCGCTTGTCGCTGTCGGTGAAGGCGGCGATCCGCTTGGACGCGGCCTTCTCGTCGGAGAGCACCACGGTCGGCGCCTCGCCTGAGATGGTCCTGAGCAGGGCGGCGTAGGCCCGGGCGGAGTCCTGGTCGGTGGCGATGACCAGCCCGGCCGCGTCGGGGACGTGGCGGCGTACCTCGGAGAGCCGGCGGTCCGCCGCCTGCAGCACCGCCGGCATCCAGGAGCCGGCCGGGTCCAGGGCCGTGCGCAGCGCGTGCGCGGTGAGGTCCTTGGTCAGCGGTTCGCCGAGCCGCGCGGAGACCTCGTCGCCGGCGCGGGTGCGCCACTGCAGGTCGCCGGAGTAGGCGAGGAACATCACCGGCCGCACGACGTGGTCGGCGAGGGCGTGCGCGTAGCCGTAGGTGAAGTCGGCGACCGAGCGCGCCACCCCGTCGCCACCGGGGGCGTAGGTCACGAACGGGATGGGGTTGATGTCGGAGCGGAACGGCGTGCCGGTCAGGGCCAGCCGCCGCGCAGCCGGCTGGAAGGCCTCACGCACCGACTCGCCCCACGACAGGGCGTCGCCGGCGTGGTGCACCTCGTCGAGGATGACGAAGGTCTTGAAGCGCTCGGTGCGGATCCGCATCGCGAGCGGGTTGGCAGCGACGCCGGCGTAGGTCACGGCGACGCCGACGAAGTCCTCGGAGGTCTTGCCCTTGCCGGCGGAGTACGTCGGGTCGATCGGGATGCCCGCCCGGCCGGCGGCCTCGGCCCACTGGACCTTGAGGTGCTCGGTCGGCGCGACCACCACGATCCGGTCAACGAGCCGGCGGCCCAGCAGCTCGGCGGCGACCGAGAGCGCGAAGGTGGTCTTGCCGGCGCCCGGGGTCGCCACGGCGAGGAAGTCGCGCGGCAGCGTTGCGAAGTACTGCGTCATCGCCGCGTGCTGCCACGCGCGAAGGAGGGGCGCCGTGCCCCAGGCGGCCCGGTCGGGCCACGCGGCCGGCAGGGCCGGCGAGAGGGCCGGCGTGAGGGCCGGTGCCGGGTCGTGGAGGTGGGCGGCGCGGTCAGGTGGCCGTCGGGTCATGCGTCGGAGTCGTCCCCTGGACCCTTGCCGCCGCCGGGCTTCATCGACTCCCAGATCTCCTTGCAATCGGGACACACCGGGAACTTCTCCGGCGCCCGGCTCGGGACCCAGACCTTGCCGCACAGCGCGATCACCGGGGTGCCCATGACCATCGCCTCGGTGAGCTTGTCCTTCGGCACGTAGTGGGAGAACTTCTCGTGGTCGCCGTCGTCGGTCGGGACGGTCCGGCGGTCCTCCAGCGTGGAGGAGCCGCTCGAGAATCCGATCGTCGGGTTGCTCACCGACCAAGCCTAACGCGCTAGTTGAGCTCGGGGTCGAGCGGCCGCGTCGAGCTCCACGCGATCTCACCCGGCTGGCGCCTGAGCACGTCGCGCCACAGTCGGGTCGGGTCGTGACGGAAGACGTCGGGCACCTCGACCGGCACGACGCACCAGCTGCCCTCCTCGACCTCGCCCTCGAGCTGGCCGGCGCCCCAGCCGGCGTACCCGGCGAAGATCCGCAGCCCCTCGAGGAACTCGTTGACCGACTCCACCGGGGCGTCGAGGTCGATCAGGCCGAGCCGACCGGCGAACCCCCGGAAGCCTGCGGGCGGCTCGGTGCCGGCCCGGAGCAGGCCCACCGCCAGGGCTCCCTCCGGGCTGACCGGCCCGCCGACGAAGAGGGTGTCGGGCTGGTCGACGACATCACCCCACGCGGCCAGCACGTCGGCCACCGGCACCGCGGAGGGTCGGTTGAGCACGACGCCGAGCGCACCGTCGTCGTCCGCGTCGACCACCAGCACCACGCTGTCGGAGAAGTTCGCATCCATCAGCACCCGCGTAGCGACCAACAGCATGCCTGCCCGCACCTGGGTCACGAGACCATTCTGGCGAAGTCGACCGGGCGTCGCCACCCTCCGAAGGACACGATTCGATACGGCGTACGTCGGG
>JBDSLK010000192.1:0-10392 GCA_039916425.1 Nocardioides sp.
CGGCCTACGTCCTCGCCAAGACCGACCACGTGACCCTCTTCGAGGCCGACGAGCGTCTCGGAGGGCACGCCGACACCCACGAGGTCGACGGCCTGTCCATCGACACCGGCTTCATCGTCCACAACGAGCGCACCTACCCGGTGCTCCTCCGCCTCTTCGCCGAGCTCGGCGTGGCGACGCAGGAGTCGGAGATGTCGATGTCGGTCAGCGACGACGACAGCGGGCTGGAGTGGGCCGGCGCCCTGGGCCGCCGCGGTGTCGTCCCCACCGCCGGTCACCTCGCCAACCCGCGCTACCTGCGGATGCTCACGGAGATCCCGCGCTTCCACCGCCGGGCCCGGGCCCTGCTGGCGACCGAGGACTCCCCCACCGGCGACACCACCCTGCGTGAGTTCCTGCGCCGGGGCCGCTTCACGGCGTACTTCACCCGGCACTTCATGGAGCCCGTCGTCGCGGCCGTCTGGTCGTGCGACCCGGAGGTCTCCCTCGACTACCCCGCCCGCTACCTGTTCTCCTTCCTCGAGCACCACGGCATGCTCGGCATCTTCGGGTCGCCGTCCTGGCGCACCGTGACGGGTGGCTCCCACTCCTACGTGCAGCCGCTCGCCCGCCACCTCGACGAGGTGCGCCTCGGCACCAAGGTGACGTCGGTACTCGAGACCACAGCGGGGGTGCAGGTCACCGACGGCAACGGCACGGTCACGACGTACGACGCCGTCGTGCTCGCCACCCACCCGGGCCAGGCCCTGGCGATGCTGGCCGAGCCGACCGCCGTGCAGCGCGACGTGCTGGGCGCGATGCCCTACTCCGCCAACACCGCCCTGCTGCACACCGACACCTCGCTGCTGCCGCGGACAACCAACACCTGGGCGTCCTGGAACTTCCGGCGTCCCTCGCTGGACTCCCCGGGCGCTCCCAGCTCCCCGGACACCGGCGTGACGGTCACCTACGACCTGACCCGGCTCCAGCGCCTCGACACCGAGACCCACTACCTGGTCACCCTCGGCGGCGAGCACCTCGTCGACCCGGCCACCGTCATCGACCGGATGGAGTACGAGCACCCGCTCTACAACCCCGCCTCGGTCGCGGCCCAGGCCCGCCTCCCGGAGATCGAGACCTCGCGGCTCGCCTTCGCCGGCGCCTACCACGGCTGGGGCTTCCACGAGGACGGCGCCCGGTCGGGCCTCGCGGCCGCCGAGCGCCTCGGCGGCTCCTGGCCCGTCGCGGCGGGCACTGCCCCGGTGACCCGCGGCGCGCGCCTGTTCGACACGACGATCGCGCACACCCGCCGCAAGCCCTTCAAGCGGACCTTCACCCACCGGTCACACAGCTGGCTCGTCGACCTCGACCACCTGCCCGACCACGGGGCGCTGGGGGGGATCAAGGGCCGGTTCGAGGCCCGGGACCACCTCGGAGACCCCGACGCGACCCTGCGCGCCAACCTCGACGCGTTCCTCGAGCTGCACGGCGTCGCGCGGCCGGCGCGAGTCCTGATGGCCGCCCAGGCGCGTGCCTTCGGCTTCTGCTTCAACCCCATCTCGGTGTTCTGGTGCTTCGACGAGGCCGGCCGGCAGAGCGGCGTCGTCGTGGAGGTGCACAACACCTACGGCGACCGGCACGCCTACCTCGTCCACCCCGACGCCCAGGGCCGGGCCACCACCGCCAAGGCGATGTACGTCTCGCCGTTCCACGGCACCGACGGCACCTATGACCTCGCGGTCCCGGTGCCCGGCGACCGGCTCGCGGTGGCCGTCACCCTCCACTCCGACGAGGGCGCCGTCTTCAGCGCCTCCATCGCGGGTACACCCTCCACAGCAGGACCGCTCCGGGCCGCACCTGCCGCCCTCGCCGGAGCGGCCCTGATCCGGGCCCACGGGCTCTGGCTGTGGGCCCGCCGCCTGCCCATCCGTCCCCGCCCCGTGCACCCACCTCAGGAGAGAGTCTCGTGACACTCACCCCTTCGCGCCCGTCGAGCCTCGACTGGCCCGGCCTCGACGTCGTGCCGACCGGGGCGCGCGTCGCCGTGGCCTCCGCGATCGCCCGCCGGCTCTTCGCCGCGGCGATCAACCGGCTGCCCGTGACCGTGCACCTCGGCGACCAGCGGGCCGCCCTGGGCCAGGGCGGTCCGGAGATGACCATCCACCGGCCCGACGAGTTCTTCGCCCGGATCGGCACCCAGGGGCTGATCGGCTTCGGTGAGGGGTACCTGACCCGTGCCTGGGACGCCGAGGACCTCGGTGGCTTCCTGAGCGTCCTCGCGGCCGACCTGCCGACCCTCATCCCGCAGCCCCTGCAGCGACTGCGCGCGGCGTACGTCGCCCGCCCGCCGCGGCACCAGAAGAACAGCGTCTCCAACACCCGCGCCAACATCGGTCACCACTACGACCTGTCCAACGACCTCTTCGAGACCTTTCTCGACGAGACGCTCTCCTACTCCTCGGCGCTGTTCGACACCGCGATCGAGCGACGCGGGGACCACCACGCGGCGGTGGCGCCGGACGCCGAGGTGAGCACCGGACGTGCGCTGCTGCGTGAAGGGCAGGAACGCAAGATCGAGCGGCTGCTCGACGAGACGCGGGTCGGCCCCGGCAGCCGAGTGCTCGAGATCGGCACCGGCTGGGGGGAGCTGGCCATCCGCGCCGCCCGACGCGGTGCGACCGTGCACAGCGTCACCCTCTCCAGCGAGCAGCAGACGCTGGCCCGGGAGCGGATCGCCGACGCCGCCCGCGGCGGCGACTTCAGCGCCGACCAGGTGACCGTCGAGCTGTGCGACTACCGTCAGGTCACCGGCGAGTACGACGCGATCTGCTCCGTGGAGATGATCGAGGCCGTCGGCCACGAGTACTGGCGCGAGTACTTCACGACCATCGACCGGCTTCTCGCCCCCGGTGGACGGGTGGGAATCCAGGCGATCACCATGCCGCACGACCGGATGCTGGCGACCCGGCGCACCTACACCTGGATCAACAAGTACATCTTCCCGGGCGGGTTCCTGCCGTCCACGGAGGCGATCGAGCAGGTGACCCGCGACCACACCACGCTGCGCGTCACCGACCGGCTGTCGTTCGGCAGCCACTACGCGGCGACGCTGCGCCAATGGGACGAGACCTTCATGGGGGAGGCCGATCGCGTCCGCGCGCTCGGGTTCGACGACACGTTCGTCCGGATGTGGCACTTCTACCTCGACTACTCCCGGGCCGGTTTCGCCTCGGGCTACCTCGACGTGCAGCAGGTGCTGCTGGCCCGCCCCGAGGAGCGGTGAGCCGCGACACCGCGACCCGGCCCTCGAGGACCGGGGCCGCCCACGAGCACGCCTCGGCGGCGCGGCCCGTGGGTGAGGCGGTCGCGTACCTCGAGCGCGGGGGACTCGAGGTGCGCGACGTGCGGGCGCTGCGGGAGCACTACCTGCTCACCGTCCACGCCGTGCCCGCCGTGCGGCCCTGGTGATCGACTCCGCGCCCGGGATGCTGGTTCTGGGCCTCGGCACGGTCACCATCGTGATGGTGGTGACCACCCTCGTCTCGCGCCTCGTCGGCCGCGTCTCGGTCGTCGACGTCGCCTGGGGGCTGGGGTTCGTCGCCGTGGTCGTCGTCGCCGCACTGCTGGGTGATGGCGACGTGGCCCGGCGATGGCTGCTGGCCGTGCTGGTCGCAGTGTGGGGACTCAGGCTTGCCCAGCACATCTACCGCCGCTCGCGTGGCCACGGGGAGGACCCTCGCTACGCCGCCCTGCTCGGCGACTCCGGGTTCGCGACGGTGGTCCGCAAGGTCTTCCTCACCCAGGGCGTGGCGATGTGGTTCATCTCGCTGCCGGTCCTGGTCGCCGCGGTCACCGAAGTGCACTGGTGGGCGCTGGTGGGGGCGGGAGCGGCACTGTGGCTGGTCGGGCTGGTCGTCGAGGCCGTCGGCGACGCCCAGCTCGCGGCGTACCGGAGCGACCCGGACCGCGCGGCCAGGGGCCCGGTCATGGACCGCGGGCTGTGGGCGTGGACCCGGCACCCCAACTACTTCGGCGACGCGTGCGTCTGGTGGGGGATCTGGCTCATCGGCGGCCCCGCCACCGGATGGCTGCCCGGGCTGCTCACCGTCGCGGCGCCGCTCGCCATGACCTACTTCCTGGTCTACGCGACCGGGGCCCGCCTGCTCGAGAAGACGATGATGAAGCGCGAGGGCTACCCGGAGTACGCCGCCCGCACCTCGATGTTCTTCCCGCTCCCCCCGCGCCGACACTGACCCGCACCGACCAGGAGTGCTTGGCTGGGTCCATGACGAGCCCGGACCCGGTCGCGTCGGCCTTCTCGGCCCAGCCGAGGCAGGGGTTCCTGCGGCGCGCCGAGCGCCGTCGGGCGGGGCACGACGGCCCTCTCGCCATCGGTCACGGTCAGACGAGCTCCCAGCCGCGCACGGTGGCGGCGATGCTCGGGCTGCTCGAGGTGCGGCCCGGCCAGTCGGTGCTCGACGTCGGCGCCGGCTCGGGCTGGACGACCGCTCTGCTGGCGGACCTGACCGGGCCGACCGGCCGGGTGCGCGGGGTGGAGCTCGAGCCCGATCTGGTGGCCTTCGGGTCGGCCAACCTGGCCGCCACCCATCAGCCCTGGGCCTCGCTGGAGCAGGCGCTCCCAGACGTGCTCGGCCTGCCCGACCACGCTCCCTACGACCGGATCCTGGTGTCCGCCGACCCGGGCGAGCTGCCTCCCGAGCTGGTCGACCAGCTCGGCGACGGCGCCCGGATGGTGATCCCAGTGGCCGGCACGATGCTGCTGGTGGTGCGCGACCGGTCCAGGCTCGACGTCACCGAGCACGGCCGCTACCGCTTCGTGCCGCTCCGGTGACCTGCGCTCAGCGGTGGTGCGGGTCGATGGGCTCGATCTCGTGGGTGTCGCCGTCGCGGCCCTCGAAGCGGACCACCACGCTCTCGAAGCCCTTGTGACGCTGGGTCTGGGCATAGAGCGCGTAGGCGCGGCGGTCGGCCTCGGTCAGGTCGACGGCGTCGGTGAACGGCGTCAGCAGGGCCCGTGGCCACAGCCGGCGGGCCAGCACCACGTTGAGCTCGATGCCGAGCACCCCGATCACGGCGGCCACGAAGATCAGGCCGACCAGGCCCAGCACCAGGCCGAAGGTCTGGTTCATGCCGTTGGTCTCGCCGAGCACCCGGGTGGCGTAGAGCGTGCCGACGTACTGGAGCACCTGCCAGAAGACCGCGACGAAGAAGGCGCCCGGGGCGGCGCGCGTCCAGGTCTGGCGGCGGGCGGCCGCGAGCCGGAACAGCAACGTCAGGCCGGCGCCGACGAGCGCGACGGTGCCCAGGAGGATCAGCCACCGGAGCCCGGTGTTGATCCGTGGCCCGAAGATCTCGGTGTTGGAGCCGAGCGCCGAGGCCACGGAGACCACCAGGACCGCGAGGCCGGCGACGCTCAGCAGCAACAGGCTCTTGAGACGCATCAGGAGCGGGTTGGGCCGGCTATTGCGGGGCACGGCCCACGCCGTGTTCATGACGTTCTGGATCGACTGGCCCAGGCCCAGCGCGCCGTAGATCGCGGCGAGCGACCCGACGACCACGGCCGTCGTTGAGCCGGTGAGCCCTTCGGGCCGCCCCAGCTGGTCACCGATGATCGGGAACCGCGACAACGCCGACTCGAGCGCGCGCTGCTGGAGCTCGGGGTTGCCCTGGAGGACGAAACCGAAGATCGAGGAGGCCAGCAGCAGCAACGGGAAGATCGCGACGAAGGCGTAGTAGGTGAGCATCGCGGCCATGAAGTTGCCCTGGTCGTCGAAGAACTTGTAGACCACGGCCAGCGGGAACCCGATCACCGGGTGGCGACGCTGGAACCCGTCGAGCCCGGTCTCCCCGGGCGACGTCGTGCGGCTCGCCTTGTCGGTGTCGAGATCGGTCACGGTGACAGTCTGCCGGTCAGCCGAAGTCGGGACGCGCCACCCTCGCCGCCAGCGTGGCGGGCGCCTGAAGGCAGTAGGAGTCGGTGAGCAGCTCGCCGAGCTCGTCCCAGTCGGTGTCGTCGTCGAGCAGCACGCCCACGACGTTGCGGCCCCAGCCGCTGCGGAAGTACGGCGCCCCGAGGTGCTCCAACGCCATCACCTCGTCGGGCTCGGCCCGGAAGGTGACCCGGAACAGCTGGTCCTCACCGCCGAAGACGTGGGCGACCGTCGCCGCTGCGACCCGCCACCGGGTCCCGACCCAGGCGGGCTCCTGACGGCACTCCGGGCAGCCTGCCACGGCGTACCCCCTGCAGGTAACGCCACCTTCTGTCTGCTTCTGCCCCCTCATGAAGGCTCAGAAGCGGACAGAAAGTGGCGTTACCCGGAGAAGGTGAGGGGGACTGCGGCCAGGGCGGCTCAGTAGGACTTCGGCAGCCCCAAGGAGTGCATGGCCACGAAGTTGAGGATCATCTCGCGGCTCACCGGGGCGATCCGGCCGGCGCGGGTCGCCACCAGCAGGCCGGCCATGCCGTACTCCTGGCTGATGCCGTTGCCGCCGTGGGTCTGCACCGCGCGGTCGGCGGCGTCGCAGGCGGCCTCGGCGGCGGCGTACTTCGCCATGTTGGCGGCCTCGCCGGCGCCCAGGTCGTCGCCCGCGTCGTAGAGCGCGGCGGCCTTCTGGTTCATCAGCCGGGCGAGCTCGATCTCGATGTGGGACTGGGCGAGCGGGTGCGCGATCGCCTGGTGGGCACCGATCGGGCCCTGGAAGACCACCCGCTCCTTGGCGTACGCCGTGGCCTTGCCGAGCGCGAACCTCGCCAGCCCGGTGGAGAAGGCCGCCGCCATGATCCGCTCCGGGTTGAGCCCCGCGAAGAGCTGCACCAAGCCACCGTTCTCATCTCCCACCAGCGCGTCGGCGGGCAGGCGCACGTCGTCGAGGAACACCTGGAACTGCTTCTCGGGCGAGACGATCTCCATCGCGATCGGGGTGGCCTCGAACCCCTCGGCGTCGGTCGGCACCACGAACAGGCACGGCTTGAGCTTGCCCGTCCTCGCATCCTCGGTGCGGGCGACGACGAGCACGTGGTCGGCCTCGTCGATCCCGGAGATCCAGATCTTGCGGCCGTTGAGCACCCAGCCGTCGCCGTCATGGCGAGCCGTGGTGGTGATGTTGTGGGAGTTGGTCCCGGCGTCCGGCTCGGTGATCGCGAACGCCATCGTGCCGGTGCCGTCGCAGATCCCGGGAAGCCACCGCTGCTTCTGCTCCTCGGTGCCGTAGCGGGTGATGATCGTGCCGCAGATCGCCGGGCTGACGACCATCAGCAGCAGCGGGCAGCCCTGCGCGGCGAGCTCCTCGCAGACCGCGGCGATGTCGCCGATGCCGCCACCCCCGCCGCCGTACTCCTCGGGGATGTTGATCCCGAGGTAGCCGTTCTTGGCGACCTCCATCCACAGGTCGGTCGTCTTGCCGCCCGAGCGCGCCTTCTCGGTGAACCATTCGCGGCCGTACTTGCCGGCCAACCTGGCCACCTGCCGCCGCAGCTCCTGGCGCTCCTCGGACTCCCCGAACGTGCCCATGCCGGACGTGCTCATGCTTCCTCCACCACTGCGAGTACCTCGCCGGACGCGACCTGCGCGCCGGCCCTGACGTCGATCTCCGTGACCACGCCGGCGTACGGCGCGCTCACGGTGTGCTGCATCTTCATCGCCTCCAGCACGAGCACCGGCTGCCCGGCCTCGAGCCGGTCACCCGCCGTGACGGCGACGCTGACCACCGTGCCGGGCATCGGGGCGAGCAGGCTGCCGCCGGCCACGGCGTCGGCCGGGTCGGTGAACCGAGGCGACCGGGTCAGCCGGACGTGCCCGTGCGGGGAGTCCACGTCGACGGCGGCGTCGTCGGGGCCGAGGGCCACGTCGTACGTCGTGCGCACGCCGTCGGCCTCTAAGGTGACGTGGTCGGGGCCGGCGCCGACCACGACGAACCCGTCGACGACGTAGCCGTCGCGACCGCCCCACCACTCCACGCTCACGCCGTCGAGCTCGGTGCGCTGCGGCTGGCTGGTGACGTTGCGCCACGCCACCGGGATGCCGCGCTGGACCGTCCGGGCCAACCGGGACCGCTCCGCCAGGGCGAGCGCGGCCGCCACGGCCGCCCCGGCGGTCGTGGTGCTGGTGGAGCCAGCCTCGAGACCCTCGGAGAGGAACGCCGTGCTGACCTCCCCGGCCAGGAACGCAGGCGACCGTAGGACCCGCACCAGCAGGTCGCGGTTGGTGACCACCCCGTGGATCCGCGCCTTCGCGAGCGCGTCGGCCAGCCGCCGGGCCGCCTGCTCGCGGGTCGGCGCCCAGGCGACCACCTTGGCGAGCATCGCGTCGTAGTACGTCGAGACCTCGTCGCCCGACCCGAAGCCCGCGTCGAGGCGCAGGCCGGGCCGGTTGAGCAGGTCGAACTCCGCGGCGACTCCGGGCACCTCGAACGTCTTCAGCAGGCCGCTCTGCGGCTGCCAGTCGTGGTCGGGGTCCTCCGCGTAGAGGCGCACCTCGATGGCGTGCCCGTAGACCTCGCCGACCGCGTGCGCGTCGAGCGAGCGGCCCTCGGCGACGGCGAGCTGGAGGTCGACGAGGTCGGCCCCGAAGACCAGCTCGGTGACCGGGTGCTCGACCTGGAGCCGGGTGTTCATCTCCAGGAAGTAGAAGGAGTCCTTCTCGGCGTCGTAGAGGAACTCCACGGTGCCCGCCCCGCGGTAGTCGATCGCCGCGGCGGCCGAACGGGCGGCCTCGTGCAGGGCGGCACGGGTGGCGTCGGGCAGCCGGGGCGCCGGGGACTCCTCGACGACCTTCTGGTGCCGCCGCTGGATGGAGCAGTCCCGCTCCCCGAGCACCAGCACCCCGTCCCGGTGACCGAGCACCTGCACCTCGACGTGGCGGCCCCGCTCGACGTACGGCTCGACGAAGACGGTGCCGTCACCAAAGGCCGAGGCGGCCTCCGCCGAGGCCTTCTCGACCTCGCCGGGCAGGTCGGCCAGGGTGCGCACGACCCGCATACCGCGGCCGCCGCCGCCCGCGGACGCCTTGACCAGCAGCGGCAGGTCGGCCTCGGTGGGCTGGTCCGGCGCCACGAGCACGGGGACGCCGGCGGCGGCCATGAGCTGCTTGGCCACGATCTTGGAGCCCATCTGCTCGATGGACTCCGGGGCCGGGCCGACCCAGGTAAGGCCGGCGTCGATCACGGCGCGGGCGAAGTCGGCGTTCTCGGAGAGGAAGCCGTAGCCCGGGTGGACCGCGTCGGCGCCGGAACGCCGCGCGGCCTCGAGCAGCAGGTCCGCCCGGAGGTAGGTCTCGGCCGGGGTGTTGCCGGGCAGCCGGACGGCCCGGTCCGCCTCGCGCACGTGGGGCAGCGCCGCGTCCGCGTCGGAGTGCACGGCCACGGTCTCGATGCCCAGACGTCGGCAGGTCGCGAAGACCCGCCGGGCGATCTCGCCGCGGTTGGCGACCAGGAGCCGCCGGACGCCGGTCGAGCCGGTCGAGCTTGTCGAGACCATCACCCTCACATCCGGAAGACGCCGAAGCGGTCGGTGCCGCGGACGTCGGTGTTGGCGATCACGGACAGGCAGATGGCGAGCACGGTGCGGGTGTCGCGCGGGTCGATGACCCCGTCGTCGTAGAGCATCCCGGAGAGGAAGAAGGGCAGGCTCTGCTCCTCCACCGACTGCTCGACGAACGCGCGCATCCCGGCGTCGCCCTCCTCGTCGTACGCCGTCCCGCGCGCCTCGGCGGCCGCCCGCGCCACCATGGAGAGCACCCCCGCCAGTTGGGCCGGCCCCATCACGGCCGACTTGGCGGAGGGCCAGGTGAAGAGGAAGCGCGGATCGAAGGCGCGACCGTTCATGCCGTAGTTGCCGGCGCCGTAGGACGCGCCCATGATCACGCTGAGGTGCGGGACGCTTGAGTTGCTGACGGCGTTGAGCATCATCGCGCCGTGCTTGATGATGCCGCCCTGCTCGTACTCCGCCCCGACCATGTAGCCGGTGGTGTTGTGCAGGAAGAGCAGGGGCACATCGATCTGGTTGGCGAGCTGGATGAACTGCGTCGCCTTCTGGGCCTCCTCGCTGAAGAGCACGCCCTGCGCGTTGGCGAGGATGCCGATCTGGTGGCCGTGGAGCCTGGCCCAGCCGGTGACCAGCGAGGTCCCGTAGAGCGGCTTGAACTCGTCGAAGACCCGCCTGTTGGACGGTGAGACCCCGTCGCAGAGGCGGGCGATCACCTCGCGCGGGTCGAACGGCTCCTTGAGGTCGGTGGGGATCAGGTCGAGCAGGCCGTCGGGGTCGGCGTCCGGCTCGGCCCACGTGGCTTCGCCGGACGACGCCTTGCGCCAGTGCAGCCGGGCGACGATCCGTCGGCCGATCCGGATCGCGTCCCGCTCGTCCTCGGCGAGGTAGTCGGCCAGGCCGGAGGTCCG
>JBDSLK010000193.1:0-3527 GCA_039916425.1 Nocardioides sp.
GGATCGGCTCACCGAACTCCAGGATCCACTTCGACGGCAGCGGCATTAGCCCGAGCGGTCCGAGCCACGGGAAGAACGGCGTGATCGGGATGTAGGGGACACCCAGGAGCCGAGCAAGCGCCGGCACGTTGCCCACCAGCGGGTAGATCTCCTCCGCGCCGACGACCGACAGCGGGATGATCGGCACGCCGGTCCGCATCGCCGCCGCGACGAACCCGCCCCGGCCGAAGCGCTGCAGCTTGTAGCGCTCGGAGAACGGCTTTCCGATGCCCTTGAAGCCCTCCGGCCACACCCCCACCAGCTCCCCGCCACGCAGCATCCGCTCGGCGTCCTCGTTGCAGGCCAGCGTCGCGCCGGTCTTGCGCGCGATCGAGCTGATCAACGGCATCTTGAAGACCAGGTCGGCGCCGAGCGGACGGAGGTGACGACCGGTGTGGTCGAAGATCGTCGACAGCGTCATCAGGCCGTCCATGGGGAGCGTGCCCGAGTGGTTGGAGACCACCAGCGCGCCTCCCGCGGCGGGGATGTTGTCGAGGCCGCGCGCCTCGATGCGGAACCACTTCTGGGCGATCGGTCGCAGCGCGGCCATCACGAAGGTGGCGGTCACCTCGCGGTCGAAGCCGTACTCGTCGATGGTGTAGTCACCGGTCACGCGGCGGCGCAGGAACGCCAGGAACCGGGCCAGTGCCGGCTCCCAGTCGTCGCCGAAGACCTCGACGGCGGCCGACTCGATCGCGGCCAGCCAGTCCCCCACCGGGATGCCCGGGGTCGCTCCCCGGTCGTGGGTGCGGGTTGCCGGGCGGACCTGGGGCCGCGAAGCTCGGGGCTGCGGTGCTGAGGGCTGGGGTGCTGGGGGCTGGGGGGCTGCGGGTTGGGGAGATCGGCCCGGGTGTGCCGTGGCGGCGTCCGGTGGGCGCCGCGGCGTCGGCGGCGCGGTGCGGGGCGAGGCGGACTCACTGCTCCCGGTGGCCGACGGCGGCCGAACCCGCGGGGGCTTGCGGGCGGAGCTGCCGACGAGGCTACGGGCCGCGGAGGAGGGACGCTGCTTGCCGGAGCCGCGACCCGGTCGGCCGCGCGTGCCGATCGGGATGATCTCGGCGTCACCCACGGTCGGCCGCCGGGATGGACCTGAGCCGGCGACGAGCCGGTGCGGGGGGCGCGGGGTCGACCGCAGCGCTGAGACCGGCGAGCACCTGCTCACGGACGCCCGCTCCCGGTGACAGGTCGCGGCCGAAGTCCTCGAAGGCCGAGGCGGTCGTGAAGGCCGGCTCGAAACCCAGCTCGGTGCGCATCCGGGTGGTGTCGACGCCGCGGCCGTAGGTGAGGAAGCCGAGCTGCTCGGGGGAGAAGTCGGCGGCCCGGGCCCGCCGCAGTACCGAGCCGATCCCACCGACGGCGGCGGCCGGCATCGGGACGGACGGACGTCGGAGGCGGCGCAGCGCCTGGGAGAGCAGCAGGACCCCGTCCCCGGCGACGTTGAAGGTGCCGCCCACGTCGGTGACCACGCTGTGGGTCAGGGCCGAGACCAGGTCGCGCTCGTGGAGGAACTGGAGACGGGGGTCGAAGCCCAGGACCGTCGGGATGACCGGCAGCCGGAAGTACGACGTGATCGGGCTCGCCACGTGCGGGCCGATGACGTTGGCCGCGCGCAGCATCGTCACGCGCACGTCGGGCCGGCGACGGGCGAACCCGCGCACGTAGCCCTCGATCTCGTTGACATCCTTGGCGTAGCCAGAACGCGGCAGCCGCTGGGGGCTCATGTCCTCGGTGAACATCGCCGGGTCGCGCGGGCTCGCGCCGTACACCGTCGTCGTCGACTTCACCACGAGGTTGCGCAGCCCGGGTGCCTTCTGAGCGGCGGCCAGGAGCTGCATCGTCCCGATGACGTTGAACTCCTTCATCGTGTTGCGACCCCCGGCGCTGCCGGGGGTCGCGATCACGCTCATGTGGACGACCGTGTCGACGTCCTGCATCGCGATGACCTTGGCGATAACGGGGTTGCGGATGTCTGCGCGGTGGAAGCTGACGCCACCGATGTCACCACGAGGCGGGACGACGTCCACGCCCACCACACGATCGACCTCGGGGTGCTCCGCGACGGCCCGCGCAAAACGTCGCGCGATGTCGCGGGAGACCCCGGTGACCAGCACGACCCTGCCCATTGGCGATCCCCCGCGGCCGGTGCTACTTGCCGAGCTTGCGCCGCTGGACGCGCGTCTTCTTCAACAGCTTGCGGTGCTTCTTCTTGGCCATGCGCTTGCGACGCTTCTTGATGACGGAACCCACGTAGATACCTTTCACGCAACCGGGACGCCGAGCCCATGATGTGGTGTTGCCCGGCGCGACCCCGACAGCCTACTGCCCGCCTGCGGGGCGGCAGAATCAGCGTCCAGCGTGGACCCCGTCCCGGGTCAGCCGGCCGAGTAGAAGCTCTTGCGGAGGTACTCCTGCACGTCGTCCTCGGTGACGCGGAACGAGCGGCCGACGCGGAGCGCGGGCAGCTCGCCACTGTGGACGAGACGGTAGACGGTCATCTTGGAGACGCGCATCATCCTGGCCACCTCCGCGACGGTGAGGAACTTGACGTCGGAGATGTCCCCGGGTCCGGAGGCCGAGGAGTTCCCCTGGCCGTTGTCGATCGGAGTGGCTGCCATGAAAGTGCACCGTTCCTTCTGACGGCACGCCATCGGCTTCCCCACCGATGAGCAACATGCTCGCCACTGGTGAGAATAGAGCCTGAAGTGACTCATGGGGAAGAGGAACACTAATGAAACTTGCGAGGTTGCGGCGTGTCGGGTTGCTTTGCGTCCGTTCGGGCAGGTCCCAGGCCCGAACGGGTCACTCTCGATGGCCCGCTCAGGGCATCGGGTCGAGGCCGTGCAGCGGGAACGCCGCCTCCCGGGTGGCCAGGATCGCGCGGTCCAACCACGCGTCCGGGTCGTAGCCCGCGGACCAGTCGCGCCAGGCGGGCGTACGGCCGTCGGTGAGGAGGCCGGGCGGAGTGCGGCCCACCCGCTCGCGCACGTGGTCGCACCAGGCCTCCGGCGTCGGCGTCCGCGGGTCAAGGGGGCGACCGGCGACGATCGCGAGCAGGTGCACCCACGCCCTGGGCACGACCTCGACCAGGGCGTAGCCGCCGCCGCCGGTGGCCACCCAGCGCCCGTCGGAGACCTCGTGTGCGAGGTCGTGGAGGGCGAGGTAGCTCGCCCGCTGGCCGTCGACCGAGAGCATCAGGTGGGCCAGCGGGTCCTCCATATGGGAGTCGCAGCCGTGCTGGGTGACGAGCACCTCGGGGGCGAAGGCCCGCAACAGCGGCGGGACCACGGCATGGAAGGCCCGCAGCCAGCCCGCGTCGGAGGTGCCTGGGGGGAGCGCGACGTTGACCGCCGTCCCCTCGGCGCCCTCACCGCCGAGGTCGGTGGGGAAGCCGGTGCCAGGGAAGAGCATCTGACCGGTCTCGTGCAGGGAGATGGTGAGCACGCGCGGGTCGTCCCAGAAGATCCGCTCCACCCCGTCGCCGTGGTGGA
>JBDSLK010000194.1:0-5415 GCA_039916425.1 Nocardioides sp.
CGCGAGACCTACGACCACTCCTACCCGCACTGCTGGCGCTGCCGCGAACCCTTGATCTACAAGGGCGTGTCGTCGTGGTTCGTCGAGGTCACGGCGGTCAAGCAGCGGATGCTCGAGCTCAACGAGCAGATCAACTGGGTCCCCGACCACATCAAGCACGGTCAGTTCGGCAGGTGGCTGGAGAACGCCCGCGACTGGTCGATCACCCGCAACCGCTTCTGGGGCTCCCCGGTGCCGGTGTGGCGCAGCGACGACGAGGCCTTCCCGCGCCTGGACGTCTACGGCTCCTTCGAGGAGCTCGAGCGTGACTTCGGGGCCAGCCTGGACGGGCAGAGGATCACCGACCTGCACCGGCCGTTCGTCGACGACCTGGTCCGGCCCAACCCCGACGACCCCCGGTCGATCGAGGAGGGCTGCTCGATGATGCGCCGGGTGCCCGACGTGCTCGACGTGTGGTTCGACTCCGGCTCGATGTCGTTCGCCCAGGTGCACTACCCGTTCGAGAACGCCGACTGGTTCGACGGCACCGGATCGACCAAGGGGCACTTCCCCGGCGACTTCATCGTCGAGTACATCGGCCAGACCCGCGGCTGGTTCTACACCCTGCACGTCCTCGCGACGGCCATCTTCGACCGGCCCGCCTTCTCCACCTGCCTCTCCCACGGGATCGTGCTGGGCCACGACGGCAACAAGATGTCGAAGTCGCTGCGCAACTACCCCGACGTGCGCGAGGTCTTCGACCGCGACGGGGCCGACGCCATGCGCTGGTTCCTGATGTCGTCGCCGATCCTGCGCGGCGGCAACCTGATCGTCACCGAGCAGGGCATCCGCGACTCGGTGCGGCAGGTGCTGATCCCGCTCTGGAACAGCTGGTCGTTCTTCGCGCTCTACGCCAACGCCGCCCGGCAGGGCGAGGGGTACGACGCGGTCCGGCGTACCGACTCGAGCGACCCGCTCGACCGCTACCTGCTCGCCAAGACCCGGCAGTTCGTCGAGACGATGACCCGTCAGCTCGACGAGTACGAGATCGCGGGAGCCTGCGACACCACGCGGGCCTTCCTCGACGTGCTGACGAACTGGTACATACGGCGCTCCCGCGAGCGCTTCTGGGGTGACCACGCGGCCGCCTTCGACACCTTGCACACGGTGCTCGAGGTCGTCTGCCGGACCACCGCGCCGCTGCTGCCGCTCACCACCGAGGAGGTCTGGCGTGGCCTCACCGGCGGTCGGTCGGTCCACCTCGCCGACTGGCCCACGCCCGACGAGCTGCCCGCCGACGACACGCTCGTGGCGGTGATGGACGTGGTCCGTGACGTCTGCTCGGCCGGCTCCGCGCTGCGCAAGGCGGCCAACCTGCGCAACCGGCTCCCGCTCTCGTCGCTGACCGTCGTCGTGCCCGACGCGGCCGCGTTGGCGGGCTTCGAGTCGATCGTCGCCGACGAGCTCAACCTCAAGGCGGTCCGGCTGCTCGACGCGAGCTCGCCCGAGGCCGCGGCGTACGGCGTCTCCCGGCGGCTCTCGGTCAACGCGCGCGCCGCCGGTCCCCGGCTCGGACGCGACGTGCAGCTGGCGATCAAGGGCTCCAAGAGCGGCGACTGGTCGGTGGCCGACGACGGCACCGTCACCGCGGGCGGACTGCTGCTGGAGGAGGGGGAGTTCTCCCTCGAGACCGTCGCCGGCGGTGCCGAGGGCTCCGCGACCGGGATGCTGCCGGTCAGCGGCTTCGTCGTCCTCGACACGGTCGTCACCCCGGAGCTGGAGGCCGAGGGCCTCGCCCGCGACGTCGTTCGCGCGGTCCAGCAGGCCCGCAAGGACGCCGGCCTCGACGTGGCGGACCGGATCACGCTGACCCTCGGCGGGTCCGCCGCGGTGCGTGCCGCGGTCCGCACCCACGAGGCGCTGATCGTCCGAGAGACCCTGGCGACGACCTGCACCGTCGACGACGAGCCGACCGGGGAGCAGGTGGCGGTGGCGGTGGCGGTGGCGGCCAGGGCGTGAACGAGCCGCTCGCCCGGTGGAAGGACCTCTGCCTGGACGCCTCCCACGGTCAGCTGGCCTTGGGCGAGTTCTGGGCGGCGGTGCTCGGGTTGGGCATCGAGACCTCGCCGGGCAAGGTGTCGCTGGAGGGCTGCGGTGACCACGAGCGCATCTGGGTCAACGCCGTCGCCCGGCCCAAGGTGGTCAAGCACCGCCTGCACCTCGACGTGTACGCCGGGTCCGTGGCCTCGCTGGAGGCCCTCGGCGCGACGGTGCTCGCGCCCGCGGCAGAGACCGGGTTCGGCTGGACGATGATGGCCGACCCCGAGGGCGGGGAGTTCTGCTGCTTCGTGCGCGACCCGCTCCCGGCGTACCGGCTGCACGGGATCGGGGTCGACTGCCTCGACCCGGCCGCGCAGGCCTGCTGGTGGGGCGGGGTGCTCGGCCGTCCCGTGACGTCCTACGACGGCCACGCCGACCTGTTCACCCTCGAGTGCGTCACTCCCGACCCGGTGCTGACGATCGACTTCGCGGCCGTGCCCGAGCCTCGGACCGGCTCCAACCGCGTGCACTGGGACCTGGTGGGCGACGTCGACGCGGTGCTGGGCGCCGGTGCCACCCGGCTGTGGGAGGGCCGGGGCTGGAGCGTGCTGGCCGATCCCGAAGGCAACGAGTTCTGCGTCTCCGAGACGTGGCAGTAGCCGCCGAGCGGGTCGGCTAGATCCCGCCGCCTCCGCCGACGAGGAGCCCCAGAAGGTAGGTCGTCGCCGCGGCGCCGAGGCCGATCGCGAGCTGGCGCAGCCCACGCCGCAGCGGCGGACCGCCGGACAGGAGCCCGACGACGGCGCCGGTCGCGAGCAGTGCCATCCCGACGAGGAGGACCGCGACGGCCACGGCCACCGTGTCCTCCAGCCCGGCGAGGTACGGCAGCACCGGGATCACGGCCCCGGCGGCGAAGAAGCCGAAGCTGGCACCCGCGGCACCGAGGCCGGTGCCGACGGTCTCGTGCTCGTCGACGCGCGCGTCGAGTCCCGGGGCAGCCGGAGCGTGGCTGGCCGCGAGCAGCTCGGTGGCGTGCGCTTTCGCCTCGCCCTCGGGCATCCCGCGGGCCCGGAACACCAGGGTGAGCTCGTTGGCGTCGACGTCCAGGTTGGGGATGACCAGGCGGGTCTGCGGGTCGGGCGTGGAGGACTCGAGCAGCTCGCGCTGCGAGCGGACCGAGACGTACTCCCCGGCTCCCATCGACAACGCCCCCGCCAGCAGGCCCGCCAGGCCCGTGACCAGCACCGTGCGGTTGGACACCCCGCTCGCACTGATCCCGAGGACCAGGGCCAGGTTGCTCACCAGCCCGTCGTTGGCCCCGAAGACGGCAGCCCGGAACGATCCCGACAGCCGGCTGCGTCCACGACTGGCCAGTCCGCGGACCACCTCCCCGTGGATGCGCTCGTCCGCCGCCATCGCCGGCGTGGCGTCCACGTCCGCGTCGTACGGTGAGCGGGCCTCGGTGCGCTGAGCCAGGGCGAGGATGAAGACGGAGCCGAAGCGGCGGGCGAGGAAGCCGAGCACCCGGGTACGGAGCTCGGGCCGGCCGGGGGCGCCGGCGTGCTCGCCCAGGAGGGCACGCCAGTGCGCCTCGTGCCGGGTCTCGGCCTCGGCGAGCGCGAGCAGGATCTCCCGGTCCTCACCGGTCTTGCGACCGGCGAGGTAGGAGTAGACGGCGCCCTCGGCGCGCTCGTCGGCGAGGTACTGCTGCCAGCGCCTCACCTGGGTGCGAGTTGGTGTGCTCATCGATCCGGAACGATAGCGCTGGCACGGTGGGAGCCGTGGGGTCGAGTGCTCGGGCACGCCGACCGTGCGACCACCTGAGCACTCGACGGCGCGCGGGCCGGTGCAAGGATGGGCCGCATGTTCTTGGATCTCACTGTCGACGTGGTGACCCTGACCGGGCAGCTGGTCGACATCGAGTCGGTGAGCCGCGACGAGCAGGCGATCGCCGACGCCGTGGAGCAGTCACTCGCCGGCCTCGGTCACCTCACCGTCAGCCGGCACGGCAACACCGTCGTCGCCCGCACCGACCTGGGTCGCGACGAGCGTGTCGTGATCGCCGGCCACCTCGACACCGTGCCGCTCAACGACAACCTGCCCTCGCGACGTGAGCGGACCGACGCGGGCGAGCTGCTGCACGGCCTCGGCACCTGCGACATGAAGGGCGGCGACGCGGTCATCCTCAAGATCGCGGCGACCGTGCCGGAGCCCAGCCGCGACCTCACCCTCATCCTCTACGACGCCGAGGAGATCGACTCGGCCTACAACGGGCTCAACCTGCTCTCCCGGAGCCATCCCGAGCTGCTGGTCGGGGACTTCGCGATCCTGATGGAGCCGTCCAACGCGGTGGTGGAGGCCGGCTGCCAGGGCACCCTGCGCGCGGAGGTCACCACCACCGGCAGCCGGGCCCACTCCGCGCGCAGCTGGATGGGCGACAACGCGATCCACAAGGTCGCCGCCGTGCTGGCGCGGCTCCACGACTACGAGGCGCGGACTCCCGAGATCGACGGGCTGACCTACCACGAAGGCCTCAACGCGGTCTTCGTCCGCGGCGGCGTCGCCGGCAACGTGATCCCCGACGAGTGCGTGGTCGAGGTCAACTTCCGCTACGCCCCCGACCGGTCGGAGGCCGACGCCGAGGCGTTCGTGCGCGACTTCTTCTCGGGGTACGACGTCGCGGTCACCGACAACGCGCCGGGCGCGCGCCCCGGACTCGACGTCCCCGCCGCCCGGGCGTTCGTCGAGACCATCGGCGGCACCGTCAACCCCAAGTTCGGCTGGACCGACGTGGCCCGCTTCACCTCGCTCGGCGTGCCCGCCGTCAACTACGGTCCGGGAGACCCGTTGCTGGCCCACCGCCAGGACGAGCACGTGCCCGTCGCGCAGATCGAGGAGTGCGAGCGGGTGCTCCGCGCCTGGTTGGGGGGCGACCGGTGACCGACGAGCGGCCGTCCAAGCGTCGCGGGCCCGAGCTGATGCGCCGGGACCAGGTCGACGCCACCACCACCGACCAGCGGCTCCTCGACAGTCGCGGCCCCACCGACTGGGTGCACACCGACCCGTGGCGGGTGCTGAGGATCCAGGCCGAGTTCGTCGAGGGCTTCGGTGCGCTGGCCGAGCTCGGCCCGGCGGTCGGCGTCTTCGGGTCGGCACGGACCCCGGCCGACCACCCCTACTACGCCGTCGGCGAAGAGGTCGGCCGCAAGCTCGCCGACGCCGGCTTCGCCGTCATCACCGGCGGTGGGCCGGGCGCGATGGAGGCGGCTAACAAGGGCGCCAGCGAGGCCGGGGGAGTGAGCGTCGGCCTGGGCATCGAGCTGCCGTTCGAGGCCGGCCTCAACGAGTGGGTCGACAAGGGCATCAACTTCCGCTATTTCTTCGCCCGCAAGACGA
>JBDSLK010000195.1:0-9673 GCA_039916425.1 Nocardioides sp.
AACTACAACGTGATCGACTTCTTCGACGCCACCGTCCCGTTCGCCGCCTCCGACCACAACCCGGAGCTGATCGGCATCAACGTGCCTGCGATCGAGCCGGCGTCGCGGGAGATCCAGATCCTGGCCACGAACGACTTCCACGGCCGGATCCTCAACAACACCAGCAACGGGGAGGCCGGCGCTGCCGTGCTCTCCGGCGCCGTCAAGCAGCTGCGCGCGGCGAACCCCGACACGGTGTTCGCCGCGGCTGGCGACCTCATCGGCGCCTCGACGTTCGAGTCCTTCATCCAGCGGGACAAACCGACCATCGACGCGCTCAACGAGGCCGGTCTGGAGGTCTCCGCCGCGGGCAACCACGAGTTCGACCAGGGCTACGACGACCTGGTCAACCGGGTGATGGCGCCCTACGACGCCACCACCAACCCCCTCGGCGGCGCACGGTGGAAGTACATCGCGGCCAACGTGCGCAAGAAGAGCGACAACACCCACGCGCTGCCCGAGTCCTGGATGCAGACCTTCGGGTCGGTCAAGGTCGGCTTCGTCGGAGCCGTCACCGAGGACCTGCCGTCCCTCGTCAGCCCCGCGGGCATCTCCAGCATCGCGGTGACCGACATCGTCGACGAGGCCAACACCACTGCGGACGACCTCGAGGCCGCTGGCGCCGACGTGATCGTGCTCCTCGTCCACGAGGGTGCGGCCGCGACCGGCATCGCCTCCGCGACCGACAGCTCGCCCTTCGGGCAGATCGTCAACGGGGTCGACACCAACATCGACGCCATCGTCTCCGGTCACACGCACCTCGCCTACAACCACGCGGTCACGGTGCCGGCGTGGGTGAGCGAGGGCCGTGCCGTCACGACCCGGCCGGTGGTCTCGGCCGGTCAGTACGGCACCGCGCTGAACCAGCTCAAGTTCACCGTCGACACGGCCACCGGTGCCGTCACCGCCAAGACCCAGGGCGTGCTGAACCTGAAGACGGGCCAGACCGCCAACTACCCGGTGGACCTGCCCACCAAGGCGATCGTCGACAGTGCCGTCTCCCGGGCGGCCGTCCTCGGCGCGGTGGAGCTCGGCAAGATCGCCGGGCCCTTCAGCCGGGCCAAGATGTCCAACGGCACCACCGAGAACCGCGGCGGCGAGTCCACCCTGGGCAACCTGGTGGCCGAGGTGCAGCAGTGGGCCACCGAGGCTCCCGAGGCAGGCGCCGCACAGATCGCCTTCATGAACCCGGGCGGTCTGCGCGACGACATGATCGGCAACCCCGGCGGCTACCCGGCGACCCTGACCTACCGTCAGGCCGCCAACGTGCAGTCGTTCGCCAACACGCTGGTCAACATGAGGCTGACGGGAGCGCAGATCAAGACCGTGCTCGAGCAGCAGTGGCAGCCCAGCGGAGCGGCCCGCCCGTTCCTGCGCCTCGGCACCTCGGAGGGCTTCCGGTTCACCTACGACCCGACCAGGGCGAGCGGTGCCCGCATCACCGGCATCTCGCTCAACGGCACGGCGATCGACCCTGCCGCGTCGTACTCCGTGACGGTCAACTCGTTCCTGGCGTCGGGCGGTGACAACTTCTTCGAGTTCGCCAACGGCACCCAGAAGCGCGACACCGGCAAGGTCGACCTGCAGGCCATGGTCGACTACCTGGACGAGTTCGCCAACACGGCCGAGGGTGACGTCCCGCTGCCCGTCAGCTACCAGCAGCACGCGGTCGGCGCGAGCTACCCCACCGGTCAGCCCACGTCCTACGCCGCGGGTGGCGCTTTCGACGTCGACCTCAGCTCGCTGGTCTTCTCGGCTCCGACTGACTTGAAGGACACCTCGGTGGACGTCCGCCTCGACGGGCGCTCGATCGGGTCGTTCCCGGTGGACAACACGCTCGGGACGGTGATCTCCGACGAGTACGGCAAGGCTCTGGTCCGCGCCACCATCCCCGCCGACACCAACGAGGGTCCCGCAGTGGTCCTGATCGTCGGCAACAACACCGGCACGTCGTTGCGGCTGCCGATCGAGGTGACGGCCGGCGTGGACACCGCCGTGACCGGCACGGACAGCACGATCACCTGGCCCCAGGCCGGCTCGGTGCCGGTCCAGGTGACGCCGAGCGGCGCCTCCGGCACCGTCACCCTGCTCCGGGGTGACCAGGCGCTGGGGAGCACGACGCTCTCCGGCGGGGTCGGGTCGATCGCGCTGCCCGCCAAGTCGCTCGACCCCGGCACCTACCGGTTGTCCTTGCAGTACGGCGGCGGCGAGGGCTTCCGCCCGGCCACCGGCTTCGTGACCGTGACGGTGCTCAAGGCCGACCCCCAGCTGACGGTGCTGGCCACCCCGCACACCCTTCAGGTGAGGAAGGACCTCTCCACGGTAGCCATCGACGTGGTGGTCCCGGGCTACACGCCCACCGGCTTCGTGGCCGTCTACGCGGATGGGACGCTCCAGCGCGTGGTCGAACTCTCGGGCGGCACAGCCGGTCTGGCTGTCGGGCCCTTCGGCACGGTTGGCACCAAGGTGCTCTCCGTGCGCTACCTGGGCGACGAATTCACGGCGGCCGAAACCTCCACCGACGTGCTGATCAAGGTCCAGAAGGGGAGGGTGCGGGATTAGGGGCGACCGACACGACTACAGGCTGGCGAGGACCTCGGCCGCTGCCCGGTACCCGCTCTCCACGGCTCCGTTGAGATAGCCCTGGAAGTCCTGGGAGGTGTGCTCGCCGGCGAAGTGGCAGGTGCCGACGGCCTCCTTCTCGACCCCGCTGAACCTGGTGTACTGCCCGACCTTCCAGAAGGAGTAGGAGCCGAGCGTCCAGGGGTAGGCGGCCCAGAAGTCGAGGGTCGCCCGCCCGTTCCACCGCGTGGTCAGACCGGGGTAGACCGGCTCGATCTGGGAGAGGAACCGACTGGCGTAGGTCGCAGCCGACCCGGCGCCGAACCCCGCGCCGACGGTCCCGCCGGTGTAGTCGACGAGGATGCCCTGGGCGCCTGGTTGGCCCCGGGTGACCTCCCAGGTGGCCTGGTAGCCCGTGTCGGCGTAGGTGTCCCCGTTGAAGCCGAGCGTCCGCCAGTGCCGGTCGGTGAACTGCAGGGCGAGCTTGGTGTTGGTGCCCATCGGGAGCTCGGAGATCGCGGTCAGCTTCAAGGGTGGGAAGGCGGCTCGTGAGAGGTCGACCGACCGCAGCAGCGAGAACGGCAGCGTCAGGATCACGTGGTCGGCGACCTGGCTCAAGGTCTTGTTGCCCGCCCTCGTGGTCACCGTCCAGGTGCCGTCGGCGTTGACGGCGAGCGCCGTCAGCGCGGTCCCCAACCGGAGCTGACCCGCAAGCCGATCCGCAAGCCGCTTGGCGATCTGGTCGTTGCCACCGACGACGTGGAACTTCTCGTCGCTGGGGCCGAAGATGTTCAGCTGCCCCTGGCCGGCGTAGGCGATCAGGTAGAGCATGTTCAGTGAGCTCTGGGTGGAGCTGTCCCCGCCGTACTCGATGGTGTAGGCGACGTCGAGGAGCTGGCCGAGGCGGGAGGAGAGCCCGCCCGGCACGTAGGCCGAGATCCAGTCGGTGATGGACATCCGGTCGAGCTCGCGACCGCGCTCGGTGGAGAGGTTGTACAGCGTCGGGTAGCTCGCCGCGGACACGTCGCTGTGCAGCTGCTGCCAGATCGTCTTGATGTCGGCGGTCGCCTCGGCGTAGGTGTACGGCGCGCCGTCGAAGAAGTAGATCGGTTCGGTGCCCTGCTGCTCGGCAGCGAGGAGGTTCTCGGTGCGTAGGCCGAGCTCCTTGACGAGCTGGCGGATGGCGATGTGACCGGTGTCGATGAGCTCGCCGCCGTGCTCGACGACCTGCCCGGCCTCGAACGAGGTGGTCGAGCTCCAGCACCGGCCACCGATCCGCCGGTCCGCCTCGACCACGGTGCTGGTCACGCCGGCCGCACGGAGTCGGTACGCCGCGCTGAGCCCGGCCAGACCGGCGCCGACCACTACCACCCGTGGCGATGCGCCGCGGCGGGGACTGCGGCACCGGCACTCCACGCACCGGCGGGGACGACCGTTGCCGCGGCGAGACCGGCGCTCCCGGCGAGCAGCCGTCGCCTGGACACGCGTGAGGGTGTTGCCTCGCTGTCCATTGACTCGTCGCGGATCGAGTCGGCGATGGCACGCAGGGTTTGCGCGAGCGGCGTCCGAGCCATGAGGCCACCTACCGATTCCGTTGACGTCCGGAGATCCCACCGACGATACGCGCGGCTCTACGCGGACGTCGATAGCCGATTCGTGCCAAAGGCAGAGGTGGTGACTGGATCCGCGGTCTATGACGGGGCCGGCTGGCAGGACGGGCACCAGTAGGAGACCCGCTCCTGGCCTTCGGGCCCGAACTCCTCGTGCAGGACCGTCGTCCCACAGCGGGGACACGCACCGCGGCGGCCGTAGATCCACAGCCGCCCTCCCCGGGCGTTGCCCGTCGTGACGCGCTCCGTGCGTGACTTGTTGAGCTCGAGCATCTGTTTGGCCCGCCGGACGACGCGGCGGAGGTCTCGGACCTCGCCCACGGGGGTGCGGGGGTGGAGGCCAGCGACGAAGCAGAGCTCCGATCGATAGACCGAGCCGACGCCAGCCAGGTTGGTCTGGTCGAGGAGCGCCTCGCCGATCGTGCGCGTCCGGTCGGTGGCGAGGCGGTGCACCGCCTCGTCCTCGTCCCAGTCGGGGCCGAGGAGGTCGGGTCCGAGGTGCCCGACAGCCTCGTCCTCGTCTGCGGTGCGGAGCAGCGAGACGACGCCGAGGGCGAATCCCACGGCCTCCCAGCCGGCGGTCGTCAGCACCACGCGGGCCTCGTGGGCCAGGCGACGCCAGCGGGTGCCCCGGGGGTGGACGTGCCAGACCCCCTCCATCTTCAGGTGCGTGTGCAGGGTGACTCCCGGCGCGTCGACCGGCGCGAACCGGGTAAGCAGGTGCTTGCCCCGCGAGACGGTGCCGGTCACCGTGGAGCCGGTGAGGTCGGCCGTGGCGTGCTGAGGCACCCGGAAGTCGGAGCCGGTGAGGACCTCACCGGTGAGCGCGCGGTCCAGGCGGCGGGCGGCCCGCCAGACGGTGTCACCCTCGGGCACGGAACCTCAGCCCCCGGGGAGTCGTCACGAACCCGGCCGCCTCGAGGGCGAGCCGCAGCGGTGTGGCGCCGCCGCCGAGCAGGTGCTCGCCGTCGGCCTTCTCCACGATCATCCGGCCCAGGCCACCTCGTCGGGCTGAGTCGGCCAACGACGAGGCGGCGGCCACGAGCAGGTCGGCGTCGTCGGACCAGCTGAGCAGGGTGCGACCGCCGCGTTCGACGTAGAGCACCAGGGCCCCGTCGACCAGGATGACGAGGGCACCGGCCTTGCGCCCGGGTCGGTGCCCGGACGAGTCGTTGGCGGGCCAGGGGAGGGCGGCCCCGAACGGGTTGGCCGGGTCCGTCGCGGCCAGGGCGAAGGCGACAGGCTTGGCGTCGGGGGCGAGATCGGCGAAGGTGCGCAACCGATCGACGGCGCCCGCGGTGCCGAACTGGGCGGCTCCGAGACCGTCGACGAAGTAGCCGCGCCGGCACCGACCGGACTCCTCGAACAAGGACAGCACCTTGTAGACGGCGGCGAAGCCCCCGGGCACGCGTTCGCTGACGACCGCTCCGCGGATGACCACGCCGTGCCGGTCGAGCAGTCGCTCCGCGGTCGCATGGGCCCGGCGGGTCGGGTCGGCGTCCACCTCCGGGAGCAGGGCCCAACGACCGGCGGTCTCCGGTGGGCCGGAGCGGACCGGCATCCGCGGCCGCCCTCCGCGGGCCCGGGCCCGGGGGGCTGACCGCGTGGTCCGGTGGGTGGTCGCCCCGGACCGGGTCAGGGCCCGCAGGGGAGCGAGGGTGTCGTTGGCGATCCGGCCGACCCACACAAGGTCCCAGAGCGCGGCGGAGAGGGCTCGGTCGTCGGTGGAGCCGACCGCGTCGGAGAGCGGTCGGAAGAACCAGCCGCCGCCGTGGCCGAGCGCGTCGAGCACCGACTGGTGCAGCTCGGAGTGCTCGAAGGGCCCGGGGGGCGGCAGGGTCAGGGGAGCCTGGTCGGCGAGGTGCAGCGACACCCAGCCGTCGGACCCGGGCAGGGTGCCGTGGCCGGCCCAGAGGACCTCACCGGTGCTGGTCAGCTCGTCGAGGAGCGCGGGCTCGTAGTCGCGCACCCGCGCGGCGAGCACCAGAGGCTCCAGCGCCGAGGCCGGCACCGCGCACCCGGCGAGCTGGTCGATCGCACTGAGGAGTCCGTCGATCCCACGCAGGGCCCGGGTGGACGAGCCGGGCCCGGCGAGGTGCTGCCAGGCGGCGAGGAACCGGCCCAGCGACTCGGGAGCGACGGGCTCGACCTCCTTGCGCAACCGAGCCAGGGAGCGACGCCGCAGCCGGCGCAGCACCTCGGCGTCGCACCACTCGCTGCCCGACCCGGCCGGCCTGAACTCGCCGTCGAGCACCCGACCCTGCGCGGCCAGGCGCTGCAGCGTGTGACGGACCACGGCGACCCCCAGCCCCAGCCGGGTGGCGGCGTCGTCGGTGGTGAACGGACCATGGGTGCGCGCGTAGCGGGCCACGAGGTCCGCCAGCGGGTCGTCGACGGGCTCGCTAAAGGCCTCGGGGGTGCCGGGTGGCACCGGGACGCCCAGGCCGTCGCGCAGCCGACCGACGTCCTCGATCGCGGCCCAGCGCTCCTGGCCGGCCATCCGCACCTCGACGAGACGACGCTGGTCGGCCAGCGCGGTCAGCCAGCCGGTCACGTCGCCGCCGGGGACGCTGCGGTCGCGGACCTCGTCGGTGGTCAGCGGGCCGAGCACGCGGACCAGGTCGGCCAGACCCTCGGCGTCGCGCGCGCGCCGGTCGTCGTTGAGCTGCTGGAGCTCGGCCTCGATCTCGGCCAGGACGTCGGGGTCCAGCAGCTCGCGGAGCTCCGCGCGGCCCAGCAGCTCGGCGAGCAGCCCCTGGTCGAGCGACAGTGCGGCCGCCCGACGCTCGGCGATGGGGGAGTCGCCCTCGTAGACGAACTGGGCGACGTAGCCGAAGAGGAGCGTGCGGGCGTAGGGCGACGGCTGGGTGGTGGAGACGTCGACCACGGAGAGCTCACGACGGTCGACCCGTCCCATCAGCGCCACCAGGGCCGGGAGGTCGTAGACGTCTTGGAGACACTCGCGGACGGCCTCGAGGACGATGGGGAAGGAGGGGTACTTCACCGCCACCTCGAGCAGCTGGGCCGACCGCTGCCGCTGCTGCCAGAGCGGACTGCGCCGTCCGGGGTCGCGGCGAGGGAGGAGCAATGCCCGGGCCGCGCACTCGCGGAAGCGGGCCGCGAAGAGCGCCGAGCCCCCGACCTCTGCGGTGACGATCTCCTCGATCTCGTCGGCGGAGAAGACGACCAGCTCACCGGTGGGCGGCTCGGCGTCGGTCTCGGGGATCCGGACGACGATGCCGTCGTCGGAAGCGACGGCCTGCCCGTCGACGCCGTGTCGCTCGCGCAGCCGGGCGTTGATGGCGAGTGCCCAGGGCGCGTGCACGGGTGTGCCGAACGGGGAGTGGATCACGAGGCGCCAGTCGCCGAGCTCGTCGCGGAACCGCTCGACCAGCACCGTCGTGTCGCTCGGCACCACCTGAGTGGCCGCCACCTGCTCGGCGACATAGCCGACCAGGTTGGCGGCGGCGTTGGCGTCGAGGCCGCCGGCCCGGACCCGGGCGGTGGCCTTCGCGGTGGTCATCGTCGAGAGCTCGCGGGTGAGCGCTCCGATAGCGGCGCCCAGCTCGGCGGGACGGCCCAGCGAGTCGCCCTTCCAGAACGGCAGCCGGCCGGGCACGCCGGGGGCCGGGGTGACGAGCACCCGGTCGTGGGTGATGTCCTCGATGCGCCAACTGGTGGCCCCGAGCGCGAAGACGTCGCCCACCCGCGACTCGTAGACCATCTCCTCGTCGAGCTCGCCGACCCGCCGGCCCGGCCCCTCGCCACCCACCAGGAAGACCCCGAAGAGCCCCCGGTCGGGGATGGTGCCGCCGCTGGTCACCGCTAGGCGCTGGGCGCCCGGCCGCCCGGTGAGCAGCCCGGTCACCCGGTCCCAGACGATGCGGGGCCGCAGCTCGGCGAACTCGTCACTGGGGTAGCGACCGCTGAGCAGGTCGAGGGTCGCGTCGTAGGCGCTGCGGGGCAGTCGGGAGAAGGCAGCGCTGCGACACATCAGCGCGTAGAGCTCGTCGACGTCCCAGGCGTCCACGGCCGTCGCTGCCACCACCTGCTGGGCCAGCACGTCGAGCGGGTTGGTTGGCACCCGCAGCGACTCGATGTCCCCCGACCGCATCCGCTCGACCGCGACGGCGGTCTGGGCGAGGTCGCCACGGTGCTTGGGGAACAGCACTCCGCGGCTCGTCTCGCCCACCTGGTGACCGGCACGACCCACGCGCTGGAGGGCGCTCGCGACGCTGGGGGGCGACTCGATCTGGATGACCAGGTCGACGGCGCCCATGTCGATGCCGAGCTCGAGGCTGCTGGTGGCGACCACGCAGGGCAGCCGACCGAGCTTGAGGTCCTCCTCGATCAGGCCCCGCTGCTCCTTAGAGACCGAGCCGTGGTGCGCCTTGGCGATGACGGTCGCGCCCGGATCGTTGGTGGAGATCGTCGAGATCCCGGACTGGGCCATGACCTGGGCAGGCGGTCCTGCCACGGCCCCGGTGGCGTGGCCCTCGGCCCGCCTGGTGGCGATCTCGTTGAGCCGGGCGGTGAGCCGCTCCGCGAGGCGGCGCGAGTTGGCGAAGACGATCGTCGACCGGTGCTGCTCGACCAGGTCGACGACCCGCTCCTCGACGTGGGGCCAGATGCTGGTGCTGCGGGTCGGGTCGCCGCCGTCCTCGTCGTACTCCGCCGGGGCGGTCATGTCCTCGACAGGGACGACGACCTTGAGGTCCCAGCGCTTCTCGCTCGGCGGGGCGACGATCTCGACCGGCGCGTGACCGCCGAGGAAGCGGGCCACCTCCTCCAGCGGCCGCACGGTGGCGGACAGCCCGATCCGCTGGGCCGGCCGCTCGAGCAGGGCATCGAGGCGCTCCAGGCTGACCGCGAGGTGGGCGCCGCGCTTGCCGCCGGCGACGGCGTGGACCTCGTCGACGATCACGGTCTCGACGCCGCGGAGGGACTCGCGGGCCTGGCTGGTGAGCATCAGGAAGAGCGACTCGGGGGTGGTGATGAGCACGTCGGGCGGACTGGTGCTCAGCGAACGGCGCTCGGCGGCCGAGGTGTCGCCCGATCGCAGGCCGACCCGGATCTCGGGGAGCTGCTCGCCGAGCCGCTCGGCGGTGTGCCGGATGCCGGTGAGCGGGGCACGCAGGTTGCGCTCGACGTCGACGGCGAGCGCCTTGAGCGGGGAGACGTAGAGCACCCGGCAGCGTCGTTGCCGGTCCTCGGGCTGCGCGCCGGTCAGCAGGCGGTCGATGGACCACAAGAACGCGCTCAGTGTCTTGCCCGACCCCGTGGGTGCCACCACCAGCGCGTGCCGACCGGCGCCGATCGCCTCCCAGGCGCCCTCCTGGGCGGGGGTCGGCTGCGCGAACGCCGCACCGAACCAGGTGCGGGTCGCCAGGCTGAACCGGTCGAGGGCGCTCACCCGGTCATCTTTGCTCATGGCACCGACAGCCCGGCCTCAGCCGGTCGCG
>JBDSLK010000196.1:0-5685 GCA_039916425.1 Nocardioides sp.
TCGCGAGCTCCTCCTTCGACATCAGCAGCTCCTCGCGGCGGGTGCCCGACTGCACGGCGTCGATCGCGGGGAACAGTCGCTTGTCGGCGAAGTCGCGGCGCAACCGGATCTCCATGTTCCCGGTGCCCTTGAACTCCTCGAAGATCACCTCGTCCATCTTCGAGCCGCTCTCGATGAGCGCGGTCGCAAGGATCGTCAACGAGCCGCCGTTCTCGATATTTCGAGCAGCGCCGAAGAAGCGCTTGGGCGGGTAGAGGGCGGCCGAGTCGACGCCGCCGGACAGGATCCGGCCGCTCGCAGGTGCGGCGAGGTTGTAGGCACGACCCAGACGGGTGATGCCGTCGAGCAGCACGACCACGTCGTGGCCGAGCTCCACGAGCCGCTTGGCGCGCTCGATGGCGAGCTCGGCAACTGTGGTGTGGTCGCTGGCCGGGCGGTCGAACGTCGAGGAGATGACCTCGCCCTTGACCGAGCGTTCGAAGTCGGTGACCTCTTCCGGGCGCTCATCGACCAGGACCACCATCAGGTGGCACTCGGGGTTGTTGGTCGTGATCGAGTTGGCGATGGACTGCATGATCATCGTCTTGCCGGCCTTGGACGGCGAGACGATGAGACCACGTTGGCCCTTGCCGATCGGGGCGGCGATGTCGATGACCCGGCCGATCAGGTTGGTCGGCGTGGTCTCGAGCCGGAGCCGCTCGCTCGGGTAGAGCGGGGTGAGCTTGGAGAACTCCACCCGGTTCTTCGAAGCCTCCGGGTCTGCCCCGTTGACGGTGTCGACGCGGACCATCGGGTTGAACTTCTCCTTGCGCTCGCCCTCGCGGGGCTGACGCACCTGGCCGACGATCGCGTCGCCGCGACGCATGCCGAACTTGCGCACCATCGACAACGACAGGTACACGTCGTCGGTGCCGGGCAGGTAGCCGCTGGTCCTCACGAAGGCGTAGTTGTCGAGCACGTCGAGGATGCCGGCGGCCGGCACCAGGACGTCGTCCTCGAGGATCTGGGTGTCCGGCTCGTTGCGCAGGGCGTTGCCGACACCGCTCTGCCGCGCGGCCGGGCGCTCGTTCGGACGTTCGTTCTGACGTTCGGCGGGACGGTCGGGCTGCCGGTCGCGGCCCCGACGGCGGCGGTTGCGGCGGCTGCCCCCCTCCTCCTCGAAGCGGTCGCGCTGCTGGCCGTCACGGTCCTCGGAGCGGTCCTGCTGCTGACGGTCCTGCTGCTGGCGGTCCTGCTGCTGGCGGTCCTGCTGCTGGCGGTCCAGCTGCTGGCGGTCCTGCTGCTGGCGGTCCTGCTCGCGCGCCCGCTCGCGCCGGGCCGGCCGATCGCCGGCCTCCGGAGCGGCCTGATCGTCGTGGGGGGAGTCGCCGCTTTCCTGTGCAGCGTCCGGTGTGGCCCGCTGGCCGGCCTGCTCCTTGGCCTGCTGGCGGTCGGCCTGGCGGTCCTGCTGGCGCCGCGATCGCTGCTGCGGCTCACGCTCGGGCTGCGCCGTGGCGTCCTCGTCCCGCGACGGCTCCTGGCCGCTCGCACCACCTGACTGCTCGCCCTTCCGGGCGCTCGACCGGCCGTTCTGCTGGCCACCCGACTGGCCACCCGACTGGCCACCCGACTGGGCGGCCTTGATCGCGTCGACGAGCTGCGCCTTCTTCATCGAGCCGCTGCCGGCGATGCCGAGACCTCCCGCCATCGCCTTCAGGTCGGCGATGAGCAGGGAGTTGAGGCCCCCGGTGCGCTTCTTCTGGGGTCCAGAAGGGGCGTCCGTAGGGGAGTCGGTGGTGTCCGTCACGTGAGGTCCTTCCCACGTATCAGTGCCGGGGCGGCGTGCCTGCGGCAGCCGTCGGCGTCCTGGTGGATGCCTTCCACGTCGTCGGCCTCCGCCTCGACTCAGGGAGCCGTGTCACGACAGGGGTTGCCGGCCGGCGCGAGTTGTTCACCCGGCCGCGACCACGTGGAAGTCGGTGCATCGTGCGCATGATCCGCCGACGATGCGTACGCCGAATGGCGCACCGTCACGGTATCACCCGGATCCCTGGTGTGTGGCAAGGGGCACATATCGGCTCCGGGAGCAGGTCAGGCGACGCGGACGCCCTCGTGATCGACGTTGAGGTGGTGGGCCTCCCAGCCGACGGGACAGCGCTCGATCAGCACCTGCGCGGATCCGGGGCTGCAGGCGGGGCCGTCGCAGAACGCCAGGACGCTCGGACCCGCCCCGGACACGGTCGCCGGCACGCCCTCGGCACGCAAGGAGCGCATCAGGGCGAGGGAGGCGGGCATTGCTGGCTCCCGGTAGTCCTGGTGGAGGTAGTCGCGGGTCGCCAGCAGCAGGTGCTCGGGGCGACCGGCGAGCGCCGCGACGAGCAACGCGGCCCGGCCCGCGTCCGCCGCGGCGTCGGCGTGCGGCACGCTGGACGGCAGCAGGCCGCGCGCCACCGTGGTCTCCAGCGGCGTCGGGGGCACGAAGACCACCGCGCTCACCCGCGGGTCGACGTCGGCCGGCACGGCGAAGAATCGGTCCCCCTCCCGGCCCGAGATGACCAGACCTCCGAACAGGGCCGGTGCGACGTTGTCGGGGTGCCCCTCGATCTCGGCCGCGAGGGCGAAGAGCGCGTCGTCGTCGAGCAGCAGCGTGCCGCCGGCGACCAGGCCCCGCGCCAGCGCCACCCCCGCGACGATCGCCGCGGACGAGGAGCCCAGCCCGCGGCCGTGCGGGATCCGGTTGGTACAGGAGAGCCGGAGCCCGGGCGGTCGGGCACCCATCAGGTCGAACGCGGCCAGCATCGAGCGCACCACGAGGTGCGACGCATCGCGGGGCACCCGGCCGGCGCCCGCACCGCTCACGTCCACCTCGATGCCGCCGTCGGTCACCCGGGCGACCAGCTCGTCGCGGAGCAAGAGCGCCAGCCCCAGCGAGTCGAAGCCCGGGCCGAGGTTGGCGGAGGTCGCCGGCACCGTGGCGGTGACCGCTTCGTCGACGAAGGTGGCCACGACGCTCAGACCAGGCCCGCGGCCTTGGCGGCCTGCTCGACGTCCGCCTCGACGATGTGGTCGACGAGGTGGCCGGCGCCCTCGAGCGCCGTCGCGGTGTCCTTCAGCCCGTGGCCGGTGACAGTCACGACGATGGTGGCACCGGCGTAGTCGCTCGCGCCGTCGCGCTCGGCGAGGTCGGCGAGCAGGCCGGCGATGCCGGCCGCCGAGGCCGGCTCGACGAAGACGCCGTCGGTGCGGGCGAGCAGCGCCTGGGCGTCGAGGATCTGCGCGTCGGAGACGGCCGCGAACCGCCCGCCCGACTCGTCGGCAGCGGCCTCGGCGAGCTTCCAGGAGGCCGGGTTGCCGATCCGGATCGCGGTGGCCTTGGTCTCGGGGTCCGGGAACGGCGCCCCCGTCACCAGCGGGGACGCACCCTCCGCCTGGAAGCCGCGCATCCGGGGCCGCCGCGAGGCCCGGCCGAGGGCGACGTACTGCTCGTAGCCCATCCAGTACGCCGAGATGTTCCCGGCGTTGCCGACCGGTAGCAGGTGATAGTCCGGGGCGTCGCCGAGGAAGTCGACGATCTCGAACGCCGCGGTCTTCTGGCCCTGCAGCCGCACCGGGTTGACCGAGTTGACCAGCGCCACGGGGTAGTTCCAGGCCAACCCGCGAGCCATCTGCAGGCAGTGGTCGAAGTTGCCCCGGACCATGATGATCTGAGCGCCGTGGACGATCGCCTGGGCCATCTTGCCGGCGGCGATCTTGCCTTGCGGGATCAGCACGATGGGCTTCAGCCCCGCCCGGGCGGCGTAGGCCGCCATCGAGGCGGAGGTGTTGCCGGTCGAGGCACACACGACGGCTTCCGCACCCTCGTGCCGAGCCACGCTGATGGCGGCCGTCATGCCCCGGTCCTTGAAGGAGCCGGTGGGGTTGTCGCCCTCGACCTTGAGCCACACCTCTCCCCCGGTGAGGCCCGACAGCCAGCCGGATCGCACGAGCGGGGTGCCGCCCTCGCCGAGGCTGACGGCCTCGAGGTCGTCGGGGAGCAGGTCGATCAGCGGGCGGTACTCCTCGATGATGCCGCGCCAGCCGGTCACTCGTCGTCCCCGCCCTCGACCCGCATCACCGAGGTGACCTCGCGGACGATGTCCATAGCACGGAGCCGGTCGACCGTGGCCGACAGCTGGGCGTCGGTGGCCCGGTGCGAGACCACGACGAGCTGGGCGTCCAGACCACGTCCTTCCTGGCGAACGGTCTGGATCGAGACCCCGTGGTCGGCGAAGGCGGTCGCGACCGCGGCGAGCACGCCCGCGCGGTCGTCGACGTCGATAGCGACGTGGTAGCGCGTGGTGGTGGCCCCCATCGGCTGCACGGTCCGGGCGGCGTACGCCGACTCCCCCATGCCGCGGGTGCCCGCGAGCCGGTTGCGGGCCACCGTCACGAGATCTCCGAGGACGGCGCTCGCCGTCGGGGCACCCCCCGCGCCGGGACCGTAGAACATCAGCTGACCGGCCGCCTCGGACTCGACGAACACCGCGTTGTAGGCCTCCCGGACGCTCGCAAGAGGGTGGGACCTCGGGATCATCGCCGGGTGCACCCGCACCGCCACGGCACCGTCGGCCGTCACCTCGGCGATCGCGAGGAGCTTGACGACCGAGCCCATGTCCCGGGCCGACTGCACGTCGGACGCGGTCACCTCGGAGATGCCCTCGCGGTAGACGTCGGCCGCGGTGACCCGGGTGTGGAAGGCCAGGCTGGCCAGGATCGCTGCCTTGGCCGCGGCGTCGAAGCCCTCCACGTCGGCAGTGGGGTCGGCCTCGGCGTAGCCGAGCTCCTGGGCCTCCTCGAGCGCTTCGGAGAAGCCGCTGCCGGCGGTGTCCATCTTGTCGAGGATGAAGTTGGTGGTGCCGTTGACGATGCCGAGAACCCGGGTAACGGTGTCGCCGGCCAGCGACTCGCGCAGTGGTCGCAGGATCGGGATCGCACCGGCGACGGCAGCCTCGTAGTAGAGGTCGCGGCCCTCACCGCCAGCGGCCTTCTCGGCGGCCTCGAAGAGCGTGGGGCCGTCCTCGGCGAGCAGGGCCTTGTTGGCTGTCACCACTGAGGCGCCGTGCTCGAGCGCGGCCAGGATCAGGGTGCGGGCGGGCTCGATGCCGCCGATGACCTCGACGACGACGTCGAGGTCACCGCCGGTCACCAGGGCGAGCCCGTCGGTCGTGAGCAACCCGTCGGGCACCTCGACCTGGCGAGGCGCGTCGATGCGTCGGACGGCGATGCCGACGAGCTCGACGGGGGCGCCGACCCGGGCGGTCAGGTCGGCCGCCTGCTCGGCGAGCAGCCGCACCACCTGGGAGCCGACCGACCCGCAGCCGAGCACGGCGACGCGCAACGGCCTCGCGTTGTCGTTCATCGCACCCCTACGTCCGTCGCCAACAGGTCGGCCTCAGTCTCGCGGCGCAGGAGCACGGTCGCGACCCCGTCCCGTACCGCGATCACCGGAGGTCGCAGCGCGTGGTTGTAGTTGGAGGCCATCGAACGGCAGTAGGCGCCGGTACCGGGCACCGCCAACAGGTCACCCGGCCGCAGGTCGCCGGGCAGGAACTCGTCCTTGACCAGGATGTCGCCCGCCTCGCAGTGCTTGCCGACGACGCGGGTCAGCACCGCTGGGGCGTCACTGTGCCGGGAGGCCAGCGTGCAGGAGTAGTCGGCGTCGTAGAG
>JBDSLK010000197.1:0-6933 GCA_039916425.1 Nocardioides sp.
GGGCGTCCGCCCGTCGCTCCAGTCCCGCTGCCCCATGCCCGCCGAGTGTGGTCAGGATCAGGGTCGACCGCGAACCGCTCTCCACAGGACAGGGTCGAGTGCTGGGCCAGGCGGGGACCACAGCCACTCAGCACTCGACTCGGGGTCAGAGTGCCTTGACCGCGCTGAGCAGCTTGCCCATCGAGTCCTTGGCATCGCCGAAGAGCAGCGCGGTGCGCTCCTCGAAGAGCAGCTCGTTCTCGATGCCGGCGAAGCCGGGGCGCATCGACCGCTTCATGAAGACGACCTGCCTGGCCTGGTCGGCGTTGAGGATCGGCATGCCATAGATCGGGGCACCCGGGCTGGTCCTCGCGGCCGGGTTGACCACGTCGTTGGCGCCGACCACGAGCACCACGTCGGCATCCTTGAAGTCGCCGTTGATCTCGTCCATCTCCTTGAGCTCCTCGTAGGGCACCTGCGCCTCGGCGAGCAGCACGTTCATGTGGCCGGGCATCCGGCCGGCGACCGGGTGGATGGCGTAGTCGACGTCGGCACCCCGGGCGTTGAGCAGGTCGACCAGCTCACGCAGGGTGTGCTGGGCCTGGGCCACCGCGAGGCCGTAGCCAGGGATGATGATGACCCGGTCGGCGTAGGCCAACATGATGGCGGCGTCCTCGGGTGTGACCGAGCGGACCGGTCTGTTCGACGCCTCGCCGCCGCCAAGGGTCGACCCGCCCTTGAGCGCCCCGAACAGGATGTTGGCGACCGATCGGCCCATCGCGTTGGCCATCAGCAGGGTCAAGAACGTGCCGGACGCACCGACCAGCGTGCCCGCCACCAGCAGCAGCGTGTTGCTCAGCACGTAGCCGCCCGCCGCGACCGTGAGGCCGGTGAAGGCGTTGAGCAGCGAGATCACGATGGGGACGTCGGCGCCACCGACGGGCAGCACCAGCAGCACCCCGATCAGCAGGCCGACCAGTCCGATGGCGATGCCCAGCCCCATGGTGGGGTCGCGGACCACCAGCACGCTCAGGGCCACCACCGCGACCAGCGAGCCGCCGAAGGCGAACGGGAAGCCCGGGAAGGTCACCGGACGGGAGGTCATCAGGTCCTGGAGCTTGGCGAAGGTGAGCACCGAGCCGGAGAAGGAGACCGCGCCCACCGCGATGGTGAACGCCGTGGCGACGAGGTTGAACGTCGGCGTGGCCGCGCCGACCTCGTTGAGCTCGAGCAGGGCCACCAGCGAGGCAGCACCACCGCCCACGCCGTTGAAGAGCGCCACCATCTGCGGCATCTGGGTCATCTGCACGCGACGGGCACCGTAGACACCCCCGGCGGTGCCGATCGCGATCGCGCCCAGCATCGGCACGACATTGTCCAGCCTGTCGAGGTAGAGGAACGGCAGGGCACAGGCGACCACCGCGGCCCCGGCGCCGATCAGGTTGCCCGTCCGGGCCGTCCTCGGGCCCGACAGTCCCTTGAGGGCGAGGATGAAGCAGACCGCGCAGATCAGGTAGACCAGCTGCGCCCAGGTGGGGATCACGCGGCACCGTCCTCGTGGGCCGTGCCGGCCCTCGCGGCCGCGGGCGGCTTCCGCCGGACGAACATCTGGAGCATCCGGTCGGTGACCACGAACCCGCCCACCATGTTGACCGTGGCCAGCACGATCGCGACCAGACCGACGACCAGGGCGACCCCCTCGGCGTGCGCGGTGACGATGATCGCGCCGAGCAGGATGACGCCGTGGATGGCGTTGGCCCCCGACATCAGCGGGGTGTGCAGGGTCGAGGAGACCTTCGAGATCACCTCGATCCCGACGAAGACACTGAGGATGAAGACGGTCAGCCAGGCGATCTCGTTCACTGCGGGGGCTCCTGGTGGGTCGAATGGTCGGTGGTGGGGGCGGGCCCTTCGACGGCCTCGCGGGTCGGGGCGTGCCGGATCTCGCCATCGTGGGTGACACACGCACCGGCCACGATCTCGTCGGCGAAGTCGGGGACCAGCCGGCCCATCAGAGCGTCGGGCCCCTCGTCGGTGACCGTCATCAAGGTGAGGAGGTTGACGACGTTCTGCGCGTACAGCCGCGAGGCGGGCCCCGGCATCTGCGACGGCACGTTGCGCCCACCCCAGACCTGGGCGTTGCCGATGCGGATGACCTCGCCGGCCATCGAGCCCTCGACGTTGCCGCCGGACTCGGCGGCCAGGTCGACGACGACCGACCCCGGCCTCATCTGCTCGACCATCGCGGCCGTCACCAGCATCGGCGCCTGGCGTCCCGGCACGGCGGCGGTGGTGATGAGCGCATCGGCCGCCGCGATGTGGGGAGCCAGCAGGTCGCGCTGGCGCGCGGCCCGGTCCTCGGTCATCTCCCGGGCGTAGCCACCGGCCCCCTCGAGAGTCTCCAGGTCGAGCTCGATCGCCTTGGCACCCACCGACCGGATCTCCTCGGCGGCGGCCGCCCGGACGTCGTACGCCGAGACGACGGCGCCGAGGCGTTTGGCGGTCGCGATCGCCTGGAGCCCGGCCACGCCCGCCCCGAGGACGACCACCTTGGCGGGCTGGATGGTGCCGGCGGCGGTCATGTTCTGGGGGAAGAAGCGGCGCAGCAGCCCGGCCGCGACCACCGCGCAGCGGTAGCCCGCCACCAGCGCCTGCGACGACAACGCGTCCATCGACTGGGCCCGGGAGATGCGCGGCACCAGCTCCATCGCGAACGACGTCACCCCGAGGTCGCGCAGGTCAGTGACCAGCGCGAGCTCCTGGTTGACCGGAAGGAAGGAGACGGTGATCGCGCCGGTGCGCAGCCGTCGCACGCGGCCCACGTCGAGCGGCTGCACCGAGATCACGACCTCGGCGGTCGAGGCGGCGTCGTCCTCGATGCTCGCCCCTGCCTCGACGTACTCCTCGTCGGAGATCAGCGCCGCCCGCCCGGCATCGGGCTCGACCGCCACCTCATAGCCCAACGCGGTCAGCTTGCCGACGAGCTCGGGCACCAACGCGACCCGGGTCTCGCCGTCTCGGGTCTCCTTCGCCACTGCGATCTTCACGTGAGCGAACCTAGGCCACCGGGACCAACCGGGCGACCATCGCCTGGTCGAGTGAGCGGAAATGTCTCGACGACCTCGTGGCGCGGACGGCCCCGTGGCCCCTCGCCGAGGTACGACGCGACCAGGGCGAGCTCGGTCGCCGTCCACCACGGTCCCTGGTAGGAGTCCAGCAGCCGCACCCAGTCCGAGACCTCCGCCGCGCGGCCGAGGCGGGCCACCGTCACGTGCGGACGAAAGCGCTGCCCGTCGACCGCGACGCCCGCACGCGACGCCGCTGCCCGCGCCCCCGTGGCCGCGCGGTCCAGCTCGGTGCGGGCCGCCTCGTCGAGGTCGAGCCCGGCCCACAGCACCCGGGCCCGCGCCGGGTCCGGGAAGGCACCGCCCCCGGTGAGCCGGGTGGCGAACGGCTCCCGCCGGCGTCCCGCGCGGGTCAGTCGCTCGACGAGGTCGTCGAGCTGCCGGTCGGCCACCCGCTCCAGGAAGGCCAGGGTGAAGTGCAGCTGGTCGGCGGGCGCCCAGCGGAAGGGCGCCGCGTCCCGGCGCACGGCGAGGAACTCGTCGAGGTCCTCGACCGCCTCGGCCGGCGGCACCAGGGCGACGAACATCCGCATCGCCTGCTCCCCGGTCAGATCCAGGTGCCGACCACGGACCCGATCGCGTAGGTGACGCCCATCGCGACCAGCCCGCCCGCCACGTTGCGGGCCACCGCCCGTCCGGTCGGCCCGAACCCGAGGCGAGCGCTCACCCAGCCGGTCAGAGCCAGGGCGGCGACCACCGCGACGACGGTGACCGCGATCCGCAGGCCCGGTGGCAGCAGCACGATGGTGAGCAGCGGCAGCAGCGCCCCGACGAAGAACGAGACCATCGACGCCCCGGCGGCGTGCCAGGGGTTGGTCAGGTCGTCGGGGTCGATGCCGAGCTCGGCCTCGGCGTGAGCCCCGAGTGCATCGTGCGCCGTCAGCTCGTGCGCGACCTCACGGGCCAGCGTCGGCGAGAGCCCCTTCGTGACGTAGATGCCGGCCAGCTCGGCGAGCTCCTCCTCGGGCGTCTCGGCGAGCTCGCGGCGCTCCTTGTCGAGGAGCGCGCGCTCGGAGTCGCTCTGCGTGCTCACCGAGACGTACTCTCCCGCGCCCATGCTCAGCGCACCGGCGGCCAGCCCCGCGACGCCGGCCACCAGGATGGTCGTGCGGTTGTCGGTCGCTCCGGCAACCCCCATCACCAGGCCCGCTGTGGAGACGACCCCGTCGTTGGCCCCGAGCACCGCCGCCCGCAGCCAGTTGAGCCGGTTGTTGAGGCCGTCTTGGTGCGGCTCGTCCTGGTGGGATCCCGCGGGCGCCGCGAGGGCGCCGGTGTCCGATGTCATGACTCCATGGTTCGTGGTGATCCACCCGCTCGCAAGCAAGGCAAGGCAGCCCTTAGAGGCCCGACGGGGCCAGTCAGCCCTTGGTCGACCCCAGGGTGAGACCGGCCACGAACTGCTTCTGCAGCACGAAGAAGACGATCAGCACCGGCAGCGCGACCAGCACGGACCCGGCCGAGAGGAGGTTGTAGTCGACGAAGAACTGGCCGCGCAGGTTGTTGAGGGCGCTGGTGATCGGGAACTTGTCGCCCTGACCCCCGAGGAGCACGGTCGCCCAGAAGAACTCGTTGTAGATCCAGGTCACCTGGAGGGTGGCCAATGCGGCCAGGGCCGGGCGGACCAGGGGCATCGTCAGCTGCCAGTACTGACGCCACACGTTCGCGCCGTCGATCTGGGCCTGCTCGTAGATCTCGTGCGGCAGCGTCTTCATGTAGTTGCTGAGCACGAAGGTGCAAAAACCCATCTGGAAGGCGATGTTGATCGCGATCAGTCCCCAGTAGCTGCCCAGCAGAGAGCCGGTCTCGCTCATGAACATCGGCAGCGGGATCTCTCGGAACATCCGGTAGACCGGCACGAGCAGGGCCTGGGGCGGCAGCAGGTTCGCGGCGAGGAAGACCGCGAGCAGGGTGAGGTTGAAGCGATAGGTGAAGCGGGCCAGGACGAAGGCGACGAGCGAGGACAAGAAGATCGTGAGCACGACCGCCGGGACGGTGATGATCAGGGAGTTCACGAAGTACTTGCCGAGGTTGGCGTTCTGCCAGACGTTGCTGTAGTTGTCCAGCGTCCAGCCGCCGAAGGAGAGGTAGCCGTTCTGCTGGGTGTAGGTGTAGCTCCGGAACGAGTTCAGGACCGCCCAGATGAGCGGGAAGAGCCAGATCAGGGCGAGCAAGAGCATGATGACCGTGGCCACCGTGCCACGCGGCTTGCCCAGCGCGCCTCCGTCCGCTTGGGCGGCCGGCTTGCTCGTGCGACGTCGGCTCGTGGTTGCGACCGAGGCGCTCATCGGCGCTCCTCCCTGAAGACGATGCGCAGGTAGATGGTGATGAAGACCGTCGAGATCAGCATCATGATGACGGCCAGCGCCGACCCGAAGCCGTAGCGCGCGGCCTCGCCGACGACGTTCTGGGCGACCAGTGCGCCGATGAGCTCGAGCCCGTTGGTGCCCCGGTTGACCACCCACACGAGGTCGAAGGCACGGAGCGACTCGATGACCACGATGACCAGCACGATCATGTTGATCGGCCGCATCACCGGGAACACCACCTTGAAGAACGTCTGCCGTTCCGACGCACCGTCGACCGCCGCCGCCTCGCGAAGCGAGGAGTCCACACCCTTCAGGCCGGCCAGGTAGATCAGCATGATGTAGCCGGTGTGCCGCCAGGCGGTGGCCACCAGCACCGCCCAGAGGTTGACGCTGGAGTCGCCGTACCAGTCGACCTCGGAGCCGAAGACCTGATTGATCAGCCCTTGGTCACGGGAGTAGAAGAGCTGCCAGATGAAGCCCACCAGGGCCAGGGACAGCACCACCGGCATGTAGAAGGCGGTCTGGTAGAAACGGCTCCCCTTCATGTTGCGGTCCAAGATCACCGCCAGGAACATGCCGAGCAGGGTCGGCCCCAGGAACAGGAACCCCAGCCAGATCAGGTTGTGCTGGATCGCCGGCCAGAAGGCTGGGTAGATGCCCACGATGTCGGAGTAGTTCTTGGTGCCGACCCACTGGATCTGACCGACGTCCCCGATGCCGTTCCAGGCGCCGAAGGACAAGATCACCGACAGCACCGCCGGCACCCACACCAGGGTGATCACGAAGAGCGTGGGGATCGCCACCATCGCGATGACGACAGCACGATCCCGCGGGGGCAGCTTGCGCTTCGCTGGGGTCGCGCCGACGTACTGGGTCTCTGGCGCCGGAGTGCTGGTCACTGTGTCCTCATTCCTGCCGCCTCCCGCCACCCGCGACCGCGGGTGGCGGGCTCCGCTCTAGATGAAGATGGATTCCTTCTGCTGCTGGATGCTCGCGGTCACACCGTCGATGTCGTCGGGGTTCTCCAAGAACGCCTGCAGGGACGGGATGACCACGGTGGAGGCGAAGTCCGACCTGGTGTCGCGATCCAGGAACTGGGCGATCGACTCCGCGGCCCCGACCACCTCGGCGGACTTCTGCTGCAACGCGGAGTAGACGCCGGTGTCGGCCCCGGAGTTGGCGGCGATGAGCGGCGTCGTGCCGGCGTTGGCAGCGTCAGCGGCTTCGGCGGTGCCGAGGTACTTCAACATCTCCTTGCCGCCCGCCTCGTTGCTCGCGCTGGCGGCCAGGCAGAAGCCGTCGATGGGGGCGTCGAGGGCGGTCGCGCCGATCGAGCTGTCGAGCTCGGGGAAGGTGAAGAAGTCGAGGTCGTCCTCGAGTTCGGGGATCCCGTCGACCACGAAGGTGCCGAGCAGGTACATACCCGACTCGTCGTTGCCCAGGGAGGTGGCGGCCTCCTGCCAGGTGCGGCCCAGCGGGTCGGGCTGGTGGTAGGGAAGCAGCCCGCGCCAGGTGTCGAAGAC
>JBDSLK010000198.1:0-6518 GCA_039916425.1 Nocardioides sp.
CTCTTCACCGAGGACGCCGCGGTGCGCGACCTGCTCGTGCCGGTGCTCGTCGTCGTCGGGCTGAGCCTCCCCGTGTGCGGGGTGGTCTTCGTGCTCGATGGGGTGCTGATCGGGGCAGGCGACGGCAGCTACCTTGCCCGGGGCGGCCTGCTCGTGCTCGCTGTCTACGCCCCGGTGGTGCTGGTGGTCGCCCGACTGGCCGACGGCGCCGCCGGACGATCCGCCCTGGTCTGGGTGTGGGTCGCCTTCTCCGTGGTGCTGATGGGCGCCCGCGCCGTGGTGCTCCTGCACCGGGAGCGCGGCGACGCCTGGCTGGTCACCGGGACGCCGCTACATTGACCCGGTGATTCCGCCGTCGCTCACCGTCTTCGCGGTGGCCACGCCGTACGCCTGGGACGTGGTGGAGAGCGCCCGCCGTGCCGGCCTCGACGTGCGGTGCATCGACAACCACGGTGGCGCCGACCCCCGGCTGCCCGGTCTCCTCGGCCCCGGTGCGCTCGTCGACGCTCCTCGTGGGGCCTTCACCCTCGGCCTGGCCTCCGCGGACCACCGCCGGCCGGGTGCCGCCGCCGCTGCCGCCGCCGGCTTCACCGACCCCGTCGCCCTCGTCGACCCCACCGCGGCCGTCGCCAGCACCGCCACCGTCGCCCACGGGGCCTACGTCAACGCGGGCGCCGTGCTCGCCTCCCACGTGACCCTCGGCTGCCACGCCCACGTCAACCGCTCCGGCTCGGTCGGCCACGACTCCGCCCTCGGGTTCGGGGCGTCGCTGGGCCCCGGGGTCGTGCTCACCGGCCACGTCGACATCGGCGCCGGGGCGTTCGTCGGCGCCGGGGCCACCGTCCTCCCGGGCGTCCGGGTCGGCCGGGACGCCGTCGTCGGTGCCGGCGCCGTCGTCACCCGTGACGTCGACGAGGACGCCGTGGTCGTCGGCAACCCCGCCCGGGTGCTGCGGCGGCGCGACCCACGAGAGAAGGTCACGTGTCCGCACTGCTGAGCCTGCTCGACTCCCCCGCCCCGATCGTGCTCGCGCCCACCGGGATGGTCCCTACGCGGGCGATGACGCCGCACGTGCCCCTCACGCCGGAGGAGATCGCCGCGGACGTCGCCGCCGCGGCCGCCGTCGGCATCACCTCGGTCCACCTGCATGCCCGCGGGGACGACGGCGCCCCGACCTGGGAGCGCGAGACCTACGCCCGCATCGTCGGCGCCGTCCGCGAGCGCACCCCCGACGTGGTGATCAACGTCAGCACCAGCGGACGCACCTGGTCCGAGCTCGAACGGCGCGCCGACTGCCTCGCCCTCGACGGCGACCTCAAGCCCGACCTCGCCTCACTGACCCTGTCGTCGCTGAACTTCCTCACCGGCCCGTCGGTCAACCCGCCCGACGTCATCACCGGCCTGGCCCGGATCATGCTCGACCGGGGCATCGTGCCCGAGCTCGAGCTCTTCGACCTCGGGATGCTCAACTACGTGCACGTGCTGGCCCGCAAGGGGCTGCTGCCCGGCGCGGTGGTGGCCAACCTGTTCTTCGGCAACGTGGCCGGCATGCAGGCCACCCTGTCCGAGGTCGGGCTGGCGGTCGAGCGCCTGCCGGCGGGCGCGGTCTGGTCCGGGGCCGGCCTCGGTGACCACCAGCTCACCGCCCAGGCGCTCGCGGTGGCCGCCGGCGGTGGCGTCCGGGTCGGGCTGGAGGACGGCATCTACTTCGACCGTGGCCGCACCCGGCTCGCCACCAACCCCGGCCTGGTCGAGCGGGTGCACCGCCTCCTCGACCTCCACGACCGGCGGGCGATGGCCCCCGCCGAGCTGCGCAGCCGGCTGGCCGGCGGATGAGCCGGGTGCCGGCAGCGGCGCCGACCCGGCTCGACCCCGACGAGGCCGCCGCGGTGCGGGAGGCCGTCGACCGGGTGCTGCGCGACGGTCCCTGGATCCTCGGCGAGCCGGTCCGCCGGTTCGAGGACGACCTCGCGGCGTACGCCGGGCACGCCTGCGTGGTCGGGGTCGGCAACGGGACCGACGCCCTCGTCCTCGCCCTCGCCGCCCTCGACCTCGCCCCCGGCGCCGGCGTGCTGGTGGCCGCCGTCGAGGGCGGGTACGCCGCCACCGCGGCGCGGATGCTCGGCCTGGTGCCCCGCGTCCTCGACGTCGACCCCACCACGATGGGGCCCACCGTCGCCCACGCCATGGAGGCCGACCACCCCGACGCGGAGGCCCTGGTGGTGACCCACCTGCACGGCGACGCCGTGCCACTCGAGGAGCTCGACACCTGGCGCCGACGCCGGGGGCTCGCGCTCGTCGAGGACTGCGCGCAGGCCCACGGGCTGCGACCCGGCGGCCGACACGTCGGCACCACCGGCGACGCCGCGACCTACAGCTTCTACCCGACCAAGAACCTCGGTGCCGTCGGGGACGGCGGGGCGGTCGCCTTCGCCGACTCCCGACTCGGCGACCGGGCGCGCACGCTGCGCCAGTACGGCTGGGGCGAGAGGTTCCGCGTCACCGTCCCCGGCGGGCGCAACACCCGGCTCGACACCCTGCAGGCCGCCGTCCTCACTGCCCGGCTGCCGCACCTCGACCGGCGCAACGCCCGGCGCCGGACGATCGCCGCGCGCTACCGTGCGGCCCTCGGCCCGTGCCTGCGCCTGCACGGCGACCCGATGACCACCGTGGCCCACCACGCCGTGCTGGTCACCGAGGAGCGCGACGCCTGGCAGCGTCACCTCGACCGGTCCGGCGTCGACACGGCCGTGCACTACCCCTATCTCCTCGGCGAGATGCCCGGGCTCGCCACCGCGCCCACGCCGACCCCGGGCGCCGCCTGGCTGACCGCGCGGATCCTGTCGCTGCCCTCCTTCCCCGAGCTGTTCGACGACGAGGTCGACCGGGTCTGCCGCGCGCTGACCGACGGGCCGGCCCGATGAGGGCACCCGACCGGACCGTCGGCTCCTACGTGGACGACCGCGGCACGCTCGTGCCCGTCGAGCTCGACACGGTCGGCTTCGACGTACGCCGGGTCTTCGCGGTCGCCGGGCCACCCGGCGGGGCCACCCGAGGCGAGCACGCGCTGACCTGTCGCGAGCTGATCGTGCTGGTCAGCGGCGCGGCCCGGGTCGAGGTCGGGTCGAGCCCCGACCAGGTCCGCGAGACCCACGAGCTCACCGCTCCCGGCGACTCGCTCGCGGTGGGACCGGCCGGCTGGCTGCGCTACCACCTGCGAGACGAGCGCTCGGTGGTACTGGTGCTGGCCGACGCCCCCTACCGACCTGCGCCCGGGCCCGGGCTCGGGCTCGGGCTCGGCCCCAGGGGTGGGGACGGGGACGGGCGGTGAGCCCCCGGGCCTCGGTGCTGATCCCGATCCACAACAAGCCGTCGACGCTGCCGTTGACCGTCGACACGGTGCTGCGCCAGTCGTTGGCCGACCTCGAGGTGATCCTGATCGGCGACGGCGTGACCGACCCGGTGCGCGACGTCGTCGGCGAGCTGACCCGCGCCGACGAGCGGGTGCAGTTCCTGGACTTCCCCAAGGGGCCGCACCACGGGGAGCGCTACCGGCACGACGCGATCCTGGCCGCCCGCAGCGACGCGATCTTCTACCTCTGCGACGACGACCTGCTGCTGCCCGACCACGTCGCCGACCTGGTGGCGCTGCTGGCGGAGCACACCTTCGTGCAGAGCCTCAACGGCTACGTCACGCCGGCCGGTCACGTGCGCTTCTACGCTGCCGACCTCGCCGACCCCGCCACGATCGCCCTCCACCTCGACGACGTGGTCCGCTTCTGCTCGGTGAGCATCACCGGCAGCGCGCACACGCGGGCGTCGTACGACGAGGTGGGCGACCGGTGGGCCACCACCCCGGCCGGCTGGTGGCCCGACCACCACCAGTTCCGCAAGCTGATGCGGCACCCGTCGTTCCGCGGGGCGACATCGGCCCGGATGACCGCCCTGCAGTTCCCCACCAGCAGCGACGGGCGCGACATGTGGAGCGACGCCGAGCGGCTCGCCGAGCTGGAGCCCTGGCACCGCCTCGTCACCGCGGAGGGCGCCCAGGACGAGGTCGACCGCCGCTGCCGCGTCGGCGCGATCGAGCACCTGGCGCAGGACCGCGAGACCATCGCACGCCTCCAGCACGACCTCGCCTGGCTGCGCGGCGAGCATGCCCGACAGGGCGAGGAGCTCGCCTGGGTGTGGGAGCAGTACGAGATCCACCGCGGCCACCTGACCTGGCTCGAGCAGCAGCACGCGGACCAGTCGGCCACCCTCGCCGGCGTCTCGGACCAGCTGACCCGGAAGCGGGCGCGGGTCGCCGAGCTGCGGACCGAGCTCCGCGCGCTGCGCGACGAGCGTCGACGACGGCCCTCGTAGGCTGCGGTCATGGGCGGGTGGGGGGCGTGAAGCCGCTGCAGGCCGTCGCCCTCGGCCTGATCGTCGTCGGGCTGCGCGCCGCGGTGGGCGGCTACGACCTCGTCGCCGACCCGCTCGGCTGGCTGCTCGTGATGGTCGGTCTGGCCCAGCTGCCCGAGGACCTGCCCCGCCGCGGCGCTGCCCTGGGCGCGGCCACGCTCGCGCTGGTGGTCGCGACGGCGCTGTGGATCCCCGCGCTGCGGGACACGCTGGCCGAGGCCGACCCCGCGTTGGGCTGGGCCGCGAGCCTCCCACAGCTGGCGGCGCTCGCCGTGATCGCGCTGGCGCTCGCCCGCGCCGCCGACAGAGCCGGCGACAACGGGCCGGGCGGCTGGCTGCTGACGACCGGGGTCCTGGTGGGGATCACGGCCGTGCTCCCCGTGCTGGTCTTCGGTGGCGGGGTCGACGCCCTGGAGGCACCGGCGTACGCCGCCGCGACCCTTGCGCTGCTGCTCCTGGTCGGTGTGCTGTTGGCGTACGCCGGCCGGCCCTGGGCCGCCAGTGCCTCGCCCCAGGCCTGACTGGTCGATCTGCCCCCACCGGCAGCAAGGCCCGCCCCGCGTGAGCGGGACGGGCCGTGACTGGGTGGGACGTGCTGGGACGTGCTGGTCAGGCAGGGATGACGTTGAGCGCCACGGTGGCGGCGACCCCGTCGGTGAGCTTGACCGACACCTGGTGGGCGCCGAGCGACTTGATCGGGTGCGTCACCACGATCGTGCGCTTGTCGACACCCTCGCCCGAGACACCCTCGAGCGCCGAGGCGATCTCGGCGGTGGTGACCGCGCCGAACAGGCGGCCGCCGACACCGGCACGCACCTTCACGTCGACGGTGCCGCCCTCGAGCTTGGCCTTGATCTGCTGCGCGTGCTCCGCGTCGCGGACCGAGCGGGTCGCGCGGGCCGACTTGATGGAGTCCACGGTCTTCTGGGCGCCGCGGGTCCACTGCGTCGCCAGGCCACGGGGAACGAGGTAGTTGCGGCCGTAGCCGTTCTTGACCTCGACCACGTCACCGGGGGCGCCGAGGCCGTCGACTTCCTGGGTCAGGATGAGCTTCATGATTCTCGCGTCTCCTCTCGCTGCCCGTTACCGACCGGCGGACGTGTAGGGCAGCAGTGCGACCTCGCGGGCGTTCTTGACCGCGATCGCGACATCCCGCTGGTGCTGGACGCAGTTGCCGGTGACCCGCCGCGCGCGGATCTTGCCGCGGTCGGAGATGAACTTGCGGAGCAGGACGGTGTCCTTGTAGTCGACACCGGTCGCCTTCTCCTTGCAGAACTGGCAGACCTTCTTCTTGGGCTTGCGCAGAATTGCCTTGGCCATTGTGGTGCTCTCTTTCTCGAGCCCGGCTCACGCCGGAATGGTGGGCTTGGGTATGGATGTGGATGTGTTCAGTTGTGTCCGGGGATCGAGACGGTCGCTGCGCGACCTCCTCCACCACCGGGGTGGATCAGAAGGGGGGCTCGTCCGAGCCCACACCCGGTGCGGCCCACGGGTCGTTGGCCTGCTGGCCGCCACCCTGGCCGCCACCCTGCGACCCGCCCTGGGGCTGGGACTGCTGGCCGCCGTACCCCTGCTGGCCGCCACCCTGCGGAGCACCCTGCGCGGGCTGGGCCCACGGGTCCTCCTGGCCGCCAGCGCCACCGCCACCGCCACCGCCCGAGTAGCCGCCCCCACCGCCCTGACGGGTGGTGCGGGTGACCTTGGCCGTGGCGTACTTCAGCGACGGGCCGACCTCCTCGACGTCGAGCTCGTAGACGGTGCGCTTCTCGCCCTCGCGGGTCTCGTAGCTGCGCTGCTTGAGCCGGCCCTGCACCACGACGCGCATGCCCTTCTGCAACGACTCCGCGACGTTCTCGGCAGCCTGACGCCAGATGGCGCACGAGAGGAAGAGGCCTTCGCCGTCCTTCCACTCGTTGGTCTGCTTGTCAAAGGTGCGGGGTGTGGACGCGATCCGGAAGTTGGCCACCGCCGCACCCGAGGGGGTGAAGCGGAGCTCCGGGTCGTCGACCAGGTTGCCGACCACGGTGATGACGGTCTCGCCTGCCATGAAGGTCTCCTTGTTGATCCAGCTGTGCTGCTTAGTGCGACGCGTCGCACGCTTCGGCGTCGGTGTC
>JBDSLK010000199.1:0-8974 GCA_039916425.1 Nocardioides sp.
CGGATCCCAACGCATCGCCCTCGCGATCAGGGACCAGGGCTGCACCGCCCTGGGTTGCGACGCCCCACCCGGGCTCTGCCACGCCCACCACGACCACCCCTGGTCCCACGGCGGGCACACCGACACCACCACCGGACGCCTGCTCTGCCCCCGCCACCACGCCCTGGCCCACGACCAGACCTACGCCACCCACCCCACCGCCCACGGCAAGCTCCGGTTCATCCCACGCACCAGAGGGCGGCGAGTGGAGCAGCGCAGGCCTACCAGGACGAGTCGTAGCGTGCGGCCAGCAACCGCCGGAACGACTCCACGCGGTCGGGGTCGAGGTCGCTCGCGGCGACGGCCACGTCCAGCCCGCACTCGGGCTCGTCACCGCCGTGCGTGCACCCGCGCGGGCAGTCCTCGGTCATCTCGTCGAGGTCGGGGAATGCCTCGATCAGGCTGGACGGCTCGACGTGCGCCAGCCCGAACGACCGGATGCCCGGGGTGTCGATGATGAAGCCCGGCGGCTCGCCCGGACCGGCCGGCAGCCCCAACATCCAGGCCGAGGTGGACGTGTGCCGCCCACGTCCGGTCACGGCGTTCACCACGCCGACGTCGCGGTGGGCGTTCGGCACCAGGGCGTTGACCAGGGTCGACTTGCCGACGCCGCTGTGGCCGATCAGCACCGAGGTGCGACCCGCGAGGCGTTCGCGGAGCTCGGCCAGGTCGCCACCACGCTGGGTGACGAGCCACGGCACGCCCAGTGACCGGTAGGTCACCAGCAGCGTCTCGGGGTCGGCCAGGTCGGCCTTGGTCAGACACAGCAGCGGCTGCATCTTCGCGTCGAAGGCGGCGACCAGCGCCCGGTCGATCAGCCGGGGTCGGGGTTCGGGGTCGGCGAGCGCCGTGACCACGACGAGCTGGCTGGCGTTGGCCACGATGATCCGCTCGACCGGGTCGTCGTCGTCGGCGGTCCGGCGCAGCACGGTCGCGCGGGGCTCCACCTCGACGATCCGAGCCAGCGATCCGTCGTCGCCGGACACGTCGCCGACGACACGCACCCGGTCCCCCACCACGACGCCCTTGCGACCCAACGGACGGGACTTCATCGCCATCACCCGGCGGCCGTCCACCGCGAGCGTGTACCGCCCCCGGTCCACGGTCACGACGACCGCGGTGACGGCGTCGTCGTACGTCGGGCGTTCCTTGGTGCGCGGGCGAGTACGGCGGCGCGGTCGCTCGTAGTGCTCGTGGTCGAGCTCGCCGTACCGCCCGCTCACGACGAGGGCCCCCCAGCCAGCAGCCCAGCCCAGAAAGGGGCGAAGCCGGTGAAGGTCTTGCTGGTGGTCGCGACGTCCTCCACAAGGACGCCGTCAACCGCGGCGCCCAGGATCACGCCGGCGTGCGCCATCCTGTGGTCGGCGTAGGTGCGGAAAACGCCGCCGTGCAGGGCGGCGGGGCGCAGGCTGAGACCGTCGTCGTGCTCGACCACATCGGCCCCGAGCGCGGTGAGCTCCGCGGCGAGCGCGGCCAGCCGGTCGGTCTCGTGGCCGCGGATGTGGGCGACGCCGCGCAGGTGGGACGGGGAGTTGGCGAGCGCGCAGAGCGCGGTGACCGCTGGGGTGAGCTCACCCGCCTCGTGCAGGTCGAGGTCGATGCCCTGCAAGGTGCCTGTGCCGCGTACCGTCAGGCCCTCGTCGTCGAGGGTCACCTCGCAGCCCATCCGATCCAGGATCTCGCGCAGCAGATCCCCGGCCTGCGTGGTCTCCCGCGGCCAGTCGCGCACCGTGACCCGGCCGCCCGACACGGCCGCGAGCGCCAGGAACGGGGCGGCGTTGGACAGGTCGGGCTCGATCACGTGGTCGACCGCCCGGACCGAACCCGGTGAGACCACCCAGCGGTCGGCGTCGGAGTCATCGACCTCGACCCCGTGGGTGCGGAGCATTGCCACGGTCATGTCGATGTGGGGGAGGGACGGCACCGGCTTGCCCTCGTGGCGCACGTCGACGCCGTTCTCGAAGCGTGCCCCGGCCAGCAGCAGGGCGGAGACGAACTGCGACGAGGCGGACGCGTCGATGACGACCGTCCCGCCCAGCACCGTGCCGGTCCCGTGCACGACGAACGGCACGGCGTCTCCGCCGACCTCGATGCCCAGTTCGCGGAGCCCGACGAGCATCTCGCCGATCGGCCGCTTCTGCAGATGGGGATCGCCGTCGAACGCAACGCGGCCGGTGGCCAGCGCGGCGACCGGTGGCACGAACCTGAGCACGGTGCCGGCCAGACCGCAGTCGACGTCGATCCCTCCGCGCAGCGCCCCCGGTGTGACGCGCAGGTCGTCGCCGACGGGGTCGAGGCGGGCGCCGAGGCCGGTAAGAGCGGCGATCATCAGGTCGGAGTCACGCGAGCGAAGCGGGCGGCTTACGACGGACGGGCCGTCGGCCAGGGCGGCCAGCACCAGTGCCCGGTTGGTCAGCGACTTGCTGCCGGGAAGGGACACGACGGCGTCGACCGGGACGTGCGCGCGTGGCGCAGGCCAAGGGCTGGCGATGACACTCCCGGCATCGACGTGGGCGGCGTTCACCCGGTCAGCCTCTCAGGCGTCGAACTGGACGCGTCGCGGAGGTAGGTCACCGGTGGTGGGTGCTGCCTGCTGGACCACCGGTGCGGTGCCGAGTGTGACGACGCGGGTGTTGTCGGAGGGGTCGGGGTCGACGGAACCGTCCGGAGAGACCGTGAAGGTCACGGAGCCGAACCCGCCGGGCCCGGGTGTCCCCTCGAAGATGAGGTTCGCGGACGCCCCGTTGGTGAGCGAGCAGGTCCAGCCGCCGGTGTCCGTCGGCCGGCACCGGGAGTCACCCGACTCGAGCCGGTCGAGCCCAGCCCCGGAGACCTCGAGGGTGGCAGAGCCCTGTGGGTCCATCCCGCCGAGCCGCGCGCGCAGTGTGTAGACGCCCTGACGCGGTCCTGCGACGTCGACCTGAAGGTCGATGTCCGGACCGACGACCGGCGGGACCGTGGTGGGCGGGACCGTGGTGGGCGGGACCGTGGTGGGCGGCACGGTGGAGGTGGGCGGGACCGTGGTGGGCGGCACGGTGGAGGTAGGCGGGACCGTGGTCGGCGGCACGGTGGAGGTGGGCGGGACCGTGGTCGGCGGGACAGTGGTGGGCGGGACCGTGGTCGGCGGCACGGTGGTGGTGGGCGGCACGGTGGACGTGGGCGCCGTCGTCGGCAGGCTCGGCTGGGCGGTCGGGAGCAGGGTCGGTGCGGCCGTGCTCGTCGGGTTCACGGTGGGCAACGCGGTCGGGGTGCCCGTCGGCGCGACTGTCGGACCGGGCGACGTGGTCGGCGTCGGGTCTGCGGTGGGGTCGACAGTCGGGTCCACGGTCGGGTCCACCGTAGGGTCGACGGTCGGGTCAACAGTCGGGTCCACCGTCGGGTCCACCGTGGGGTCGAGCGATGGATCGACCGAGGGCACGGTGGTTGGCACCGGCAGGCCGGGCTCAGTCGGCAGCGGCGAGGTCGCCGTCGTGGGCTCGTCACCGGGCAGCGCGACCTCGGTCGGGGCGAGCCGGTCGCTGGTGTCGAGGGCGAGGTCGCCAACCTCGGCGGTGGGGTCGGCGGGCGCCACCACGCCCACCTGGTTGTCCGTGGTGGCGACGATGGGCTGGTCGGCGTTCTGCAGGATGAGGAAGGCCGAACCGCCGATCACGACGGTGGCCGCGACTCCGACCACCCCGGCGATGGCGGCGCCACCGGCGCTGGTGGCCTGGGCCGTGACGATGTCGCGGGCCCGACCGAGGGCGGCCAGCAGCCCTGCCTTGGCGCCCAGGTCGCCGGCCGCGACGTAGGCAGCCGCGGCACCGCCGAGCAGCAGCGGGGCCAGGATGCCGGAGAGGTTGGAGTTGACCTCGCTCAGATCCAGGTAGACCGCCATGCACTTGCGGCACTCGCCGAGGTGCTCCTGCACCCGGGTCGAGTCGCGGCGCGAGACGCCGTTGCGCACGTAGGCACCGAGGTGCTGGTGGGTGAACCGGCAGGCGTCCTGGTCGAGGTCGCCCGCGTGCATGGTGAGGAAGGCCTGGCGCAGTCCCTCGCGAGCCCGGTAGGCGAGCGCGGCCACCGAGTTGGCGCTCATGCCGAGCAGGGGGGCGATCTCGGCGGGCTTGTGACCCTCGACCTCGGTGTGCCAGAGGACCAGCTGCCACCGCTCGGGCAGCGAGGCGAACGCCTTGGCCGCGGCGACGTTGTCGAAGCCCTCGACCATGGTGTCGCGGAAGGGCTCGCCCGGGTCGAACGCGGAGATGTCGTCGGTGGTCTGCACCTTGGCCGAGGCCCGGATCTGGTCCACGTGCAGCCGGCGTACGGCCGTCAGCAGATAGGCGCGGAAGGCGACGTCCGGGCCTCCGCCCCGCTGCAGCACCCCGAGCACCTTCGCGAACGCGTTGGACACCAGGTCGTCGGCGTCGGCCTGCGAGACCAGCTGACGTGCGAGTCGGCGGGCGGCGTCCACGTGCCGGGCGAAGAGGTCACCGTAGGCGTCGACGTCCCCGCCCCGGACCGCCGAGATGAGCTCGGCGTCTGCGGGGCCCTCGACACGGGGCAGGGTTGAGCTCACGTTAGTAGGGACGCTTCCAGGGGGGGATGATGACGCCATCCTAGGGCGACCGAAGGCCCGAATCTCAGAAAACGTTCGAGAACCCGCGTCATGGTCCCCGTCGGGTCGCGTCTCATCTGCGAGCAACCGGTCGTTGGACCGGACCGAATCTGACCAAGGGGGTTGGAGCCCGTGGGGATCTTCGCACTCAGGAGACCACTCACGGACGATCCCGGAGCAAGAGCAGGCCTGCCCGAAGCGCGAGACATGGGGTCACCGGTGGACATGGGGTTGCCGGAGCGGTTTCAGGTGGTAGGAGAGGCTCTTGCTTCGGGATCGGGCTCGCTGGACGCCTGTGCCGTCGTCGGCCGGGACCTGGCCCGTGACGGCGCCTCGCTGCACGAGGCCCTCGAGGCGCTGCGGACGACCTACCAGACCGTCTCCGGGCACGACCCGGCGTACGACGACGTCCTCGCCCTCTCGCAGGCCTGGAGCGAGTCGACGCTCGGTTTCCTGCACGGCATCTCCTGCGCCGACCCGATGACCGGGCTGGCCAGCCGCGCTCACCTTCGGAGCCGGCTGGAGGACCTCTACCGCGGCCAGGGCCGGGAGTTCGGCCGGGTCCGGCACCGCTACGCCCTCGTCGTCGTGGACCTGCCTATCGATTCCTACGCCGACAGCGACACCGACTCCCTGGCCCGCACCCTGCGGCTTACCCGCCTCGGCGAGGCCACCCGCACGGTGTTCGCCGGCGCCGAGACCCTCGCCGGCTCCGGCTCCCAACGGATCCTGGTGCTCGCCCACCGCGACGAACGGCTGGGCCAGCGCGTGGCGCTGCTGCGCCGGATGCTCGACACCCTCGACCTGCACGGGCACCTGGCCCGCGTCTGGATCGAGGGCCTGCCGCCCGGCGACGCCGGCGCGGTCGCGCTGCTCGACGAGCTGGCGCGTTCCTGAGACCCCCCGGGTTGAGCGGGGCCCGCGCTCGTGTCGGGCCCCGCTACCAACCTGCGCTACCAACCGCCGCTGCCAACCACCGCTGCCAACCGCCGGCGACTGACCCCCGGCCACTGACCCTCGGCCACTAGCCTGGGTCGCATGTGCGGTCGCTACGCCTCCAGTCGACGTCCCGAGGACCTCGTCGAGGAGTTCGAGATCGCCGACTCGCGCATCTCCGCCCCCTTGGCACCGGACTACGACGTCGCCCCCACCAAGGAGGTCTACGCCGTCGTGGAGCGCCCGCCCCGGCGGCCCGCGGGCGACGAGCCGCTCGAGCCTCCGGAGCGCCAGCTGCGGGTGCTGCGCTGGGGGCTCGTCCCGTCCTGGGCCAAGGACCCCTCGATAGGCAGCCGGATGATCAACGCGCGGATGGAGACGGTGGCAGAGAAGCCTGCCTTCCGCCGGGCCTTCGCCGCGCGCCGGTGCCTCCTTCCCGCCGACGGGTACTTCGAGTGGTACGCCACCTCGCAGACCACCCGGGCCGGCAAGCCGGTCAAGCAGCCGTTCTTCGTCCGGCCCCGCGACGGCGGTCTCCTCGCCATGGCCGGCCTCTACGAGATCTGGCGCGACCCGACGCGGCCCGACGACGACCCCGACCGGTTCCGCTGGACCTGCACAGTGATCACCACGACGGCCGAGGACGCCGTCGGGCACATCCACGACCGGATGCCCCTGATGGTCGAGCGTGACCGGTGGGGAGCGTGGCTCGACCCGGCCCCGGCTGCCGCCGACGACCTCCTCGGGCTGCTGCAGCCGGCTGCGCCCGGCAGCCTCGACGCCTACCCGGTAGCGACGCTGGTCAACAATGTGCGCAACAACGGCCCCGAGCTGCTCGACCCGCTGCCCCTCGACGACGTCCCGTCCGGCACCGTCCCCGGCTCGTGACCGAGTCCCGGATCGACACACCGCACGGCGAGGGCCGGCTGGTGGTCTGCGCCGCCGACGACGTCGTGGCGACACTCCTGCTGAGCCACGGGGCGGGCAACGGCATCGACACGGCCGATCTCGAGATGCTCGCCGCCGCCCTCCCACCCCACGGCGTCACCGTCGCCCGCTTCGAGCAGCCCTGGAAGGTCGCCGGACGCAAGGTCGCCACCAGGCCTCCCACGCTCGACGCGGGTCTGCGAGCCGCGGCGGAGGCGCTCGCGGCCAGTTCGCCCCTTGTCGTGGGCGGGCGCTCTGCCGGTGCCCGCTCGGCCGCCCGCTGTGCCCGGGACCTGGGCGCCGCCGGGTGTCTGGCACTCGCGTTCCCACTGCATCCTCCGGGACGCCCGGACAAGTCGCGCCTGGCCGAGCTGGCGGGTGTCGGGGTGCCCACCCTGGTCGTGCAGGGCGAACGCGACTCGATGGGCCGACCGGAGGAGTTCCCCACGGACCTACCGGCCACCGAGCTGGTAGTGGTGGCGTCGGCCGACCACTCGCTCAGGGTCGCGGCCCGCGCCGACCTGACCACCGCCGAGGCCCTCGACCTGGTCGGTGCCGCGGTGCTTGCCTGGCTGCAGCGTGCGGTGCTCGGGAATCAGTAGCGCCTCTGGCCTGTTCTTCCACCATGCTCGCAGTGCTCACCCGCCCCACCGAGGTCTCGCCGTTCTCGTCCGGAGGCATCCCTGATGGGGCGACCCGGCTACGCTGGTCGTCGATGACAGATCCAGACACCTTCGAGCTCGATCCGGCCGTCGAGGTCGACGTCGCCACGGAGACCGACGATGAGCGCTCGTTGCGCTTCGAGCGTGACGCGCTGCCCTTCCTCGACCAGCTCTACTCGGCGGCGATGCGGATGACCCGCAATCCACAGGACGCTGAAGACCTGGTGCAGGAGACCTTCGCGAAGGCCTATGGCTCGTTCCACCAGTTCCGGCCGGGCACCAACCTGAAGGCGTGGCTCTACCGCATCCTCACGAACACCTTCATCAACACCTACCGCAAGAAGCAGCGTCAGCCTCAGCAGTCCATGTCGGAGGACGTCGAGGACTGGCAGATCGCCCGGGCCGAGTCCCACACGTCCGGCGGCTTGAAGTCGGCTGAGATGGAGGCGATGGAGCACCTGCCCGACTCACAGGTCAAGGACGCCCTCCAGCGGCTTCCGGAGGAGTTCCGGCTGGCGGTCTACCTTGCCGACGTCGAGGGCTTTCCCTATAAGGAGATCGCCGAGATCATGGGCACGCCGATCGGCACCGTGATGTCCCGGCTCCACCGCGGTCGTCGCCAGCTGCGCGACCTGCTCTCCGATCACGTGCGTGCGCACGACCTGGTCCGCATGCCGGAGAAGGTCGACCTATGAGCGAGAGCCAGCAGGAGTGCACCGCCTACATCGAGCGGATCGTCTACTTTCTCGACAACGAGCTGGCCGAGGACGACGTCGTGGAGGTGCGCCTGCACCTCGACGGCTGCGGCCCCTGCCAGGAGCTCCACGACGTCCAGCGCGCGATCAAGACGCTCGTGGCGCGGTCTTGCGCCGAGCAGGCGCCCGAGGAGCTGCGGGCCAAGGTCCTCTACTCGATCCGCGAGGTCCAGGTGCGCGTCACGGAGGTATGAGGCCGGCGCGCACCAGCAGCGCGCGGTTGTAGTCGTTGATCTGCTCTGGTAGGTCGTCGAGGTCGAACCATCCGAGCTCCATCGTCTCCTCGCCATCGGCGACCGCGTCGCTGACGACGTCGCCGGTCGTGTACGTCGCACCGACGACGTACGCCGCGAAACCATCGGGGTAGCGCACCACGAACTCGGGTCCGGAGTAGACGTCGACCAGCGTCAGCACACCGGCCGTCAGACCGGTCTCCTCGAGGAGCTCTCGGCGAGCGGTCTGTTCGAGCGTCTCGCCCGGCTCCAGCCCGCCGCCGGGCAGTCCCCACGTGCCGTCGTCAGTTCGCCGCTGGAGCAGGATCGCCCCGTGCCGGCGGACGATCACCCCGGCAGCGACGATCACGGGCAGTCCTGCGTGGGTCATGGACGCATTCTCCCCGGACGGGCAACGAGCCCCCGAGCGGTGCTCGGGGGCTCGTCAAAGCCTGTGCTGCGCCTCAGGCGTTGGGGCGCTTGCCGTGGTTCGCGGCCTTCTTCTTGCGCGCGCGGCGCTTGCGTCCGGTCTTGCTCATGGTGACCTCCTGGATCGAATGCTCCGCTGATCCTCTCAGGTCAGCGGTCGCCACGCCAAAGTGGCGCTCTCCCGGGCAGTGGTCTACGTGCGTTGGATGAACCGGAGCTTGCCGTGGGCGGTGGGGTTGGTGGCGTAGGTCTGGTCGTGGGCCAGGGCGTGGTGGCGGGGGCAGAGGAGTCGTCCGGTGGTGGTGTCGGTGTGGCCGCCGTGGGACCAGGGGTGGTCGTGGTGGGCGTGGCAGAGCCCGGGTGGGGCGTCGCAGCCCAGGGCGGTGCAGCCCTGGTCCCTGATCGCGAGGGCGATGC
>JBDSLK010000200.1:0-4453 GCA_039916425.1 Nocardioides sp.
AGATTCGTCTGCTGCGGCGTGCCTCGGTCGCGGCAGGGATGGACCCAGGGGACGGCGTGGTGGTTTCACAACCAGGCCCGGGCCTGTTGGACGGCGAGTACCCCGCACAGCCCGGCCAGGACCGCCAACACCGCAGCCACCGAGACCTGCTCGGCGAGCGTGGTGATCATCAGCGGAAATCCGAAGCCGATGTAGGCGGTGGCGTAGAAGCCGGCGGACACGGTGCCCAACCTCCCCGGGCTGGCCAGCGCGGGAAGTCGCGAGATCCCGCTGGCGAGCGCGAGACCGCCCCCGGCTCCGAGCAAGGCCGAGGCCGGGATGACCAGCAGCAGGAGCCCCGGTAGTGCGGCCGCGAGGGCCGTGCCGCCGAAGCCGACCATTCCACAGGCGGCAGCGACGGGTGCGGTGCGCGGGCCGAGGCGACCCTGGAGCGGGGCGGCCAGCGCTCCCGCGCCGAGGGCGAGGCCGGCCATCAGTCCGGTCAGCGCCACCGGCGCTACTGGGAACCCGACGAGGACCGGTACCGCAGCGATCGTGCTCGCCGGGAAGGCGTATACACACACCGCGAGCGGTGCCACGACGAGTAGGACGCTACGTCGGGCGCCGGGCCGGAACGCTCCGCTGGAAGAGGCACCCGGGGTCATCGGATGCCGGATCAGCGACTCGGCCACCGACCGGCAGACCCCGAGTGCCGCCAGCAGGATGACCACGTGCAGCAGGTACGGGAGGACCAGTGGCCACGGTCCCCACTGGCCGATCAGGCCCGCGTAGGCAGGTCCGATCGCGAAGCCTCCCGTCATGGCCACCGCGGCCGTGCGAGGGCCGGCGTGGTTCCCCCGTCGGGAGGCCGTCTCCACCAGCCAGGCGCTTCCGACGCTGAATACCGTTCCCGAGGCGGCTCCTTGGAGGAACCGGACGAGGTAGAGGAGTGGCTCGCTGTCGGCGGCGAGGATGAACAGCACCGATGCGAGGCCCGCGCAGACCGCTCCCGGCAGCACGACCCGGCGACGTCCGAAATGGTCGGCGGCCCGACCCGCGACCGCGAGTGCGAGCATCAGGCCGAGCGCGTAGACGCCGAAGATCGCGGTCAGGGACGCATCGGTCATCGAGAGTCGCTCGCGGTAGACCAGGAGCAGGGGTGTGGGGACGTTGGTCCCGATGGCCACCGCGAGCAGCAGCACCGCGAGCCGCCGTTCAGCCCTCCACGTCACACGGCGCAGCCTCGCACGCGCCCCGGCACGACCGCGACGAGGTCGTCACCGGGGAGACCCAACCAGATGCCGCCCGCCTGCTGTACCTACCGGCAAGGAAGGCTCGGAGCTATCACCGGACGCGCCCTCTAGGCAGTTCGGCCCTGTATGCCGGCCCCGTGCAGGCAGCCCTGTGGGGACCCGGGTACATCTGCCGTGGATCGCGATCACCGAGAGTGAATCGGGCGTAGCCGAGGCGGCAGGAGTGGGTGCCGGTTGCGGTCGAGATACATCACCTCGTGTGCGCAGTGGAAGGCGCCCGGTCTGATGTGCACGATGCCCACCGAGAGCAGTCATGTCAGCGGTGTGGCGATCCGCCTGGAACGCGAGCCATCTCGGCAGCGTGGCGGGACACGTCGTCCACCACCATGGCGTCGACGCCGGCCGCCGCCAGGGCGCGCACGCGGCGTACGGGTGGGCACCACACCACCAGCTCGCGGTCGGCGGCGTGGACGCTGTCCACGAGCTCCGGCAGCTCCGGGACGTCCAGGGGCCCGGACTTCAGCCCCTTGCTCAGCGATCCCGAGTGGATCGCGAGGGTCTGGACGTCGAGGTGGGCGGCGGCGGCCACCGCGACACCGATCGGGAAGCGGATCCACGTCAGCAGCCCGAGCGCCAGCGAGGGCACCGTCTGACGCAGGTGCTGCAGCGCCGCAGGGTCGAAGGACTGGGCGACGGCCGGTCGGCCACCCAGCATCCGGTTGCACAGGTCGCCCAGGAGGGCGGCGGTCGTGAGGTTCGCCGAGCGCTCCGCGTCACGCACGGAGGACTTCACGTCGAAGGCAACCCCGGTCTCCTCGGGCAGCTCCTCGAGCAGCTGGGTCAGGGGCAGGGCGCCGCGCCGGGCCGCCTCGTCAGCCGGCAAGGTCGCCAAGAACGCACCGTCGTCGAAGGCCTCGTCGTGCACGACGAAGAGCGCGTCGTCGGCGGAGCGCCGGACGTCCACCTCGACCCAGTCCACGCCCGCCTCGATGGCGGCGAGGAACGAGCCCAGGGTGTTGCCTCGTTGGCCGTCCACGATGCCCTGGCCCAGCCCGCGGTGGCCGACCAGCGTCCCGGTACCGAACACGTTGCCCACCACTCGTTCCTACCCTCTCCCCGCGGCTGCCAGCCGCACAGTGCGGTCGGCGAGATCGTCGATCCGGATCCCGTCGAAGCCGCGGATGGCGCTGCGGACCCGGTCGTGCGTGGTGCCGACCAGCTCCGGTGGTACGCCGGCGGAGCCGTGCAGCGCCCCCATCACGCTGCCGATGGTGGCGCCGTTGGAGTCGGTGTCGCGGCCGCCGCTGATCGTCAGTCCTACCGCGTCCATGAAGTCCCCGCCCCAGAGCAGGCCGACGGCGATCAAGGCCGCGTTGTTGATGGTGTGCACCCACGGGTAGAGGCCCAGCGCCGCGTCGACGTGGTCGAGGGCGGTGACCCGGTCCGCGCCCTGCGCGTGCAGCGCAGTGACGCCGTCCAGCGCCTCTGCGAGGCGGGAGCGGTCGGGAACGACCGAGCGCGCGGCGTCAAGGGCCTCGGCTGCGGTCTCGGCCGCGAGGGCGGCGGCCACCAGCGCGGCGGCCCACATCTCGCCGTACCGACCGTTGGCGGTGTGGCTCAGGCGGGCATCGACCAGCGCGAGCCGGGCCGCTCCGGCCGGGTTGCCGGGCGAGACGTACCCGAAGGCGTCGCCGCGGATCAGCGCGCCGATCCACTCGCGGTACGGGTTCTGGTGGGTGGCCGTCTGCGGTGGCCGCAGGCCGTGGATCAGGTTGCGGTACGCCGCCCGCTCGGCCGTGTAGGTCTGCGTGAAGGGCACCCGGTCGAGCCAGACGGCGGCCAGGTCCTCCGTCGTGAACCCCCGACCGTGCGTCTCCAGGACGTGCAGGGCCAGGATCGTCCAGTCGATGTCGTCGTCGCGCGGGACCTGGGTGAAGTGACCGAGAGTGGCCACCGGAGCCGAGGGGTGCAGCGCGGGAACGCCCTCAGGGAGCGGATCGAGGAGCGGCAGGTAGCCGGTCATCGGCGCCATCCCGGTTGCGCGCAGGTAGCTGTCGAGCTGCCGACGGGTGAGCCCCTCGACCGGCTTGCCCAGGGTGTTGCCCACCGTGCGGCCGAGCCACGCGCCGCGGATCCGGTCCGGGAGGGCCCCCGGGTCCGCCGCCACGCGGGGGGCGCGCTCGGCGACCTCGCGGAGCTGGTGCTCGTCGTCGGTCTCGTCGTACGGCCAGTCCGCCGAGCGCTCGAGCCCCGCCAGCTCATCCCGGATGTCGGCGAGCCGCTCGAGGTCGTCCGCGGCGGCGGCCTCGCGGGCATCGATCAGATGGCCCTCGGCGGGAAAGCCGCTGAGGATCAGTTGCTCGGCCTCGTCAGGGACGAGATCACGGGGGTCGAGCACATCGTGCACGTCGATCAGCCCTTGACCGCTCCCGAGATGAGCCCCTGAGCGACCTGTCGCTGCAGGACCAGGAAGAGCAGGATCACCGGCACGATCGTGATCAGCGTGCCGGCAGCGAGCGGGCCGATGTCGACGGTGCGACCGCCCAGGAACAGGTACAGGCCCGTCGTCAGGGGCCGGTGCTCACCGGTCGGCATGTAGAGCAGTGGCACGAGGAACTCGTTCCAGTTCTGCAGGAACGCGTACACCGCGAGTGCGCCGATGCCCGACGTGGCGAGGGGCAGCATCACGCGCCTGAAGATCTGCCACTCCGACGCCCCGTCGATGCGAGCGGCCTGCTCCAGCTCGTTGGGGAGGTCGGCGAAGAAGGCGCGCATGAAGAACGTCCCGAACGACAGCTGTGTGGAGGCGAGGACCAGATTGGTGCCGACCAGGCTGTCGAGCAGCCGCATGCTTCGCAGCTGGTAGTAGAGCGGGATCATGTAGGCGAAGAACGGCACCAGCAACCCGATGATCACCACGTAGAAGCAGAACGTGCGGCCGGGGAATGGCAGCCGGGCGAACGCATAGCCGCCCAGCGTGGCGCACACGACCACCAGCACGGTGCTCGGCACGGTCAGCAGCACGCTACTCCACAGGTAGCTGTCGAAGTCCCCCACGGTCCAGGCGGTGCGGATGTTGTCGAAGGAGAAGGATGAGAAGAACCCGAACGGGTTCACCTTCACGTCTTCCGGGGTCTTCAGCGTCGTGGAGACGGTGAGGATCAGCGGGAAGAGCATCAACGCCGAGATGGCGATGAGGACCAGGTGGCGCGTCCCCGCCA
>JBDSLK010000201.1:0-13139 GCA_039916425.1 Nocardioides sp.
GACCGGCTCCGGTCGTTCTCCCTGCGCGGCGAGGACTGAGCGCCGACCGGGTCCGACCGGACTACGCTCGGAGGCGTGGACCTCCCCGTGATGCCGCCCGTGCAGCCGATGCTCGCCAAGAGCGTCAGCGGGGTGCCGGACCCGGCCAAGCACGGCGGCCTCAGCTTTGAGCCCAAGTGGGACGGCTTCCGCTGCCTGGTCTTCAAGGACGGCGACGAGGTCGAGCTGGCCAGCCGGAACACCAAGCCGCTCACCCGCTACTTCCCCGAGGTGGTCGCGGCCGCGCGCGAGCAGCTGCCGGACCGGTGCGTGCTCGACGGCGAGCTCTTCGTGGCCCAGCGGACCGAGAGCGGCGGCGACCGGCTGGAGTTCGAGGTCCTCCAGGAGCGGATCCACCCCGCTGCCTCGCGGATCGCCATGCTCGCGGAGAAGACCCCTGCCGGGTTCGTGGCCTTCGACCTGCTCGCGCTCGACGACACGGCCTACGTCGACCGTCCGTTCGCGGAGCGCCGGGCCGCGCTCGAGGAGGCGCTCACCGGCCTCACCGGGCCCTGCTACCTGACCCGCACCACGACCGACCCGACCGAGGCGGAGGCGTGGTTCACCGAGTTCGAGGGGGCCGGGCTCGACGGGGTGGTGGCCAAACCCTTGGGCGGCGTCTACCAGCCCAACGGCCGCACCATGCTCAAGATCAAGCACGAGCGCACCGCCGACGTCGTGGTCGCGGGCTACCGCGAGCACAAGACCTCCACGCCCGAGCAGCCGTTGCTCGGCAGCCTCCTACTGGGCCTGTACGTCGACGGCGAGCTGCAGCACGTCGGCGTCAGCGCCAGCTTCACCGCGGCGCGGCGGGCCGAGCTCATCGCCGAGCTCCAGCCGCTGGTGGTGCCCATCGCGGAGCACCCGTGGGGCCGGTGGGCGGAGTTCCTCACCGCGAACCCCGACCGGGTCCCGGGGACGCAGAGCCGGTGGAGCCAGGGCAAGGACCTCTCGTTCACGCCGTTGCGCCCCGAGCGGGTGCTGGAGGTCGGCTACGACCACATGGAGGGTCGCCGGTTCCGGCACACGGCACAGTTCAAGCGGTGGCGTCCCGACCGCGACCCTGAGTCCTGCGGCTACGAGCAGCTGGAGGAACCGCTGAGCTACGACCTTGCCCGGATCCTCGGTCTGGACCGCTGAGGGACGTCCCTCCCCAATTGTGGGGATAGCCCGGGGCCTGGCCGCCTCGACCGTCGGGCCGTTGATGGGATGGCCGCACTGGAGGGGCCAGGCCGGGCACCGGGGGAGGCCCGGTCCGGCTCCTCCACCTTCACGCGTCGGGGGGTCCGGTTGTATCTCTCACTCCGGGACCGACCCGGCACCTCGACCGAGCCGCGCGAGGCTCGTCGCCCGCCCGTCGGCCGCGTGGTCGTCACGCTCGGCGTGGTCAGCCTGCTCACCGATATCTCCTCGGAGTCGGTCGCCTCGATCCTGCCGCTCTACCTCACCGCGGTCGTGGGCCTCTCCCCCGCGGCCTTCGGCCTGGTCGACGGCCTCTACCAGGGCATCAGCGCCCTGGTCCGCGTGGTGAGCGGCTGGGGCTCCGACCGCACCGGCCACCCCAAGTGGGTGGCGATGGCCGGCTACGGGCTCTCGTTCGTGGCCCGGATCTTCCTGCTCTTCGCCGGCGGCCTGGCCGCGATCTCGTCAGTGTTGGCGGTGGACCGGATCGGCAAGGGGATCCGGACCGCGCCGCGCGACGCGATGATCTCGGCCGCTGCCGATCCTGCCCACCTCGGCCGGGCCTTCGGGGTGCACCGCAGCCTCGACACGGTGGGCGCGGCCATCGGGCCGTTGCTGGCCGCGCTGATCCTGTGGGCGATCCCCGACGGGTACGGCACCGTGCTGGTGACGTCGCTCTGCTTCGCGTTCCTCGGCGTCGCGCTGCTCGGGCTCCTGGTGCCGTCCGGGACCGGGGCCAGGACGCCGGCCCAGGCTCCGGTCCCCGAGTTCCGGTGGCGTGAGGTGTCCACGCCGTCGCTCCGGCGCCTGCTGGTGGTGGCCGGCGTGCTCGGCCTGCTCACCGTCGGTGACGGCTTCCTCTACCTGGTGCTGCTCGACTCGACCGAATTCGACCCGAGATGGTTCCCAGTCCTCTACGTCGGCACCAACGTCGCGTACCTGGCGCTGGCCGTCCCGCTCGGCCGGCTCGCTGACCGGGTGGGCCGGACCCGCGTCCTCGTGCTCGGCCACCTCGCCCTGGCCGCGGCGTACCTCTGCGCGGCGCTGCCGCTCCTCGGTGCCGCCACGGCGGTCGTCACACTTGCCCTGCTCGGCACGTTCTACGCGGCCACCGACGGCGTCCTCGCGGCGGTGGCCGGACGCGTCGTCCCCGCGCACCTGCGCGCCAGCGGGATCGCGACCGCGCAGACCGTGGTGGTGGTAGCCCGGATGCTCGCCTCGGTCGGCTTCGGGCTGCTGTGGTTCGCGCTGGGGCCGACTGTCGCGATGCTCGCACTCGGTGCTGTGCTGGCCGCCGTGGTGCCCGCGGCGCTGGCAGCGCTCGGCCGCCTCGACGAACCAGCACCGGCATGACCGCACGACAGCGGTCCGTCGCCTTCCTGGTCCTGGTCCTCCTGGTGCTGGGGGCGGGCACCGCCTACGCCCTCGGCGACCTGCACCGCTCCCGTGAGCAGCTCAGCCGGCCGCCCACCGTGCCCAGCCGGGAGAGCGCGATCGCGCCAGGAGGGCCCTACCTGGCGTTCCGGCACACCGGCCTCGACTCGGAGTACGGCGTGGTCGCACTCGTCCCGCTCGCCGACCCGGCCGGGCCGCGCACCTTCACCGGCGCCGACTGCGATCGGGTGGACGCCACCCGCGACCACGCATCGTGCCTGGTCTCCGAGCGCGGAGTGGTCACCGACTTCGAGGCCCGCACTCTGGGCGCCGACTGGCAGGTCGAGGGCACGGCCCCGCTGCCGGGCCTGCCCAGCCGGACCAGGCTCTCCCCCGACGGGAGCCTGGTTGCCACCACGTCCTTCGTGGCCGGCCACTCCTACCTGTCCGACGGGTTCTCCACGGCCACCGTGATCCGGGAGCTCGGCGGACGCAGTTACGGCAACCTGGAGAAGTTCGCCCTCGAGGTCGACGGGTCCGCCACGGTGCCGCGGGACCGCAACGTCTGGGGCGTCACCTTCCTCGACGACACCACGTTCTACGCGACCGTCGCCACCGGCGGCACCACCTACCTCGCCCGCGGCGACCTGGAAGCACGCACCCTGTCCACCGTCGCGACCGGCGTCGAGTGCCCGTCGCTCTCGCCCGACGGGACCCGGGTCGCGTTCAAACAGGCCGGGCGTCCTGGTGGCCGTCCCGGCTGGACGCCGGCGGTGCTGGACCTCGCGACGGGTGCCCGCCTGGTGCTCGACGGGGAGTCGCGCAACGTGGACGACCAGCTGGAGTGGCTGGACGAGGACACCCTGCTCTACGGTCTCCCGCGCGACGACGAGGCTGGCGTGACCGACGTCTGGTCTCTCGGCGTGGCCGCGGGCGCCGAGCCGGTCCTGCTCGTGGAGCAGGCATGGTCCCCGGCGGTCGTCAGGTGAGCCGGCGGCCCAGCGCGCGATAGTGCCAGCCCGCGGCCCGCCACGCCACCGGGTCCAGCGCGTTGCGACCGTCCAGGATCCGCCGCTCACCCACGACCGCGCCCAGCGCGTGCGGGTCGAGGCTGACGTACTCCGGCCACTCGGTGAGGAGCAGGACCAGGTCGGCTTCCGCGGCCGCCTGCTCGGCCGATTCGGCGTACTTCACGTCGGGCAGTCGGCGACGGGCGTTCTCCACGGCCTGAGGGTCGGCGACCACGACCTCCGCCCCAGCCTGCGAGAGCCGTAGCGCGATGTCGAGCGCGGGCGAGTCGCGCACGTCGTCGCTGTCCGGCTTGAACGCGGCTCCCAGCACCGCGACCCGACGGCCGCTCAGGTCCCCGCCGCACTCCTCGCGGGCCAGGTCGACCGTGCGGGGGCGACGACGCAGGTTGATGCCGTCCACCTCCCGAAGGAAGGTCAGCTCCCGTGCGAGCCCCAGCTCGCCGGCGCGGGCCATGAAGCCGCGAATGTCCTTGGGCAGGCAACCGCCGCCGAAGCCGATCCCCGCCCGCAGGAACTGCCGCCCGATCCGGGCATCGGCCCCGATCGCGGCGGCGAGCTCGACCACGTCACCCCCGGTGGCGTCGCACATCTCGGCCATCGCGTTGATGAAGGAGATCTTGGTGGCCAAGAAGGCGTTCGCGGCAACCTTGACCAGCTGAGCGGTGGCGTAGTCCGTCACGATCAGGGGAGCGCCGGCGGCGAGGGCCGACGCATAGACCGCACACAGCGTCCGTTGCGCTCGGTGACCAGCCTCGTCATCGGAGAGCCCGAGCACGATCCGGTCCGGCTGCAACGTGTCCTGCACCGCACAGCCCTCGCGCAGGAACTCGGGGTTCCAGACGAGGGTGGCCCCGGGCACCCGGTCGCGCAGCCGGCCGGCCAGGACCTCGGCGGTGCCCACCGGGACGGTCGACTTGCCGACCACGACGTCGCCGGGTGCCAGGTGCGGCATCAGCCCGTCGAGCGCGGCGTCGACGAACGACAGGTCCGCGGCGTCCTGGCCCGCTCGCTGGGGTGTGCCGACGCACACGAAGTGGACGGTGCTGCCCGCGGCCCGGGCGGGGTCGGTGGTGAAGGCGAGACGGCCGGTCGCCTGCGCCCCGACCAGGAGCTCGGTCAGACCGGGCTCGTAGAAGGGCGCCCGCCCCTCGGTGAGGTGTTCGACCTTCTCGGGGTCGGTGTCGATCCCCACGACGTCGTGGCCCATCGCTGCCAGGCCGGCGGCGTGCACCGCACCCAGGTAGCCGCAGCCCAGGACGGAGATCCGCATCATCGTCAGGCACCGAGGGCGTGGTCGGGAATCGGACCGCGGGACATCACGAAGCGCCGGAAGTCCTCGTCGCGCTCGAGATCGACGTAGTAGTGCCCCTCCCCGTCGTCCGACGCCGCCGCCAGCGGAGCGTCAGCGCGGCCGAGCAGCCGCTGGAAGACCCGGACGTACGCCGCCGACTGCGGCCGCCAGTCGAGCTCCCGGCAGACCCGGGTCCGGGCCCGCCTGGCCATCTCCAAGCGGAGCTCGGGGTCGTCGAGGAGCCGCTCCACGGCGTCGGCGAACGCACCGACGTCTCCGGACGGGACGTAGAGGCAGGCGTCCTGGCCCGACACCCTGGTCTCCACCAGGTCGAACGTGACGGACGGCAGGGCGTAGGCCATGTATTCCATCGTCTTGTTCATCGTCGAGAGGTCGTTGAGCGGCGTCTTGTGGTCGGGGCAGAGCCCGATCTCCGCGGCACTGAGGTGCTCGGCGATCATCGACCGGTCGGCCCGGCCGGTGAAGGTGACGACGTCGTCCAGCCCCATCTCGTGACTGCGCCGCTGGAGGTCGCGCAGGCAGTCTCCGAAGCCGAGCAGCGTCACCTCGACATCGGCCCGACCGCGCTCGTGCACCAGCTCGTGCATCACGTCGAGGATCGTGTCGACACCGTCTTGTGGGCCCATGATCCCGAGATAGACCAGCGAGTGACGCGCCTTGGTCGCGGCTCCCCGCGGTGGCTGCACCGGCCGCATCACGTGGGTGTCCGGGCCGCTGCGCACCACGGTCACGTCCTCGGGCTCCAAGGCTCCTCGCTCGATCGCGATCCGCCGGTAGGACTCGTTGGTCGAGATGACGTGGTCGGCAGTGCGGTAGGTCATCCGCTCGAGCCAGCGCAGGGCTGCCAGCTGGAGACGCCGCGAGAGCGACGACGGCGTGCCGAACCGGGACAAGAAGAGCTCGGGGTTGAGGTCGTGCTGGTCGAACACGAACCGGACGCCGAGCGGCTTCCACCAACGGGCGAGCAGCCAGTAGGTGTCGGGAGGGTTGCAGGCCTGGAGCACCTGGAACGGGCGCTCCCGCCAAACCCGGCGCGAGAGCAGCGCGGTCCGCAGCCAGGAGTAGCCGAACTCCCACACGTAGCCGGCCAATCCGGACGCTTCGGGGGCGGGTCGGTACTTGTGGAGGTGGACGCCGTCGATGGTCTCGCGGGCTGGGTCGCCCGGACCGCGTGGGCAGATCACGCTGACGTCGTGGCCGGCTGCCCGCAGGGCGAGGCACTCCAGCCAGACGCGCCGGTCCAGCGGCACGGGCAGGTTCTGCACGATCACGAGCACATGGTTCCGGTCGGGCATGTGCCCAGCCTCGGCAGGATGAGACCGGGCCTGGGACGGCGGCACGGGATATCCCTCATTTCAGTGAGTCGCCTCGCCCCCGGCCGACGAGCGGCCGCGGCGGCAGCGTCCCCCAAATGGGGTAAGAACGGTTGCGATTCGTCCTTCCGCATGGGTCACTGGACGCTGACGTCGCCGCCCAACCCCCCCGGGCGGCGACTTCGTCAGCCCTCGACCCCCGGAGGATCGCTCCATGCCGCACCCCACCCGCACTCGCACCGTGGCGCCAACGCCCACCGGACGCTCCCTGGGGGCCGCTCTCGCCCTGGCTGCCCTTGTCTCGACCATGCTGGCGGTCGTGGGGGTGACCGCGATGCAGGCGAGCAGCGACGCCGTGCCCGACCGTCAGGCCGTCCAACAGGTCGGTCTGCTGCCCGCCGGCAAGCCGGCCAGGGTCGAGGCGGCCCGCAGCCGGCCGCTCGAGGTCGGCATGCGGTTCGCACCGAAGGTCGCCGGACAGGCCACCGGCGTCAGGGTCTACAAGGCCTGGCACGGCCGCCGGGCGACGCCTCGCAGCGGGAGCCTCTGGGGACCGAAAGGCCAGCGCCTGGCGACGGCCCGTTTCGCACGGTCACACGACAGCGGCTGGATCTCCGTCCGGTTCGCCAAGGCGGTCTCCTTGAAGGCCGGCGTGCGCTACGTCGTCTCCGTCTTCGCCCCTCGGGGGCGCCACGCGGTCACCCCCCAGGGTTTCTCCCACGCGAGGGAGAACTCCTACCTCCGGGCCGGCAGGCGCAACGGTGTCTTCACCTTCACCAAGGCCGCGTCGATGCCGACGCATGTCTCACGGGACCAGAACAACTACTGGGTCGACGTGCGCTTCGCGCCCGAGAGCGCCACTCCACCGCCCACCGCGACCCCCACCCCGACTCCCACCCCCAGTCCGGGAGGTTGGCCCGGACCCGGGAACACTGGCGTCCCTGCCGGCACCACCCTCACGCCGTACACCGGCCCGTGCACCATCACTTCCGCGCGAACCCTGTCGGCGGTCGACGCGACGAAGTGTGATGCCCTGGTGATCCAGGCACGCGACGTGGTCATCGACAAGTCCTTGGTCCCGCGCGTCGAGTCGACTGTGGGGGACTCGGGCTCCGTGACGATCACCGACTCCAGCGTGCGGGGTGGCGACTGGGTCGACGGGTCCGTGTGGGGATACAACATCTCCGCCACTCGCGTGGACGTCACGGGAGGCCAGCACAGCTTCCACTGCAACGACAACTGCACACTCGTGGACTCGTGGCTGCACGACCAGTACAACCCGGACGGGCAGAGCTTCCACAACAACGCGTTCATCTCCAACGGCGGCACCAACATGCTCGTGCGCCACAACACGTTGCACTGCACCCCTCTCCTCAACGCCACCGACGGCGGCTGCACCGCCGACGTCTCACTGTTCGGCGACTTCGACCCGATCACCAACGTCACCGTCGACGGCAACCTCCTCAAGGCCAACAACTCCTCCATCTCCTACTGCGCCTACGGGGGATACTCGCCGTCGAAGCCGTTTCCGGTCGCCGAGGGAATCGTGTTCACGAACAACGTCTTCGAGCGTGGGACCAACAACAAGTGCGGTGTCTACGGGCCGGTGACGGCCTTCCAGCGGTCAGCGACCGGCAACGTGTGGTCCGGCAACGTGTGGTCCGACGGCGGCCCGGTCAGCCCCTGAGCGCCTTCCTCACAGTTGGTGAAATTCGCCCATCACGCCGCACCCAGCACTCCGCGGGGTGCCTAGGGTGGCATCGCCGGACAGACCGGTCGCGGGGTGCGGGGCCGCAGAGTTCCGGGCGGCCCGGTTCTCCGCTTTCACCAGGGGGCACTCATGCTGGTCGAGCACGACTTCACTTTCCGGCGGGACGAGCTGCTGCCGTTGGCGGACGAGTACCGGGACCTCTTCTTGTCGGGGTCACCCTTCCCGCACGTCGTGATCGACGACTTCCTCCCTCCTGACGTGCTCGAGCGCGTGCTCGCTGAGTACCCCGAGCCGGAGCAGAGCGAGTGGCAGCAGTTCGACAACGCCCGTGAGGTCAAGCTGGCCCTGTCCGACGCCGAGCGGATGGGCCCGACCACCCGGCACCTTCTGGCCGAGTTCAACTCCAGCGTCTTCGTGGACTTCCTCGAGCGGCTGACCGGCATCGGGTCCTTGGTCCCTGACCCCCACTACGTCGGCGGTGGACTGCACCAGATCCGTCGCGGCGGCTTCCTCAAGGTGCACGCTGACTTCAACAAGCACACGCGCCTGAACCTGGACCGCCGGCTCAACGGCATCCTCTACCTCAACAAGGACTGGCAGGAGGACTGGGGCGGTCACCTTCAGCTGTGGGACCGGGACATGAGCCGGTGTGTGAAGAAGGTCCTGCCCGTCTTCAACCGCTTCCTGATCTTCGCCACCCTCGACGACGCGAACCACGGTCATCCAGACGCACTCACCTGCCCACCAGAACGCGCTCGCAGGTCGATGGCGCTGTACTACTACACCAACGGGCGACCCGACGACGAGGCCAGCGACGCGCACACGACGATGTTCAAGCAACGTCCCGGGGAGGCCTGGACGAGCAACACGCGCCAGGTCGTCAAGCAGTGGATCCCGCCGGCCCTCGTCGAGCTCGCGGGCCGCAAGCGCCGCCGCTGACGATGGAGTGACCGCTCGACGGAGGGGTGGTCGCCGGCCGGCGCCTCGATGACTAGGTCCGCTGCTCGTCGACGTCGAGGTCCCTGATCTTCTGGGCAGGAACGCCCGCGTAGAGCGCGTTGGACTCGCACGACCGGGTGACCACCGAGCCGGCCGCCACCACCGTTCCCGACCCGATCTCGACACCCGGCATGATGATCACGCGCGCCCCGATCCATGAGCCGGACCCCACCGTGACCGGCCCCGCCACGAGCGCGGCTGCGCGGCACTCCGGCGGTCCCAGCCCGTGCCCGCCGGTGAGGATCATCACCTCCATCCCCACATGGACACGGGGGCCGATCGTGATCGAGTCGAGGCCGTCGAAGAAGACGCCACGATTGATGTAGGCACCCCGGCCGATGGTGACGTCCCGTCCCCCGAAGTAGCAGCCTGCGGAAACACCCGCGCGGCTCAGGCGGACGCCGTACATCCGCAACGCCAGCCACCGCAGCCTGCGCGGCATCAACGTGGACGCAGCCAGTCCGTTGACGAGGATCGCCTGCACCAGGCGGCTCCCTCGGATCGCCCCCCCTGCTCCCTCATCGCTCATGGCCGGCTCCCCCGATCGCCCGGTGGTCTCGTCGAGGCCCCTGTATCGCCCGTCACGACACTTCGCATCGGCAGCGGGTGATCATCGGATCCATTCGGGGCCGGACGGGGTCCGGAGCCGCTGAGGATCGATGAGCGCTCGAACCGCCGCCTTGGCGGGGGGCCGGCCGAGGGCGGCCCTACTTGCCTCCCGGACGAGGATGGCACCCCAGTAGGCCATCGTCGACAGCCGTCCGTGACGCTGCCGGAAGAAGCGCACGCGGTTGACCACGAGGAGCGGCCACAGACGCGGTGAGACGCCCGACTCGCCCTCCAGGTGTGTCGCGCTCGCCCTGGGCACGAAGCGAGCTGAGAATCCAGCATCTCGAGCCCTCAGGTCGAAGTCGGTCTCCTCGGAGTAGAGGAAGTACCTCTCGTCCCAGCCTCCGCAAGCCTGCCAGCACGCGGCAGAGACGAGCTGGACCGACCCCTCGGCCCAGTCGGTCTCGACCTCCTCGTCGTAGCTCGTGGGGTCCATCACCACCTCGCCGAGCCTGGGGAAGCGCCCAGCCCGCCGAGCACCCAGCAGTGCGTCCGCCCACGCGCGCAGCAGCGTTGGCGTGCGCCTCATGGAGTCGATCCGGTCGCCGTGCCGGTCGCGGAGTCGCGGCACGACGATGCCGACCCCCGGCTGGCGGAGCACCTTGAGGAGCTCGCTCACGCACCCCTCGTCCAGGCGAACGTCCGGGTTCAGCACGAGGACGGCGGTGTGCGGCGGCGCGGCGGTGACAGCGGCGTTGAGTCCAGCGGCGTAGCCCGCGTTGCGTCCCATCCGCACGATCGTCGCGTCCGGCACCAAGTCACTCACCACCCGAACGCTCGAGTCCGTCGAATCGTTGTCGGCCACCACCAGCTGCCAGGCGCTCCCAGCTAGTCCGGGTCCAAGGGATGCGATCAGCTCCGGCAGCACCGCCGCACTGTTGTAGCTGACCACCGCGACGACGATCGTCTCGCCTGTCGGGCACCGACCTTCCTCACTCATGGCCTCGCCTCGACGTTCCGCGTGTCGGCAGCACGCACCACGGCCTCCGCTTCCTGGTCGAGGCGAGCGTGCTTCAGCACCGCGCCGCAGAGCCCGACGAGCAGGAAGCTCATCCCGGACACCTGCGCATAGCCCCAGGCATCGAACGTGAGGTAGCTGACGAAGATCCCGGCCAGTGCGGCCGTCACTGCCAGCGCAGCGTGCTGGTTCTCGGGGTCCGCGGCCCGCCGGCGCGCCCCGAGGCCGGAGAAGAAAGCAGTGATGAACATGGACAAGACGACCACCAGCCCGACCAGGCCCAGCTCCAGCAGGATCATCAAGAGCTGGTTGTCGAGGATGCGGTAGTAGCGAGGCACGAACGAGAAGAGGCCCCGACCAAACCAGGGGTGGTGGGCGAAGAGCGACAACACGACCCCGTAGTCGGAGGTCCGGCCCGTCACGCTCGGGTCGACGGCGACCCCGCGGAACAATGAGTAGATCGTGCCGACAAGCCCGGGTACGGCAAGCCTCATCAAGACGACGGCCACCGGCGTGATCAGTAGGGCGCGTCGGCGCCGTGCCGGCGGCCACCAGACGAACATGACGATGAGACCGATCGCGAGACTCAGCATGCCGGATCGTGAGACAGCGAGTGGCACGGCGAAGCCGATCACCACCGCCGGCATCAGCTCCCACCGACGGCTTCGGAAGATGGCCGTGTGCAGCGCCAGCGGGAAGATGGTCGCCAACATCACCCCGAACTCGATGGGATGGGTGGATGTGCTGGACACCCGGTTGAGGACCGACCGTGTCAAGGACGCCCCGACCTCGGAGTTGGGGACCAGCCCCGGGATCCGGATGAACGAGGCGAGGTTCGTCCCGGTGTAGAACTGAATGATCCCCACGGCCGCGAACAACGTTGCCAGCCAGACGAGCCAGCGGAGCATCCGCTGGATGTCACGCCAACCCCGCACGCCGTCCAGCGCCAGCACCGCGATCCCCAGCCAGGCGGCGTACGACAGCAGGCCGCGGTCCACGGCAGTGGTCATGCTCGCGTGCACCAGGTCGACATTCGGGAACGCGAGAGTCCATACGTCGTCGGTGCGCTGTCGCATGTTCGAGGGCGCCCACCAACCTGCGGCGTTGGCCAGTGCGTAGCTGGTCAGTACCGACAGTGCACTGATCCCCAGCAGTGCGCCGACCGGTGATCCGCGGTGACGCATCCAGCCGCCGACCTTCACCGACGACCACCAGAGCAGTCCACCCATCCCGAGCAGGTTGGCGGGGGTGCCTGGTGCTCCGAGCGGTCTGAAAATCAGCTGAGCGGGCACGACCAGGAGGAGGGTGAGGTAGAGGCACAAGAACACGATGGCGGGAAGGGACGGCGCTGCCGCTATCGCCCTGACCACGTGCAGACGTCGTCTAACGATGTCCACGCGCGCCCTGCCCACCCTGGGGTCGGGGCTCCCTGACCCGTTGGTTCACCGGCTTCCTGATCGACAGGGCCGGTGGGGCCGGACCTCGATCCGGCTCCAGTTCGACCGGCTCCAGTTCGACCGGCTCCGGCTCGACCGGCTCCGGCTCGACCGGCTCCAGTTCGACCGGCGCGGGCACTGCCGGGACCTCCGGATCTGCCCCACCCGACGACGGATCCTCCGCCTGTCGCCTCGAGGCACGTCGTCGCGCAAGGCGGTCGACCAGGAAGGCCGCGACGACGGTCAGGGCCACGCCCAGGCCCACGATGCCGGCTGCGGCTCGGATCTTGCTCCCGGGCAACACCTCGGCGCCACCCGGCGGGTCGTTGCGACGCGCGAAGATCACCTGCGTGCTCGGGACGTCCATGTCGTTCTGCATGGTGCTGAGCTGCACGTCGAGCTGTCGGACGACCTCTTCGCGGGTGGCGACGGCCATCGCTGGATCGGTGTCCTCCACGGTGATCACGAACAGGGGTCCGGTGTCCGGGGCGACGCCCACGGCGAACGACGAGTCGAAGCCGCCCTCGGCGACGGTCCGTTGTGCCGACTTGGTGCCCAGCTCGCTGGCGATCAGCGTGGCGGTCGTCGTCAAGCCCGGTTGCAGGTTCAGGTAGGGGTTCGTCGGGTTACGTACCCCGGTGGACTGCGACGGCAGCAGGAGGAGCACGTGGGCAGTCGCCTGGTACTGGGTCGGCACCAGGACGAGGGCTGCGGCCACTCCCCCCGCGACAAGCAGCAGGCCGACGACCACGACATACCAGCGCCTGAGCAGAACCCCTATAGCATCAGAGAAATACACCGCGAACCTCTCCCGTGCGGCGCCAGGGCGCGACTCCCGTCAAGCAGCGTATCCTGGGATCCGCGCGGTGTCCGTGGGATCGTCCGCCTTCTGCGACAATTCCCCGACCCACATCGTCGAACGAAAGGCGACCATGGCTGCGCCACCGTCCTCCGGGCTCTCGTTCGTCTGCGTGTTCAACGATCCGGAGGTCCGGCGTGACTGCCTGGACCGGTCCCTCGCAGCGGCCGTCGAGGACGGAACCGTGGAGTACCTCGCGGTCGACAATGTCGACCAGCAGTTCAGCAGCGCCGGCGCAGCCCTGAACAACGCGGCGCGCCGCGCCCAGGGGGACTCGATCGTGTTCGTCCACCAGGATGTGTTCCTGCACTCGATC
>JBDSLK010000202.1:0-11675 GCA_039916425.1 Nocardioides sp.
AGCCCGCCGGGATGACCCAGCCGAGACGAGCCCGCCGGGATGAGCCCACCGGGATGACCCAGCCGGGATGAGCCCGCCGAGACGACCCCGCCGAGTCGACCCCGCTGAGACACGTCCTCAGTAGTGCCGCCACCACAGGTTGACCCCGTAGTCCACCTCGGTGCCCGCGTGCTCCTCGACGATGGCGTCCGCGGTCGCCGGGTCGAACTCGATCCGCACCACGCTCTCGAAGTCCGCCCGCGACCCGAACGACCAGCGGATGTCGACCGGTTCGCGGGTCCAGCCGTGCGATGACCAGAACCGCTCGACTTCGGCCGGCGGGGGTAGGTGCGGGTAGCCGCGGCGGAACCACTTCCCGAACGTCGAGCGGGCGTAGTCGTTGTCGATCACGTACGCCGTGCCGCCGCGGCGTACGACCCGGTCGAGCTCGGCCAGCCCGGGCTCGCAGCCGGGACCGAAGAAGTAGGCCCAGCGCACGTGCACCACGTCGACCGACGCATCGGGGAGCGGCACGGCCTGCGCGCTGCCGTCGAGCACCCGGACCGACGCCAGCCGGCGGGTACGCCGACGGGCGAGCGCGGTCAGGCCAGGATGCGGCTCGACACCCACCACCGACCGCGCGGACGCGGCGAACCGCGGCAGGTGGAACCCCGTGCCACAGCCGAGGTCGAGCACGTCCCGCCCGGCCCAGTCGGCCCACCCGACGATGGCGAACATCGCGGCCTCGAGACGCTGCTCGGGGTCGACCGCGTGGTTCTCGATCTCGTAGGTCGTGGGGTGGTGCCAGATGTTGGGGCTCGGGACGGCGTCCGGGCCGGGTCCGGCCGGGATCACCGCGGTGCCGGGGTCAGATCCGGACGAGTCCGCGCGGGGTCTGCACCTTCGCGGCGAGGATGCCGGGGGTGCCGTGGGGGGCGACCCAGTCGACCTTGATCTCCTCGAGGGGGGCCTCGACGGTGATGCCGAGCCACTCGCTGACCCGGCCCGGGTCGCCCGCGATCTCCAGGCAGGCCAAGGAGAACCGTTCGTCGGCACCGTAGCTGGGGTGCAGCTCCGCCGGCGACTCCCACTCGATGAAGAAGGGCAGCTGCGGGTCGGAGATCAGGCCGTTGACGCCGATCTGCTTCCACGACAAGTTGGTGCCGTCCGGCCGGTGCCGGTTGCCCGGGGCGGCCTCGCGGCCCAGCCGGGTCTCGATCTCGGTGATGTCGTCGACCGCGACGACCCAGCCCAGCCAGCCGCCGCCGAGGGCCGAACGCGCTCGCACGGCCTGACCGAAGGGCGCCTTGTCGGAGGCCGGGTGGTCGAGCACCTCGACGATCTCGAGGTAGGTGTGGTCGGCCAGCGGCAGGATCATGTTGCGGGTGCCGAAGCGCGGGTGCACACCACCGTCCACGAACTCGGCGCCGAGCAGGTCGCCGATGCGCCGGGCGGTGCCGGCGAGACCGTCGGGGCCCGCTGCGTAGGACAGGTGGTCGAGGCGCATGACCCGATTCTCACCCGGGTATCCATCCCGGTGGACATCGGGGTCGGTTATCTCGACGTCGAGAATCTGGACCGGCCCCGCCGGGTCGCGCCCTCAGGCCGGGGCGGCCGGATCGGCCGGGTGCAGTGCGAGGGCCGAGCGGGATCGCAGATGAGCCTCGCAGTGACCGGCCAGCGCGTCGTAGGCCGGCTGTCCCATCAGCTCCACGAGCTCCGGGGCGTTGGTCACGAAGACCGGCTCGACCCCTACGTGGGCCTCGGTGTTGCCCGAGCAGTACCAGTCCAGGTCGTGGCCCCCGGGGCCCCAGCCGCGCCGGTCGTACTCCCCGATCGAGACCTCGGAGTACGACGTGCCGTCCGGCCGGTCGACCGTGCGGTAGGAGCGCCGGATGGGCAGCTGCCAGCACACGTCGGGCTTGGTCTCGAGGGGGTGGCGGCCTTGGTCGAGGGCCAGCCCGTGGAGGGCGCAGCCGGCGCCGGTGGGGGAGTCGGTGCGGTTGTGGAAGATGCAGGCCGACTGTCCGTCGACCTCGACGACCAGCGTCTTGCGCTCACCGTCCTCGTCGGTCTCGATCCAGTCGCCGCGCCGGACCTTCGCCCGGTCCGGGCGTAGCTGCCACTGCTCGGGGGTGAGCTGCGCGACGTACGCCGCGACCCGCGACTCGTCGTCCTTGTCGGAGAAGTGGGCGCCCAGCGTGCAGCAACCCGTGTCCGGCGAGCTGGCGTAGATGCCCTGACAGCCCTGGCCGAAGATGCACAGGTAGTTCGACGTCAGCCAGGTCAGGTCGCAGCGGAACACCTGGTCGGGGTCCGCGGGGTCGGCGAACTCGACGAAGGCGCGGGGGAACACGAGATCGACCTCTGGCACGGGGCCAAGCCTCGCACGCCCCGCGGAGTAAGTTGGCCCCCATGCGTCTGGGCGTGCTCGACATCGGGTCCAACACCGGGCACCTGTTGGTGGTGGACGCGCACGACGGGGCCGCGCCGCTGCCGGCGTACTCCCACAAGGAACCGCTCCGGCTCGCCGAGCACCTCGACGGCGACGGCGCCGTCACGAAGAAGGGCATCGACGCGCTGGCCGAGTTCGTCGCCTCCTCGATCGTGGTGGCCGAGGACCAGGGGTGCGAGGAGATGCTGGGCTTCGCCACGTCGGCCGTGCGCGACGCCGTCAACTCCGACGCCGTGCTCGCCCACGTGGCCGAGACGACCGGGGTCGAGCTCGGCGTGCTGTCCGGCGCCGACGAGGCCCGGCTGACGTTCTTCGCCGTCCGCCGCTGGTTCGGCTGGTCGGCCGGCAAGCTCGCCGTCTTCGACATCGGCGGCGGCTCCCTGGAGATCGCGGGCGGCTCCAACGAGTCTCCCGACGTGGCCTGGTCGATGCCGCTCGGCGCCGCCCGGCTGGCCCGTGAGTTCTTCGCCAGGGGCGTCCCCGGCGACGCCGACGTCCGCGCGCTGCGCAAGAAGATCCGCGCGGAGATCGCCCGCGACGCCGGCCACCTGCTGCGGTCCGGGGCTCCCGACCGCGCCGCGGCGACGTCGAAGACGTTCCGCTCGCTGGCCCGCATCTGCGGGGCTGCTCCTTCGGGCGAGGGCCAGCTGGTGGCGCGCACCCTCACGCTCGACGCGCTCTCGGGCTGGATCCCCCGGCTGATCGCGATGTCCGACGACAAGCTGGCCGTGCTGCCGGGCGTCTCGCTGTCGCGGACCCACCAGATCCTGCCGGGCGCCCTGGTCGCCGAGGCCTGTATGGACATCTTCGGCCTGCCCGAGCTCGAGATCTGCCCGTGGGCGCTGCGTGAGGGCGTGATCCTCGAGCGCATCGACCAGATCTCGATGGGCTGACCCCGGGTGACGGTGACGATCGGACTCTCGACGGCCTCGGTCTACCCCGAGTCGACCGCGCACGCGTTCACCTACGCCGCGCGCTTCGGCTACGACGCGGTCGAGGTGATGGTGGGCATCGACGCCCTCAGCCAGCAGACGTCGGCGGTCAAGCAGCTCTCCGAGCACCACGCGATGCCGATCTGCGCGGTGCACGCGCCGTGCCTGCTCTTCACGGCTCGGGTCTGGGGGACCGAGCCGTGGGGCAAGCTCCAGCGCTCGGCCGAGATGGCCCACGAGGTCGGCGCCGACGTGGTGGTCGTGCACCCGCCGTTCCGCTGGCAGAAGGAGTACGCCGCAGGCTTCGTCGACGGCATCGCGGCCCTGGAGGAGTCGACCGGCATCGCCTTCGCGGTCGAGAACATGTACCCCTGGCGCTCGCCCGCCCGTGGTGGATCGAAGCGAGGCATGGAGATGTACCTCCCCGGCTGGGATCCCTCCGAGGAGGCGTACGCGAACGCGACCGTCGACCTCTCCCACGCCGCGATCGCGAAGTCCGACGTGGTCGAGATGGCCGACCGGCTCGGCGACCGGCTGCGGCACGTGCACCTCACCGACGGCACCGGGTCGGCCAAGGACGAGCACCTGGTGCCGGGGCGCGGGGTGATGAGCGCCGACGTCTTCCTGCGCCACCTCGCTGCCAAGGACTTCACCGGCCACGTCGTGCTGGAGATCAACACCCGCCGCTGCTCCACCAAGGAGGAGCGCGAGCTGGACCTCCAGGCGTCGGTCGAGTTCGCCCGCGAGCACTTCGTCGTCCCCGCCCGATGAGTGCGCCCGTCCGCCGTGGCCGACGCCCGGGTGCTCCTGACACCCGGGCGGCGATCCTCGACTCCGCGCGCGGCCTCTTCGCCGCCCACGGATTCGGGGGTACGACGATCCGCGCGGTCGCGGCCGGGGCCGGGGTCGACGCGGCCCTGGTGCACCACTACTTCGGCACCAAGGACGACCTCTTCCTGGCCGCGCTCGCGATGCCGGTCGACCCACGCACGGTGCTCGCTCCCGCACTGGTCGGCGGACCCGAGGGCGCCGCCGAACGGTTCCTGGCGGTCTTCCTCTCGGTGTGGGACGACCCCGGGCTCAGGCCGGGCCTGCTCGCCGTGGTCCGCGGAGCGATGGACCCGTCGGCGCACCGGCTGCTCAGCGAGGGCTTCCTGCCGGTCGTCATCGAACCGATCGGGGTGGCTCTCGGTGTCGACCACCCCGAGCACCGGATGACCCTGGTGGCCAGTCAGGTGATCGGGCTGATCCTGCTGCGCTACGTGTTCGAGGTGGAGCCGTTGGCCTCGATGCCCGCCGAGCGGGTGATCGCGACGTACGCCCCCACGGTCCAGCGCTACCTCACCGGCCCGCTGCCCTGACGACCCTGGCTCAGTCGAGCTGGGGCACCCGCAGCTTCCAGCCCACCCGGATCACGTCCGGGTCCTCGATCCGTGGGTTGGCGGCGACGATCTGGGCCACGGTGGCGCGGGTGAAGGGCCGCAGGTCTCGGCGGATCGAGGTGAGGGTGTCACCGGCGGCGACCCGGTAGAGCAGCCAGCCGCGCAGGTCGGGGAACACGATCAGCGGCACCTCGACCAGGTCGAACCCCGGGCTGGGCCCCTCGTCGGGCAGCCCGGGGTTGTCGCCGAAGGCCTGCAGCGTCACCCGGGCGCCGTTGCGCGGCGGCGCGGTCATCACCAGCGTGGCGCTGAACTCCCCGACGCCGGCCATCCCGCCGGCGGACTGGGCCGACCCGGCGGCCAGCTCACGGCCGCGGGAGTCGAGCACCCGGAGCCCGATGGTGCCCTCGAAGCCGGCGCCCACCCCGGCGACGACGAACCTCGATCCGACGAGGTCGCGCTTCGCGGGCTGGCGGACCTGGACCTGGGTGATGATCGGCATGGCGCGCTCCTGGGTCGGGGACGGTCGTCGTCCCAGGATGCACCGGAGCGCACCCTCTTGCCAGGGCGGCGGCGCGAGCGCATAATTCAACGCATGATGAAAAACGCGGTGGAGATCCAGGATCTCGTGGTGGTCCGGGGCCGCACCCGGGTGCTCGACGGGCTGTCCCTCGGGATCGGCGGGGGAGTCACGGGGCTGCTCGGCCCCTCCGGCTGCGGCAAGACCACCCTGATGCGGGCGTTGGTCGGCGTCCAGCGCCTGACGTCCGGGACGGTCACCGTCTTCGGAGAGCCGGCGGGCAGTAGCCCCCTGCGGGCCCGGGTCGGCTACGTCACCCAGGCCGCCAGTGTGTACGACGACCTCAGCGTCACCGAGAACCTCGCCTTCTTCGCCACCGTGCTCGGCGTCGGTGACGTCGAGGTCGATCGCAGCATCGCTGCCGTCGACCTCGACGCCCAGCGCCGTCAGGTCGTCGGGAGGCTCAGCGGGGGCCAGCGGTCCCGGGTCAGCCTCGCGATCGCCCTGCTGACCGAGCCCGACCTGCTGGTGCTCGACGAGCCGACGGTGGGCCTCGACCCGGTGCTGCGCCAGGATCTCTGGGGGCTGTTCCACCGGTTGGCCGACGCCGGCTCCGCGGTCTTCGTCTCCAGTCATGTGATGGACGAGGCCGAGCGGTGCGACCGGTTGCTGCTGATGCGCGGGGGCGCGATCATCGCCGACGGCTCACCCGCCGAGATCCGTCAACGCACCGGCACCGCCGACATCGAGCACGCGTTCCTCGCCGTCGTGGGTGGTTCGGCGTGAGTCCCCGCGTCACACTCGCCGTCGCCGTGCGGGTGCTGACCAAGATCCGTCGCGACCACCGCACGTTGGCGATGCTGCTGGTGCTGCCCTGCCTGCTGATCACCCTGCTGTGGTGGATGTTCGCGGGCGTTCCCGGTGACAGCTTCGACCGGTTCGGCCCGGGGCTGCTCGCGCTCTTCCCGTTCATCGTGATGTTCCTGGTCACGAGCGTGACCACGCTGCGCGAGCGCGCCAGCGGCACCCTGGAACGGCTGCTGTCGATGCCGATGGGCAAGCTCGACTTCCTGCTCGGCTACGCGATCGCCTTCGGCCTGGTCGCCACGGTGCAGTCGATGGTGGCCGTGGGCGTCTCGGTCGGCCTGCTCGGCCTCGACGTCCAGGGCCCGACCTGGCTGCTGACCCTCGTTGCCGTCGTCGACGCGGTGCTGGGCACCGCCCTCGGCCTGCTGGTCTCGGCGTTCGCGACCACGGAGTTCCAGGCGGTGCAGTTCATGCCGCTGGTGGTGATCCCGCAGATCCTGCTCTGCGGGCTGTTCGTGCCCCGGGCGGCACTGCCGGGCGTGCTGGAGACGATCAGCGACGCGCTGCCGCTCTCCTACGCGGTGGATGCGATGACCCACCTCGTCCTCACCGCCGCCACCGGTGAGGTGTGGCGGGACCTGGCCGTGGTCGCGGCGTTCGCCCTGGCCGGCCTGGGCCTCGGCGCTGCGACCCTGCGACGGCGTACGGCGTAACCTGCACGCATGGCCCTGCTCCGTGAACCGCTGCTGCTGCTCGCCCGCAGCGAGCAGCTCAAGAAGCTCGTCAGCACCATGCCGGTCTCGGCCGGCATCGTGAGCTCCTACGTCCCGGGCGAAACTGCGGCCAGCGTCGTGCAGGCCACTGCCGAGCTCGTCGCCGACGGCCTCCACGCGAGCCTCGACCATCTCGGCGAGGACATCCTCGACGCCGACCAGGCCGATGCCACGGTGGCGGCGTACAAGGATGTCCTCACCGCCCTGAGCGAGCGGGGCCTGGCGCGCCAGGCCGAGGTCTCGGTGAAACTGTCCGCGATCGGCCAGGCGCTGGAGCACCACGGTCACAAGGTCGCGCTCGAGAACGCCCGTGCCATCTGCCGGGCGGCCCGCAACGCCGGCACCAGCGTGACCCTCGACATGGAGGACCACACCACGACCGACTCGACGCTGGCGATCCTGCGTGACCTGCGCAAGGACTTCCCCGAGACCGGCGCGGTGCTCCAGGCCTACCTGCACCGGACCGAGGACGACTGTCGGGCCCTGGCCTACGAGGGGTCGCGGGTGCGGCTGTGCAAGGGCGCCTACAACGAGCCCGAGCACGTGGCCTTCCAGGAGCGGCTCGAGGTCGACAAGTCCTACGTGCGCTGCCTGAAGGCGCTGATGGCCGGGCAGGGCTACCCGATGGTCGCCACCCACGACCCGCGGATGATCGCGATCGCCTCGACCCTTGCGAGCCGGCACGGACGGGCGCAGGGCACCTATGAGTTCCAGATGCTCTACGGCATCCGCCCCGAGGAGCAGCGGCGGCTCGCCGGAAGTGGCGAGACGGTGCGGGTCTACGTCCCCTACGGTGCGCAGTGGTACGGCTACCTGATGCGTCGCCTCGCCGAGCGACCGCAGAACCTGTCGTTCTTCCTGAAGTCCCTCGTCTCCAAGAAGTGAGCCAAGGAGTGCACCAGCCATGACCGACCCCTCCACCGGACGCAGTGGCCAGACCGCCGTCATCGGCGCGGGTGTGATGGGCGAGACCCTGCTCTCCGGCTTGGTGCGCGCCGGCCGCCGCGTCGACAACCTGCTGGTGGGCGAGAAGCGCCCCGACCGCGCCCGCGAGCTCGAGGAGCGGTACGGCGTCGCCGTCGTCTCCAACCTGGAGGCGGCACGCAAGGCGGACACCATCGCCCTGGTGGTCAAGCCCCAGGACATGGCCGACGTGCTGGCCGAGATCTCCGGGGAGCTCCGCGCCGGCCAGCTGCTCGTGTCGCTGGCCGCCGGCATCACCACCGCGTTCATCGAGTCGCGGGTGCCCGAGGGCGTCGCGGTCGTGCGCGTCATGCCCAACACCCCGGCGCTGGTCGACGAGGGGATGGCCGCGATCTCGCCGGGCTCCCACTGCGGCGAGGCCGACCTCGCCGAGGCCGAGTCGCTGATGGCCTCGGTGGGCAAGGTGCTGCGGATCCCCGAGCGCCAGCAGGACGCCGTCACCGCGATCTCGGGCTCCGGGCCCGCCTACATCTTCTTCGTCGTGGAGTCGATGATCGAGGCCGGCGTCCACCTCGGCCTGCCGCGCACCACGGCCACCGACCTGGTCATCCAGACCGTGGTGGGCTCCGCCAAGATGCTCCGCGAGACCGGCACCCACCCCGTCGTGCTGCGCGAGCAGGTCACCTCGCCCGGCGGCACCACGGCTGCGGCGCTGCGCGAGCTCGAGATCCACCGGGTGCGTGCGGCCTTCCTGGCCGCGATGGAGGCCGCCCGCGACCGCTCCCGTGAGCTCGCCGAAGGCTCGTGAGCCACCGGACCGAGCCCGGTTCCGCATCTACCCCGGCTGACGGCCGGGTCGGCAATCTCTCAGCGCGGAACACCCGACCCGGTGTCGAGGTTGGCCCGGTGTCCCGCTCTCCACGACGAGGAGTCGTCCCTGATGTCCGCCCGCCTGTTCGACCCGATCACCCTGCGGTCGCTGACCGTCCGGAACCGGATCTGGCTCTCACCGATGTGCCAGTACTCCGCCGTCGACGGAGTGCCCGACGACTGGCACCTGGTCCACCTCGGCGCCCGCGCCACCGGCGGGTTCGGTCTCGTGCTGACCGAGGCGGCGGGGGTCACGCCCGAGGGGCGGATCAGCCCCCAGGACGCCGGCATCTGGAACGACGAGCAGGCGGAGGCCTGGAGCCGGATCTTCGCGTTCGCCCACGCCCAGGGTGCCGCCACCGGGGTGCAGCTGGCGCACGCCGGCCGGAAGGCGTCGACGTACCGGCCCTGGGCCGACTCGTCCGGCACCGTCCCCGCCGAGGAGGGCGGCTGGACCACCAGCGCTCCGTCGACCGTCGCCTTCGACGGGTACGCCGAGCCCGCCGCCATGACGCTCGACGAGATCGCCGACGTGGTGACCGCGTTCGCCGACGCTGCGGTCCGCTCGCTCGCCGCCGGGGCCGACACGGTGGAGATCCACGCGGCCCACGGCTACCTGCTCCACCAGTTCCTCTCGCCGCTGTCCAACCGTCGCGACGACGACTACGGCGGGTCCTTCGAGAACCGCGTGCGACTGGTGCTCGAGACCGTCGACGCGGTGCGCGGCGTACTGCCGGACTCCGCGCCGCTGCTGGTCCGGATCTCCGGGACCGACTGGCTCGAGGGCGGCTGGGACCTCGAGCAGAGCACCCGCCTCGGCGGCCCGCTGCGCGAGCACGGCGTCGACCTCGTCGACGTATCCTCCGGTGGCAACGCCCGTGCCTCGATCCCGGTCGGCCCCGGCTACCAGGTGGCCCTGGCGGCGGGCGTGCGCTCGGCCGGCATCGCCACCGGCGCCGTCGGGATGATCACCGAGCCGGCGCAGGCCGAGCAGGTGCTCGCCTCCGGACAGGCCGACGTCGTGCTGCTGGCGCGCGCGGCGCTGCGCGAGCCCGCCTGGCCGCTGCGTGCCGCCCACGAGCTCGGGGTCGCGGTCGACGACGCCCCCTGGCCCGACCAGTACGCCCGGGCCGCCCTGGCCTGATCGCCTCAGGTGCGCAGTGTCGCGACCAGGCCGAGCACGTCGTCGACGACGCCGCGCACGCCGGGGAGCCGGGTAAGCCGGGTCAACCGGGTGACCAGCGGCACCACCCCGGCGACGAGCTGACGGGTGCGCCGCTGGTCGGGCGACGCGTCGTGCACCCAGAACAGCACGACGCCCATGTGCAGCAGCCAGAGCAGCTCGGGCAGCTCGGCGCGCAGGGCGGGGGCGACCTTGAGGTCGGAGCCCTCCACGGCCCGGCGGAAGAGGGCGGTGCTGGCCTCCCGGGCCGGCGCCGACTCCGCGGAGAACGGCGAGAGCGGGCTGGTCGGGTCCGCGGCGTTCTGGAAGAACTGCCCCGCGAACCCGTGGTACGGCGCCGCGACGTCGACCCAGGTGTCGAGGAGGACCCGCAGGCGGCCCGCGAAGGAGCGCTCGCCGTCCAGGGCGGTGGCCGCGGCCTCCGCGTGGAGCACCTGCATCTGGTCGTAGAACGCCTGGACGAGGTGCTCCTTGCCGGCGAAGTAGTAGTAGGTGTTACCCAGCGAGACCCCGGCCTCGTCGGCGATCGCGCGCATCGTGGTCTTGTCGTAGCCCCGGGCCCGGAAGAGCCGCATCGCCGCGTCGGCGATGGTGCGGCGGGTCTGCTCAGCCTTGGGGGAGCGGGTGGCAGGTTCCGGCACAGTGGTCACTGTAGGTGTCTCCGTCCGGGGTGCTGGTGAGGGCGGAGCGCAGGCCGGCGGCGGTCATCGCGGCGAGGCGGGCGACGGGCAGCCCGGCCGGTCCCGAGAGTCGCAGGCTCAGCGGCCGGTAGGACGCCGTGGCCCACAGCGCCACCACCCAGGCGTGCTCGCGCGTCCAGAGGCGGCCGTCGTCGGCGAACACCGTGATCTCGGCCAGGGTGCGGGCGTGATCGAGGCCGGGGAACCGTTGCCGGGCCTCGACGGAGCCCGCGGCCACCAGGTCGAGCGGCACCAGCGCCGGCTGGCTGGCGAGCCAGTCCCGGAACCGGCGGCACAGCGGGCACCCCGCGTCGTACAGGACGGTGAGCCTCATCGCGGGTACGCCGGCGCCGGGGGGACGAAGCCCTGCGGGGGCACCGGCGGGACGCGCATCGACTCCAGGCGGCTGCGGCGCCGGATGGCGTTGAAGACGTAGACGTTGCAGAAGTGGATGACGCCCAGGACCAGCATCACGATGCCCACCTTGACCGACATCGTCTCGAACATCCCGGTCAGCGAGGAGACGGGCGCGTCCACGCGCAGGTAGAGCATCACGAAGCCGAGGTTGACCAGGTAGAAGCCGACGACGAGCAGCTGGTTGACCGCGTCGGCGAGCCCCTCCTTGCCCTCGAAGACGTCGGCGAGGAACACCCTGCCGTTGCGCGAGAGGGTGGCGGCCACCCAGACGGTGAGCGGCACGGTCACGAGCAGGTAGCTCAGGTAGGTCCAGACAGTCCAGGTCAGCACGACACTTCTCCCTTGTTTGAACGTGTTCAATTCAATGCTGAGGACAGCGTAGCACTGATTTGAACGTGTTCAACAAAGGTTGTCACACCAGCCCGACGCGGCTGTCGCCGCGTCGAGCAGCGGCCCGGACACCTCACGGCAGCGCTCGGCGCCGGCTTCGAAGACGGCGCGCACGTGCTCGGGATCGGCCGCGAGGTCGGCGTACGACGCCTGCAGCGGCTCCAGCACGGCGACGACGGCGTCGGTGACCGAGGCCTTGAGGGCGCCGTAGGTGCTCGCCCCGTCGGCCGAGCCGCCGCAGCTCCGGAGGATCTCGAGCAGGTTGGTCACCCCGGGCTTGGCCTCCCGGTCGCTGCGCACCGCCGTCGCGCCGACGTCGGAGTCCGTGACGGCGCGGCCGACCTTGCGGCGGACCACGTCGGG
>JBDSLK010000203.1:0-3488 GCA_039916425.1 Nocardioides sp.
TCGACCGCGTCCTCGGCGGCGGGCTGGTGCCCGGGGCGGCGATCCTGCTCGCGGGTGAGCCCGGCGTCGGCAAGAGCACCCTGCTCCTCGAGGTGGCCTCCCAGACCAGCCGCACGCAGCGGCGCACGCTCTATGTCACCGGTGAGGAGTCCGCCTCCCAGGTCCGGCTCCGCGCCGACCGCACCGCCGCCGTCCACGACGAGCTCTACCTTGCCGCCGAGACCGATCTGGGCGGCGTCCTGAGCCACCTCGACGCCGTGAAGCCGAACCTGCTGGTGCTCGACTCGATCCAGACCATCTCCGCCGCCGACGTCGACGGCGTGCCCGGCGGCGTCACCCAGGTCAAGGAGGTGGCCGCCGCGCTGATCCGGGTCGCCAAGACCCGCGCGATCACCGTGATGATCGTCGGCCACGTGACCAAGGACGGCAGCATCGCGGGCCCCCGGGTGCTCGAGCACCTCGTCGACGTGGTCCTGCACTTCGAGGGCGACCGCAACTCCCGGTTCCGCATGGTCCGGGCCATGAAGAACCGGTTCGGACCGATCGACGAGGTCGGCTGCTTCGACCTCTCCGCAGGCGGCATCACCGCGGTGACCGACCCCACTGGGCTCTTCGTCGAGCACCACCGCCGCCGGGTGCCCGGCACCTGCGTCGCCGTCACCATGGAGGGTCGACGCCCGCTGCTCGCCGAGGTGCAGGCCCTCGTCACCGCCTCGGCCGCCGAGCGACCGCGGCGCACCACCTCCGGGCTGGACTCCTCGCGGATGGCGATGGTGCTCGCGGTGCTCCAGCAGCACTGCGGCATCCGGCTGCACGCCCACGACGTGTTCGCCTCCACGGTGGGTGGCGCCCGGCTGACGGAGCCGGCCAGCGACCTCGCGGTCGCTCTTGCGCTGGCGTCCGCCACCTATGGCATCCCGCCCCCGCAGAGCGTGGTGGCGATGGGCGAGATCGGGCTGGCCGGCGAGCTGCGCCAGGTCCGTGACCTGCCCCAGCGGATCGCCGAGGCCGCTCGGATGGGCTTCGAGGTGGCGGTGGTGCCGAGCGGTCCCGAGCGGATGACGCCCCAGTCGGTCAAGCGCACCGAGACGGCCGGCATCCGGGTGGTCGAGGTGCCCGACGTAGCCTCCGCCCTCCGGCTCACCCGGCTCACCCGACCCCAACGTGACAACACCGGCGGTGCCAGACTGCGTCCTCTAGACTGACGCGCGCGCCTGGGCACGCCCCGGCTGGCAGGACAGGGGGAGGGCCCATGGTCGGGATCGAACGCACCGAGGACGTGCTGCGGCTGCGCTCGACCCTGGCGTCGATGGCACCCGGCACCACGCTGCGCGACGGTCTGGAGCGGATCTTGCGGGGCCGCACCGGCGCCTTGATCGTGGTCGGCCACGACAAGCTCATCGAGTCGATCTCCACCGGTGGCTTCGAGCTCGACGTCCCGTTCAGCGCCACTGGCCTGCGTGAGCTGGCCAAGATGGACGGCGCGATCATCATCGACCGGGACATCACCCGCATCCACCGGGCCGCGGTCCACCTGATGCCCGACCACACCATCCAATCCGACGAGACGGGCACCCGGCACCGCACCGCCGACCGGGTAGCACGACAGACCGGCTTCCCGGTGATCTCGGTGTCGCAGTCGATGCAGATCATCGCGGCGTACGTCGGCGGGATCCGCCACGTCCTGGAGGACTCCGGCCAGATCCTCTCCCGCGCCAACCAGGCACTCGCGACCCTGGAGCGCTACAAGCTGCGTCTCGACGAGGTCGCCAGCACGCTCTCGGCCCTCGAGATCGAGGACCTGGTGACCGTCCGCGACGTCGCCGTGGTCGCCCAGCGGCTCGAGATGGTCACCCGGATCGCCCGCGAGATCGAGGACTACGTGCTCGAGCTCGGCACCGACGGCCGGCTGCTGTCGTTGCAGCTCGAGGAGCTGATCACCGGCGTCGACGCGGAGCGCGAGCTGGTGATCCGCGACTACCTTCCCGTGGGCCAGCGCGGCAAGTCGCCCGAGGCGTCGCTCCAACAGCTCGCCGCCCTCTCGGCCACCGACCTGGTCGACCCCGGCTCCGTGGCGCGGGCGATGTCCCTCGGCAACGGCGAGCACCTCGATGGCGCCGTCACCCAGCGCGGCTACCGGCTGCTGGCTAAGGTGCCGCGGCTGCCACCGACGGTCGTCGACCGCCTGGTCGACCACTTCGGGACCCTGCAGAAGCTGCTCGCGGCTGGCATCGACGACCTCCAGGTCGTCGACGGCGTCGGTGAGCTGCGGGCCCGCAGCGTCCGCGAGGGACTCTCCCGACTCGCCGAGTCGAGCATCCTCGGCGACCGTTTCGTCTGAGTCGTCGCTCAGCGCGGCTCGGTCGCGCCCGTCGGCGTGCCCGTCGGCTCGTCGGTCGGCTGTGAGGCGTCGGGGTCGCTGGGCTTGTTCTTGCCACCGCCCGCCTTCGGGGAGGGCGTGATCGTGGTGGTGATCACCGTGGTCGCCACTCTGGTCAGCTTGAACTGCACGTCGGTCGGCTCACCGGCCAACGCGGCCGCGACCACGTGGTAGTAGCCGGGCAGCGCCCACTCGGTCAGCGCCGAGCAGGTGGCGTCGGAGCGCTTGCCGTTCCAGCGCACGCCGACCGTAGTGCCGAGGTCCTGGCGGACGACCACCTCCTCGGTCGGCACGGAGGTCGGGCACTGGCGGCTCGACCAGATGTCGTCGGAGCCGGAGCTGATCTTGAGCGTCAGGGTGTCCGGGGAGACCGTCCAGGTGCAGGCCTCGGTGACGCGAGTGGTCAGCTCCAGAGAGATCAGCACCGGGCCACCGCCCTCCTCCTTGAAGATCTGGGGGGTGACGACGATGTCGCTGGTGGCGCAGGGTCCGCTGGGAGGCGCGAGCACTGGCGCCGTCGGGGTCGGGGCCGCGGTCGCCTGCTGGCGCTTCTTCGTGCGCTTCTTCTCGCCGGGCACCCTCGTCGTCGACGGGCTGCCCGTCACGCTGGGCAGCGCAGCCGCCTGGCGGGCGACACCGGGCTCGGAGGAGCCGTCGCTGTAGGACCCCAGCACCCGGCCGAGACCGAAGACGAGCACCAGCGCGATCCCCAGCACCGACAAGCGTCGCGTCCAGTAGACACGCGGCGGCAACGGCCCCCGGGGCCGGTTCAGGGAGGACACGGCCTCACCGTAACCAGCGCCCGGCCGCTCTCCCGGGTGCCACACCGGGCGTCCGTGGATCCGGCACTACCATCGAGCCCGATGAGCGACCCGGCCACCGAACACCCGCTGCTGCTGCCGATCCTCGGGTGGTACGACGCCCACGCACGCGAGCTGCCGTGGCGTGGCCCGGGCGCCTCGGCCTGGTCGGTGATGGTCTCGGAGTTCATGCTCCAGCAGACGCCGGTTGCCCGCGTGCTGCCGGTGCACGAGCGGTGGCTCGGCCGCTGGCCGACCCCCGCCTCCCTGGCAGCGGAGCCGGCCGGGGAGGCCGTCCGGGCCTGGGG
>JBDSLK010000204.1:0-3295 GCA_039916425.1 Nocardioides sp.
CGGCCACCAGAACGTAGAGACCGTCGGACAGCCGGGTGGTGAGGTCGGTGACATTGCCGCCCACCGCCGAGATGCGGGCGGTCACCGTGGACACGATCCCGGGCCGGTCAGCGCCGTGGACCGAGAGGAGGAAGGGCGGACCGACCGGCTGATTCCGCATGACCTGCGCTGACTCGTCGGGCACCTCCCGCACCGAGACGGACAGGGTGTCGTCGGCGAGCGTGTCCAGGGCCTGCTGGGCCTCCTCGGCGGTCACCTCGGCGCTGGCCACCATCACCATGGCGAAGTGACCACGCAGGATCGTCATCGACGAGTCCTCCAGATTGGCACCCAGCTCGGCGAGCAGCCCGGTCGCCTCAGCGATGATGCCGGGCCGGTCGTGCCCGACGACGGTGACGGCCAGCAGCCGGCCGGCGCTCATGCGTACCACCCGTCGCGGGTCGTCGGCAGCCCGCTGGCACCGTCGCCGCCGAGCCGCACGGCCAGCACCTGGTTGACCCCGATGCGGCCGGCCTCGAACGCCAGCGCCGACCCCGCCATGTAGAGCTGCCACACCCGAGCGCGGCCCTCCGACGTCAACTCCACAGCGCCGTCCCAGCCGTTGTCCAGGTTGCCCACCCAGCGTCGTAGCGTCAATGCGTAGTGCTCCCGCAGCGACTCGACGTCGCGCACCTCGAAGCCGGCTCCCTCGAGCAGACCGACTGTGGTCGCGACGGGCAGCAGCTCGCCGTCGGGGAACACGTAGGCCGATACGAACGACCGCCCCTCTCGCGTCGGGCCGGGCCGTCGGGAGATCTGGTGGTTGAGCAGCCGGCCGCCGGTACGCAGCAGCGAGTGCAGGTGGCGCGCATACGCGGCGTACGCCTCCTGCCCGACGTGCTCGGCCATGCCGATGCTGGCGATGACGTCGAACGGGCCGTCGGCCAGGTCGCGGTAGTCCTGCACCCTGATGTCCACCCGGTCTGCCAGCCCGGCCAGGGCCAGCCGCTCGCGCGCCAGCTCGGCTTGTGAGGTGGAGAGTGTGATGCCGACACCTCGCACGCCGTACGTCGACGCGGCGTGGAGCAGCAGCGACCCCCAGCCGCAGCCGACGTCGAGGAGCCGGACGTCCTCCCCGCCGTCGTGCAGCCCCAGCTTCCGGCACACCAGGTCGAGCTTGTCGCGCTGGGCGTCCTCGAGGGTGTAGCCCGGGTCGTCGGTCCGCCGCCAGTAGGCGCAGGAGTAGACCATCGACGCCCCGAGCACCAGCCGGTAGAACTCGTTCCCGACGTCGTAGTGATGGGTGACTGCCGCCCTGTCCCGGGACCTGCTGTGCAGCCGGCCGGAGAGCGTTGCCTCCTCCGGCGGCGGTGCGGGCGCCCTGCCGAGGCCCCCGACCCGCGCGACGAGCGCGGCCAGCTCGACCCGTTGGCGCGGGATGATGGGCCGGCCGCCCATCCCGGCCGCGTCGTCCAACGGGAGAGCGGCGAGCGCGGCGTAGACATCGCCCTCGAGGCCCAGCGACCCGCTGACGTACGCCCGGGCGAGCCCCAGCTCGTCGGGCGAGTGCGAGAGGTGGCGCACGGCGTCGCGGGAGCGGATGTCCAGAAGGGGGGCGCCCGCCGGGCCTGCCACCGTCCCGTCCCAGGCCCGCACCTGGAAGCGGGCGGGTTCACCGACGACCAGCGCGAGCACCCGGGACAGCTGCTCGGCCGTGGTCATCCGCACGGTCGACCCGGCACTCACCGGGAGGCCTCGCTGAACTCGTCACGCGCGTGCTGCAGAGAGCCCAGCGACACGATCTCCCGCCGGAAGAACAGCGCGAGGGTCCAGTCGAGGATGACGCGGATCTTCCGGTTGAACGTGGGCACCCGGCTCACGTGGTAGGTCCGGTGCATGAACCAGGCCGGGAAGCCGCGCAGCTTGATGCCATAGACCTGGGCCACTCCCTTGTGCAGGCCGAGGGAGGCGACCGAGCCGACATGCTTGTGGGCGTACGCACTGGGGCTCCGACCGTTCAGGACGAGGCTGATGTTGTCGGCGAGCACCTTTGCCTGGCGGACGGCATGCTGGGCACTGGGACTGGTCAACACCCCGGGCCCCGCCGTCAGGTCGGGGATGCTCGCACAGTCGCCGGCCGACCAGGCCCCGTCCACGCCCTCGACGCGCAGGTCGGTGCGGCACCGCAGGCGTCCCTTGTCGTCCAAGGGGAGATCGGTGCGCGCGAGCATCGGGTTAGCCTTCACCCCGGCGGTCCAGACCAGCGTCTCGGCATCGAACTCCTCGCCGTCGGAGAGCACGATGTGCCCACCGACGCAGGACTCGAGGCGGGTGTTCAGCCGGATGTCGATGCGGCGCCGGCGGAGCTGCTCGACGGTGTAGCGGCCCAGGTCCTCGCCGACCTCGGGGAGGATCCGGTCGGTCGCCTCCACCAGCACGAACCTGATGTCGCCCTTGGACAGCCCGGGGTAGTAGCGGGTCGCGTAGCACGCCATGTCCTCGAGCTCTGCCAACGCCTCGATGCCCGCGTAGCCGCCGCCGACGAACACGAACGTGAGCAGGGCCCGCCGGGCCGCGTGATCGGTCACGGAGGTCGCGATGTCGAGCTTCTCGAGGATCTGGTTGCGCAGCGCGATGGCTTCCTCGACCTGCTTGAACCCGATGCCCTGCTCGGCCAGACCGGGGATGGGCAGGGTGCGTGCCACCGAGCCGGGTGCCAGGACGATGACCTCGTAGGACAGCTCGTAGGCCTCGCCCCGCGCCGGCTCGATGCGCGCCACCCGTCGGGCGTGGTCGACGGTCGTCACGCGACCGGTGAGGATCTCGCACTTGTCGAGCACCCGGCGCAGCGGCACGACGACGTGGCGCGGCTCGACACTGCCGGCGGCAGCCTCGGGGAGGAACGGCTGGTAGGTCATGTACGACCGGGGGTCGACGACGATGACCTCGACCCGCCGGGACCGCAGCTCCGAACGAAGCCGCTTCTGCAGCCTCAGCGCGGTGTAGAGGCCGACGTAGCCACCGCCCACGACGAGGATCCGTGTGCGCCCCGTGGGGCCGGCGGTGGTGGTCATGGCTGGAGGATAGGACCCATCCCGGCCGACGCGGCGGCCCTTCCCAGGACCTGGTCGAGCATCGCCTCGGTGAGTCGCCCGGTGAAGGTGTTCTGCTGGCTCGGGTGGAACGACGCGAGCACCAGCAGCCCACCGACCCGGGCCTCGACGCCGTGGGTGAAGCGCGGCCGGGCAGCACCTCGGGGCACCGGCTCGCCCAGCCGGGCCAGGCCCGCCAGTAGCGCCTGCCACGCGAAGGCACC
>JBDSLK010000205.1:0-6772 GCA_039916425.1 Nocardioides sp.
GAGACGCTGGAGGAGATCGGCGAGGCCATCTCGGCGGGATCGGTGCGGGCGGTCAACCTGCGCTGACGGGCGGGTCAGGCCACCATCACCCGCGGCGTGCGCCGGTCCCGACCCTCGGACGTGTCGCGCACGCCCGACCACGCCTCGCCCAGCCGGGCCACCGCCTCCTCGAGCTCGTCGGTCGGCCGGGTCCAGGGGATCCGGACGAAGCGGTTGAGTCCGCCCTCGACGGTGAAGACCGGGCCGGGCGCGACGATGACGCCGAGCCGCTCTGCCTCCGCTGCCAGCGCGGTCGCGTCGCCCCCCGGCAGCTCGCACCACAGTGCGAGGCCACCGGTCGGGAGCCGGAACCGCCAGTCGGGGAGCCGCTCGCGGACCGCACCCGCGAGCCGGTCGCGCTGCTCGCGGAGCCGGTCGCGATGGTGGTTGAGGACGCCGTCGCCGTCGGTCAGCAGTCGGGCGAGCACCAGCTGCTCGAGCACCGGGGCGCCGAGGTCCAGGGAGACCCGGGCCCGGATGAGCCGGTCCATCGTCCCCCGCGGCGCCCGGATCCACCCGAGCCGCAGACCGCCCCACCAGCTCTTGCTGGCGCTGCCGAGGGTGATCGAGTCCGGCGCCCACGCCGCGAACGGACGCGGCATCGACTGACCCTCGAGCGCCAGCGACTGGTGCGCCTCGTCGACGACCGCGACCGTGCGCGAGCGGCGCAGGTGGGCGGCGTACTCCTCGCGCTGGGGGTCGCTCATCAGGTGGCCGGTGGGGTTCTGGAAGTCGGGCACCAGGTAGGCCAGCGTGGGGGTGTGCTGGCGGAGCCCGGCGCCGACCGCGCCGAGATCCCAGCCGTCGGGGTCCACGGGGGACTCGACGAGCCGGGCACCGCCGTGGCGCAGGGCCTGGGTGGCGTTGGGGTAGACCGGCGACTCGACCTGCACACGCTGCCCCGGCGAGGTGAAGGCCTGCGCGACGATCGAGACGGCGCTGAGCGCACCGGCGGTCACCATGATCTGGCCAGGGTCGGTCGGCAGGCCGCGGTCGTCGTACGCCGCCGCGATGGCACGCTGGAGGGGCGGCAGCCCGGCGGGGAAGTAGCCGTGCCCGGAGAAGTACGCCGGCAGGTCCGCCACGGCCGCCGCGTAGGCCTGGGCCAGGCCCGGTGGTGACTGCGGGGCCGCGCAGCTGAGGTCGATCGCGTCGGCGTCGCCGTCGTGGGGGAGCAGGGCCCGGTCGTGGGTGCGGGCCCGGCCGCCGGGGACCGTGGCGAAGGTGCCGGCCCCGCGGCGGGAGGTGGCGTACCCCGCGTCGACGAGGGCCGCGTAGGCGCGGGTGACCGTGGTGCGGGAGACAGCCAACGCCCCGGTGAGGTCCCGTTCGCTGGGTAAGCGGGCGCCGAAGGTGATCCGGCCGTCGGCGATGAGCAGTCGCAGCGACTCCGTCAGGCCGGCGTAGGCGGGGGAGCGGTCGAAGTCCCCGAGCAGGGTGGCGGCCCGGCTGGCCGCGATGGTGGTCGGCATGGGAGCCACTGTTGCACGATTGGCTATTTGTTGCGGGGCCAATCAACGGCATCCTGGGCGGGTGCCCACCCCAGCTCCCGCCGCTCTCATCGACCTCGGGCCCATCGCCCAGCTCCGGGCCGGCCGGCTCGGCCGTCGGCTGCCGCAGCTCGTGGTGGGCCTGCTGCTGTACGGCGTCTCGCTGGCGATGATGGTGCGCGGCGACTTCGGCCTCGCGCCGTGGGACGTCTTGCACTCCGGGCTGATCCGGCACGTGCCGCTCACGCTGGGCCAGGCGGTCGTAGTGATGAGCTTCGTGGTGCTGGTCGCCTGGATCCCGCTGCGGGAGACGCCCGGGATCGGGACGGTGCTCAACGCCCTGCTCATCGGCTCCTCGGCCGACCTCGGCCTGACGATGCTCGACCGGCCCGAGCTCCTCGCGGCCCGGGCGGCCCTGACGGTCGGCGGCGTCGTCCTGTGCGGCTTCGCCACCGCGCTCTACATCGGCGCCCAGCTCGGGCGCGGCCCGCGCGACGGGCTGATGACCGGCCTGGCGCGCCGTACGGGCTGGTCGCTGCGGCTGGTGCGGACCGGACTCGAGGTCGGCGTCGTGGTCATCGGTCTCGCAATCGGAGGCGTGCTCGGCCTCGGGACCGTGCTCTACGCCCTCGCGATCGGGCCGCTCACCCAGGCGATGCTGCCGGGGCTGAGGGTCTCATTGGCCGAGCCGCCGCGGCCGGAGCTGCCCGGAGGGCCGGAGGTCAGCGCCGGGTCGCGATGACCGCGGACGCGTCGCGGGCGATCATCACCTCGACGGCGGTGAACCGTTCGTCGGTGAGCCACTCCTCGCGCAGGGTGTCGACCCGCTGGTAGGTGATGGGCGGCCAGGACTCGCACGGCGTGAAGTCGTCGAGGACCACCAGGCCGCCGGGCTCCAGCAGGTCGGCGATGGCGTCCACGCGGACGCTGCCGGGGTCGCCGGAGTCGAGGAACAGCAGCGAGAACGGACCCTTGTCGGCCAGCGTCGACCAGTCCGCGGCCAGCACCTCGACCTGGTCGTCGTCGACGAAGATCTCCGCTGCCGCGCCCGCGAGCTTGGCGTCCTTCTCGGCCGTCAGGATCTGCGCGCCGTTGCGGATGCCCGAGCGCAGCCAGGCCGTGCCTACCCCGCATCCGGTGCCGAACTCCGCCAGCGTGCCGGTGCGGGTCGCGGCCAGGGTGGCCAGCAGCCGCCCGGTCTCGTTGCGGCAGAACGACACGTAGCCGGCCCGCCTGGAGACGTCGAAGGCGCGGGACACGATCTCGGGGAGCTCGGGAGGGGCGCTCATCGTGTGCCGGGGTCCGTCCGGCAGAGCGAGCGCAGCAAGGGGCGTCGTGGGGTGGTCATGATCCGGTGAGTCTCTCATGGTGGGAACGCCGTCTCGCATCGTGAACGGATCGCGGAATCCAGGTGCGTCGGCACGCCCCCCGGCGTACCGTTGACTCATCATGCGGAGCGTGTTCGTACTCATCGACTGCCGCGGCGAGGCCTGACAGCAAGGCCACCTCGCCGCGGAGTTCGGCGTGGACGGCCTTGCGAATCGGCACCACACCCCGCGGCGGGGCGCCTTCAGCATCGCGCGACCCGCATCTCGTCGGCCAGGGCCTCCTCACGTGATCCGTGAGCCGTCCGCCGTCCCGCCCGGGTGTGTGCCTTCCCAGCACACGAACACCTCCCGAGGAGATGGACCAGATGTACGACATGTATCCCGACTGGGGCCCCGCTCAGCACGACCCCGACAACCCGCTGAGCACCGAGGCCGTCCAGGCCGCGCTCGACCTGCGGGACAACGGGGGCTTCCGCCCCGAGGACAACTAGCCTGCCCTTCATGACGCAGACCTGCAGGCTCGCGGTCGTCGCGGGCGACGGCATCGGTCCGGAGGTGATCGCCGAGGCACTCAAGGTGCTCGAGGTGGTCACCCCGGTCTCGCTGGAGACCACCCGGTACGACCTCGGAGCGGAGCGGTACCTCGCGACCGGCGAGGTGCTCCCCGACTCGGTGCTCGCGGAGATCCGTGAGCACGACGCGATCCTTCTCGGTGCCGTCGGCGGGCGGCCCGGAGACCCCGCGCTGCCTCCCGGCATCCTTGAGCGGGGCCTGCTGCTCCGGCTGCGCTTCGAGCTCGACCACTACGTCAACCTGCGCCCCTCTCGGATCTTCCCCGGCGTCGTCTCACCCCTGTCCGACCCGGTCCTCGCGGGGGGCGAGGTGGACTTCGTGGTGGTGCGCGAGGGCACCGAGGGTCCCTACACGGGCAACGGCGGCGCGATGCGGGTCGGCACCCCGGCAGAGCTGGCGACCGAGGTCAGCCTCAACACCGCGTACGGCGTGGAACGTGTCGTCCGTGACGCGTTCGGGCGGGCCCGGCGGCGACCCCGCCGCCGCCGCACCCTGGTCCACAAGACGAACGTGCTCGTGCACGCCGGGGCCGTGTGGTCACGGATCGTGAGCGAGGTGGGCGAGGAGTTCCCCGACGTGAGCGTGGACTACCTCCACGTGGACGCCGCCACGATCTTCCTCGTCACCGACCCGTCCCGCTTCGATGTGATCGTCACCGACAACCTGTTCGGCGACATTCTTACCGACCTCGCCGCCGCCATCACCGGAGGCATCGGGCTGGCCGCGTCCGGCAACATCAACCCGGACCGGACCGCCCCGTCGATGTTCGAGCCCGTGCACGGGTCCGCGCCCGACATCGCCGGCCAGCAGAAGGCCGACCCGACCGCCGCGATCCTCTCCGTCGCCCTGCTGCTCGACCACCTCGGGCACGCCGACGCCGCAGCCGTGGTCGAGCGGGCAGTCCTCGCCGACCTCGCGGCCCGCACCCCCGGCGTCGTACGCCGAACCTCCGAGATCGGTGACGCCATCGCCGCCCTGGCCGCCGCCTGCTGAGTCTCACCGCCCCACGAAAACCCCGGCTCACCGGGGATTCTGGCGCTTCTCGGCCATCGCAACGGCCGAGAAGCGTACATTTCCCCGGCTCGCCGGGGAAATGTACGACCCCGCACCCCACGCCCGAGCCCAGGAGGTCGGCTACCGTGCCTTCCATGCAGATCAGCACGACCGCCTCGACCACGCCGGTGCCCGACGAGCGGCTCGCGGAGATCCTCGCCAACCCCGGGTTCGGGACCCACTTCACCGATCACATGTTCACTGTCGAGTGGACCCCGGAGCAGGGGTGGTACGGCGCGCGGATCACGCCGTACGGCCCGCTCACCCTCGACCCGGCGACCGCGGTGCTGCACTACGCCCAGGAGATCTTCGAGGGGATGAAGGCCTACCGCCACGCGGACGGGTCGGTGTGGACGTTCCGACCCGAGGCCAACGCGCAGCGGATGGTCCGCTCGAGCCGGCGGTTGGCGTTCCCGGAGCTGCCGGAGGCCGACTTCGTGCGGGCGGTCGACGCGCTGGTGACCACCGACCAGCGCTGGGTCCCCGACAGCGCGGGGGAGAAGAGCCTCTACCTGCGCCCGTTCATGATCGCCACCGAGGTCTTCCTCGGCGTCCGGCCCGCGCAGCACGTCACGTTCATGGTGATCGCCAGCCCGGCCGGCGCCTACTTCAGCAAGGGCATCAAGCCGATCACGCTCTGGCTCACCACCGAGTACACCCGCGCCGGCCGCGGCGGCATGGGCGCCGCCAAGACCGGCGGCAACTACGCGAGCTCCCTGGTCGCCCAGCAGGAGGCCACCGCACACGGCTGCGACCAGGTTGTCTTCCTCGACGCCCAGGAGGGCCGCTACGTCGAGGAGCTCGGCGGCATGAACATGTACTTCGTCTTCGCTGACGGCCGCATCGTCACCCCGGCCACCGGCACCATCCTCGAGGGGATCACCCGCGCCAGCGTGATCGAGATCGCCGGCAAGCTGGGCCACCAGGTGGAAGAGCGCCGCCTGTGCATCGACGAGTGGCGCGACGGGGTGACCAGCGGTGAGATCACCGAGGTCTTCGCCTGCGGCACCGCGGCCGTCGTGACACCGGTGGGCTCGCTCCAGTGGGCCGGGGGCGCGACCCCCGAGGTCGTCGACGCCGGTCCGGTGACGATGCAGGTCCGGCGGGCCCTGGTCGACCTGCAGTACGGCCGGGCCGACGACACCTTCGACTGGATGCACCGGGTCTGCTGATCCGGTACGCCGCCCCGCCGGGGCAGCGCAGCACGACGAGGCAGCCCGCCCCGGGTAATCTCGACGCGTGAGCATCACCCCGAGCCCGGAGGACGCCGGCCGTCCCGCCGGTCCCGGACCGGGCTTCACGGTCGACGGCTACCACCTGTTGACCCGGATCGGCGAGGGCGGGATGGGCGTGGTCCACCTCGCCCAACGTCCGGGCGGTCACCGCGTCGCGCTCAAGGTGCTGCGGCCGCACATCGTCGGTGACGACGAGGCCCGCTCCCGGCTGGCGCGCGAGGTCGGCTCCCTCTCGCGGATCCGCTCCGCGGGAGTCGCGGAGATCGTGGACGCCGACCCCTGGGGTGACATCCCGTACGTCGCGACGCGCTACGTGCCCGGTCTGTCCCTGCACGACCACGTGCGGGAGGAGGGGGCGATCGCGGGCGACGACCTGATCTGGTTCGCCGTCAAGCTCGCCGAGGCCCTGCTGAGCGTCCACCAACACGGGGTGCTGCACCGCGACGTCAAGCCGTCCAACGTGCTGATGGAGGGCCGCACCCCGATCCTCATCGACTTCGGCCTGGCCCGGGTCGCCGACGACCCCAAGCTGACCCACACCGGCTGGCTGCTGGGCACCCCGGGCTACCTGGCGCCGGAGATCCTGCACGGCGACGACGCGACCACCGCCGCCGACGTCCACTCGTGGGCCTCGACCGTGGCCTTCGCGGGCCTGGGGCGGCCACCGTTCGGGCGCGGCCCGGCGATGGCGGTGATGGACCGGGTCCGCCGTGGCGAGCACCAGCTCGAAGGCCTTCCGGAGCCGGTGCGTGCCGTGGTGCACGCGGCGCTGCACCCCGACCCGACGCGCCGACCCGACCTGCCCGAGCTGCTCGTCCGGCTTCGCGAGGTGCGCCCGCCCCGGGCCGTGCCGCGCTACGCCCCGACGTTCGAGGACGACCTCATCACGGCCCCGCTCGCGGTGGCCGCGCTGGCCGGCGCCGACGACCTGACCAGGGCCGGGACCACCTACCGTGACCACCAGCTCACCCCGCCGACGCTCGTGGAGCCGCACGACCGCGGGGAGGACCCGCGCTGGAGCCACCAGCAGCCGCCCTGGGGTCCGCCCGCGACC
>JBDSLK010000206.1:0-7937 GCA_039916425.1 Nocardioides sp.
TCCTCGGCGAGGTGGTCCACCACGCCGGAGGTGCGCGCGTGCACCTCACCGCCGCCGAGCTCCTCGGCGGTGACGACCTCGCCGGTCGCGGCCTTCACCAGCGGCGGCCCGCCGAGGAAGATGGTGCCCTGGTTGCGCACGATCACGGTCTCGTCGGACATCGCCGGCACGTAGGCGCCGCCAGCGGTGCACGACCCCATCACCGAGGCGATCTGCGGGATGCCACGGGCCGACAGGTTGGCCTGGTTGAAGAAGATCCGGCCGAAGTGCTCGCGGTCGGGGAAGACCTCGTCCTGCATCGGCAGGAACGCGCCGCCGGAGTCGACGAGGTAGAGACAGGGCAGGTGGTTCTCGGCGGCGACGGTCTGCGCCCGGAGGTGCTTCTTGACCGTGATCGGGTAGTAGGTGCCACCCTTGACGGTCGCGTCGTTGGCGACGATCACGCACTCGCGGCCGCTGACCCGGCCGATGCCGGTCACGATCGAGGCACCGGGGACGGCGTAGTCGTCGCCCTCGCGGGTGGGGTCGCCGTACATCCCGAACGCCGCGAGGGGACTGAGCTCGAGGAACGGGCTGCCGGGGTCGAGCAGCCGGTCGACGCGGTCGCGGACCAGCAGCTTGCCTCGGCCGGTGTGCTTGGCGCGCGCCGCCTCCGAGCCGCCCCGGCGCACGACAGCGAGCCGTGCGCGCAGCTCGTCGACCTGGTCCCTCATGTCCGAGCCGGTCCGCACCATGGACACGATGTTAATGGTCATTAACCTGCAACGTCTATCGTGCCGTTATGGGCCGCCGCGAGCAGATCGTCGACACGGCGGCGGAACTCTTCGCCCGACGCGGCTTCCACGGCGTGAGCGTCGGCGAGCTCGGGGCCGCGTGCGGGGTCTCCGGACCGGCGCTCTACAAGCACTTCGCCTCCAAGGAGGCGATCCTCGCGGAGATGCTGGTGCGCATCAGCGAGGAGCTCCTGCACGTCGGGCGGGAGCGGGTCGCCGGCCTGGCGCCCCGCGACGCCGTCGTCGCGCTGGTCGAGTGGCACGTCGACTTCGCGTTGCGCCGCAAGGCGCTGATCATCGTGCAGGACCGTGACTGGCAGTCGCTCCCGGCCCACGCGCGTCAGCAGGTCCGCACCCTCCAGCGCGAGTACGTCGACCTCTGGGCCGACCGGCTGCGTGGCGCTCGGCCCGATCTCGACCCCGACCGCGCGCGGGCGATGACACACGTCGCCTTCGGGCTGATCAACTCGACCCCGCACAGTGACCTGCTGCCCGTCGAGCAGATGCGCGGGCTGCTGCACGCGATGGCGCTGGACTCGTTGGGCCTCACGGCACCGTCCGTGTGAGCGGGTCCCAACAGCCCCACCCGCCACGCTGGTCGGGGGCCGCAACCCCCGTTCGCGGGTATCCTGCCCGGGTGAGACGACTCGGGGGAACGAGGATGGTGGCGCTTGTCGTCGCCGCCGTGCTCGGGGTGTCCGGAGGGATCGGCGCGGCTCTCATCTCGTCCAACCGCACAGAGTTCGTCGACCCACTCGGGCTCGGGGTGCCCCTGGTGAACGTGGACTGCACTGGCGACACCCTGATCATCGTCGGCCGGGGGGACATCCGCGCCCCCTTGTCGCAGTCCGTGGTCGACTGGCCGACGGCGAAGTACCTCGACACCACCAAGTCCTGCGACACGGCCTACCCCCAGGCGCGCGGCGAGACGCCCCGCTACGTCGCCTACCTGCCGGCCTACGGCGGCCCCGAGGCCGCGTGCGAGGACCGGATGACCGCGGAGAACAAGGGCAACTTCATTACCCGGATGCGAGCCGGCAACGAGGTCGGGGTGAACTGCGCCTGCGAGCTCGAGCTCAGCGTCCTGCCGGCCATCGGCGAGGGCCAGGAGCTGACGCCCGTGTCGTCGATGTGGATCTACCTCTACCAAGGCATGCTGGCCAAGGTTCCGGGCCTGGCACCCGACGTGCGCCAGAACTTTCGCTTCGACGAGGACACCGTCGCCGCCACCCGCGACCTGCAGTCCGGGGACGGCCTGAACCCCTTCGGCTACCTCGATGCCGACACCTGGAACGTGCTGCGCAACAAGGTCTGCGACCGCTACGACTACTGATCCGCTCCCTGGAGGAACCCTCGTGCACCCAGCACCCACGGTCGTCCGCGGCACCACGCCCGCCCTCGCCCTGGTGACCGCCGTGGCGGCCACCCTCGCGCTCACGCCCTCGCCGGCCTCCGCGTGGGGCGTCGACGACCCCGCCACCCTCGCGCCGTCCGGTGCCGCGGTGACCCTGTCGGCCGACGGGACCGGCAATGCCGCCGCGGCCTGGGTGAGCGGCGGGCAGGTGCTCATCTCCCGGCGCCCGGCCCGGTCCCGCACGTGGACGTCCGCGGTGGCGGTCAGCCCGGCCGGTGAGACCGCGTCCGCACCGGACGTCTCGGTCGGACCGGGAGGCGACGTCGCCGTGGTCTGGAGCGCGACCCCTCCCGGCGGCACCTCCGACGTGAAGATCGCGGTCGAGCCTGCCGGGGGGTCCTGGGTGCCCGCCCGCAACGTCTCCGACGCCCCCCTGTGGCACGACACCGACGCACAGGTCGACGTCGGTCCCGCGGGGATCGCCACCGTCGTGTGGGCGGCGCGCCAGACCACGACCACCAGCGCGGCAGTCCGCAGCAAGACCGCGAGTGCGACCTCCCTGGGCAACCAGAGCGCGCTGTCGGTCGCCCAGGGCACCTTCTCCGGGGTCTCCCTGGTTCGCAACGCCGTCGGCGACACCGTCGCCGCCTGGCGCCACCAGGACGCAGCCGGCACCCCTGACGCCGTCCAGGCCGCCCGCCGTCTCGCCGGCGCTGCCTGGTCTCCGGCGGTGAGCCAGGGCCTCGTCGCGGCTGTCCTCGACACGCCGAGCGCGGTCGTCGACGGCGCCGGCAACGCCAGCGTCGGCTGGTCATCGGGGTCCGGGCCCGACACCAGCGCGCCCTATGTCTTCACCTGGCCTCGCGGCGGAGCGCCCAGCGCTCCCTCCGGTCTGGCGCCGGCGCCCGGGCGCGGTCTGGTGCTCTCGGCCACAGCCTCCGGCCAGGTCGGCGCGGCCTGGCTCACCGGCACCGGCGCGACGTACGCCGACCTCGGCGGCGCTCCCCAGCCCCTGGTCTCGGGGGTCGCGGTCTCCGGGCTGTCGCTCGCGCTCAGCGAGACCGGAGCCGCGACCGCCTCCTGGACCGTGGCCGGTGGCGGCCTCGGGCTGGGGCACCGTCCGGCGGCGTCGACCTGGACGACCCAGTCCGTCACCGCCGCGCCCAACGCGCGGTCGGCGGTGGTCGCCCACGGCGGGGATGCGACGCTCGCCTGGACCGACGGCGACGGCGGCCCGGTGCGGGCACGCACCCTGGACGACGCGGCGCCGACCGCGGTGCACCTCACCGCACCGATGCGGCCGCTCAACGTCGGTACCCGGATCAGGGCCGGCTGGATCGGCGCCGACGTGTGGTCGCCGATCACCTACGAGGTGCAGCGCCAGGTGACGCGCTACGACGGTCGCGCCGGTGCGGCGGAGGTCTGGAGGAGACTTGACGCGACCGACGCGGCGTACGACGCCGAGGCGGGCCAGACGGTCTGCTTGAAGGTCCGCGGGTTCGACCAGGCCGGCAACGCGAGCCCCTGGTCGGTCGCGCGCTGCGCCACCACGCCGGTCAACGACCGCACCCTCGAGGCGAAGGGCTTCACTGCTCGCAAGGGCAAGGCCTACTTCTCCGGTGACTACGCCACCTCCCGCCGGCGCGGCGCGACCCTGGTGCTGCCGGGCGTGAGGGCGCGGCGCGTCGCCCTCCTCGTGGGGGTCGGCCGCGGCAGCGGCACCGTCACGGTCAGCCTGGGCAAGAGGAAGCTCGGCACCTACTCCCTCGCAGCCCGGTCCAAGGACAAGCAGGTGGTGGTGCCGGTCGCGACCTTCGGCTCCGCCCGGTCCGGGCGACTGACGGTCACGGTCACCAGCCGGGGTCGCCCGGTCGTCATCGACGGGGTGTACGCCGGCCCTTAGCGTGGGCTGGCTGCGTGGCTGACGTCGACGGGTGCGACAGCCGTGCGACGGATCGTCGAGGCGAGAACGTGACCGCCGGTGTGCGCACGGCGAATGCGGGAGCCCACGCGCTACAGCAGGTGGTCGATCGCCTCGTCTGTGTCGAGCAGGTCGAGGGCGCGGGCGGCGCGGAGGGCCGCGTCGAGGCCGAGGTCGAGGTCGTCGGTGCCCGGCTCGACGACCGGGTCGGGGGTGGCGCGAGCGTGCAGCCGGGCCAGCAGGTCGTCGCGGGGCAGCCCCCGGAGGGCGGTCAGTACGAACGGGTCGGCGTCGACCAGCCAGGCGAGCTGGTAGCCCACGGCCAGCCCGTGCCGGCAGGGGTCGAGCCAGGCGTCGCAGGTGCAGGCCCAGCCGAGCTCACCGGAGTAGGGCAGCAGCTCGACGCCGGACTCCTCGGCATGCTCGACCAGCGAGTAGGGCAGGTCGCCGGCGAGCAGGGCGGCCACCCGGCCCGACTCGGCCGCGACGAGCTCCACGAAGGTCTCCCACGCCTCGTCGTCGAGCATCGCCAGGGTGCCGGCGACAGCCGGTAGCCGGTCGTCGTCGAGCACGGTGCAGGAGAAGCGACCGCGCTCCACGGCGATGGTGCCCAGGGTGCCCGACCGCGCCAGGCTGCGCGCGACGCGCAGGTCCTCCTCGGCGTACGCCGACTCCTCGACCGCCCGCACCCACGCCTTGCCCCACCACGTCGTCGCCCGGGCCGCACCCCGGCGGGCGGGCTGGTGGCGGTGCACGACGATGGTCATGCCAGGTCCTCGTGGTGCCAGCCGTCGGCGGGCGGGCGCAGGCTGACCAGATCGCGCAGGTCGGCGTCGTCGAGCTCGGTCAGCGCGGCCACACCCCGGGCCAGCACCGAGTCGGCCAGCGCCCGCTTGCGACGCAACAGCTCGGCCACACGTTCCTCGATGGTGCCCTGGGTGAGCAGCCGGTGGACCTGCACCGGCCGGGTCTGCCCGATCCGGTAGGCCCGGTCGGTCGCCTGCTCCTCTACAGCGGGGTTCCACCAGCGATCGACGTGGATCACGTGGTCGGCCCGGGTCAGGTTGAGGCCGGTGCCCCCGGCCTTCAGCGAGAGCAGGAAGACCGGCACCTCGCCGGCCTGGAAGCGGGCCACGATCGACTCCCGCTCGCGCACCGGGGTGCCGCCATGCAGGAACAGGTGGGGGATGCCGGAGCGGCCCAGGTGGGTCTCCAGCAGCCTCGCCATCGCGACGTACTGGGTGAACATCAAGACCGCGCCGCCCTCGGCGAGCACCGTCTCGAGCAGCTCGTCGATCGCGTCGAACTTCTGGGAGCGGCCGGTGAGCCGGGGCGAGGCCTGCTTGAGGAACTGGGCGGGGTGGTTGCAGATCTGCTTCAGCCCGGTGAGCAGCGTCAGCACCAGCCCGCGGCGGGTGACGGCGTCCCCGGGGCCGGCGCGCTCGATGCGTGCCATCGTGTCGCGGACGAACCCCTCGTAGAGCACCACCTGCTCCCGGGTAAGGCCGAGCACGTGGTCGGTCTCGGTCTTGGCCGGCAGCTCGGGCGCCACGCCCGGGTCGGACTTGCGGCGCCGCAGGAGGAACGGCCCGATCAGCTCGGCGAACTGCGCCGCCTTGGTGGGCTGGAGCCCCGACTCGATCGGCCCGGCCCACACCTTGCGGAACGCGTTGCGGCTGCCCAGCAGGCCCGGGATCGCCCAGTCGAGGATGGCCCAGAGCTCGGTCAGGTCGTTCTCCACCGGGGTGCCGGTCAGCGCGACGCGGGCCCGGCTGGGGATGGTGCGCAGCGCACGGGCGGTGGAGGAGCGGGCGTTCTTGACGTGCTGCGCCTCGTCGGCGACGACGAGGTCCCAGCCGACCTCGGCCAGGACGGCCGCGTCCCGGCGCATGGTGCCGTAGGTCGTCAACACGAACCCCCGGTCGACCGGCATGTCGAGCCCGTCGCTGGGCCCGTCGTCGGGCCCGTCGTCGGGGCGGGCGAGGCCGGTCAGGTCCCGCTGGGTGCCGTGGAAGCGCCGCACGGGTGTGCCCGGGGCGAACCGGGTGATCTCGGCCTCCCAGTTGCCGAGCAGGGAGGCCGGGCAGACCACCAGGGTCGGACCGCCGAGCCGATGGAGGTGCAGCGCGATCAGCGTGACGGTCTTGCCGAGGCCCATGTCGTCGGCCAGGCAGGCACCGAGCCCGAGCTCGGTGAGCTGGACGAGCCAGGTGAGGCCGTGCCGCTGGTAGTCGCGCAGGGTCGCTCGCAGGGCCGGGGGCGGGTCGATCGGGTGGCGGGTCGCGGCCGTGCTCAGCTGCTCACGCACCGCGAGGAGCGACGCGCCCACGACGACCTGGTGGTCGGTGGCGTCGACCTCGACGACGCCGGTGAGCGCGGCGGCGACCGCCTCGGCGGGCCGGACCGTGCGCACCAGTCGCTTCCGGGCCTTCCGGGCGACCGCGGGATCGACGACCATCCAGTTGTCGCGAATCTTGAGCAGTGGCGAGGTGGCTGCGGCGAGCCGGTCCATCTCCTCGGCGGACAGCGGGTCACCGTGCAGGGCCACCTGCCAGCGGAACGCGAACATGGCGTCCAGGCCCAGCAGTCCCTCGACCAGCTGTCCCTCGCGCTGCGGCCCGGGTTGGCGGTCGAGCACGGTCGTCACCGTGAGGTCGCGACCCAGCGTGCGCGGCCACAGCACGTCGACGCCGCGCTCCTTGAGGGCACCTACCCCGGAGTCGAGGAGGCTGACCAGCTCGTCGGTGTCGAGGGTGATCTGGTCGGGGACGCGCAGCTCCAGCAGCCGGTCGAGCACCGGCCAGGCGTCGGCCGCTCCACGCAGCGCGATCGTCGCGTGGGTGCGGGCCCGCTCGCCGAAGCCGTGACCAGCCTGCCGCCCGGTGTCGGCCCACAGCACGGCCGCGTCGCAGACGTGGAGGGGGTCCTGCTCGTCGTGGACCTGGAGCACCACCCGCACCGCGCCCGCGACCAGCTCCTCCTCGTCGGCCTCCACCCGCAGGCTGATCGTGACCAGGTGCGGCCGCGCGGTCGCCGGCTCCAGACGGTGGCGTTGGAGCCGCTCCTGGAGGGCCTCGGAGAAGTCCCGGCGGGGCGCCGCCGGGCGCGGCGGCGCGACCGGCGTCCGCCGGGCAGGAGTCGGCCCGGTGGGCACTCCCCGGGGCAGGGCGTCGGCCACGGCGTCGAGCACCTGCCGGATCAGGGTGCGCGCCCCGGCCGTGTCGAGCCCGTCGTAGGAACGGGTGCGGGCCAGCAGGTCGACCCGCTCCTCGTCGGCCGCGTCGAGCGGAGCGATCCGCCAGTGCGTCGCGGTCGAGCCCTCGGCGGCGGCGGGCTCGAGCTTGCCGGCCGCTACCAGGCGCATCCCCAGCAGCGTTGCCGCACTGAGCAGCGCCGTGGCCGGCGGAAGGTCGTCGCGCCGGTAGGCCTTGCTGAGCACGGGCAGCGCGGCGCGCATCGGCAAGGTGACGGTGCGCCGGTCGTCGCTGAACTCGACCACGCTCTCGCGTGGTGGCAGCGCCGCGCGGAAGACGGTGCTGCCGCCGAGCGGGACGAAGCTCACGCACAACCTCCAGGCGTCCCCTCGACGACCCGACGGGCTGCCGGGCGGTGGGAGTGGGAGCACCGAGGTTAACGCGTGGCACGGACAACTCGTGCCCGTCGGCTCGACCCCCTCGCGGCATCCCCAGGTGATCGGCCCGACCCTCTCGGTGCACAGGCCGCCTGCCGATCGCCGGATCCACGGTCAGCGCTGGTCGTGGTCATGGCAGACAGGACCCTGGTGTGGTGGTTGGCTGGTGGTCATCGCCTCAGGAGGCAGCTGTGACGCACCGGCCGGACACCGTCCAGATCAGTAGCACCGAGGAAGCCCTGCGCCTGGTCGGCCAGG
>JBDSLK010000207.1:0-3438 GCA_039916425.1 Nocardioides sp.
GACTGAAAATCGGAAGGTCGGCGGTTCGACCCCGCCCCTGGCCACCAACGAGATCACAGGTGAAAAGCGCTCTGACCTGCGACCCTTCTCGTTGCAGGCCAATCGTCGCCCAGGACCTCGCCCGACCGTGGGGGCACTGACTACTGCTTCGCGGCTGCTGCTCTTCCCCCTGACCAAGCCGGCCGCCGCGCCACAGGTGTTGACCGGTCCGTTCACATTGGAGGACGGGCAGCCGGGTAAGGCCGGAAGTCCAGGGACCGCTGAAGCCCGGCCGAAACCGGCCAGCCACGGTCAAGCCGCAGCGGGTGTTGCGTCGTTGGGACCGACCGGTTCTGGCCTGGCAGGACGTCGGACGGGAAGAGGCGTGCGGTCATGGGACCAGCCAACGAGTGAACGGCGTCACGCGGAAGGCGTCATCGCGGATACCTCTGATTAGGTCGGGCACGGTCGCGGAGGATCCGCTGACTGGCGAACCTTCCAGGGGCGCCGATGACGCAGCCGCCGGGGTGGGTGCCGGAGCCGCACTGGTAGTAGCCCTCGATCGGGGTGGCGTACTGGCTCCAGCCGGGGGCGGGCCGGAAGAAGTACATCTGCGGGGCGAGGAACTCGCCCGCGAAGATGTTGCCCTCGGTCAGACCGGTGACGCGCTCGATGTCGACCGGCGTGACCACCTCGCGCTGCAGCACGAGCTTGCCGAAGCCGGGGAAGTGCTCCTCGAGGACTGCTTGGGCCGTGTCGCCGAAGGGCTCCCGCTCGGTCTCCCAGTCCACCCGAGATCCGTCAGCGCCCTTGAGCTCGTACGGCGCGTGCTGGACGAAGCACGAGAGCACGTGCTTGCCGGGCGGTGCCATGTCGGGGTCGATCACCGACTGCATGGCTCCGTCGATGAAGGGCCGGTCGGAGTACCACCCGTACTTGGCGGCGTCGTAGGCCCGCTCGAGGTACTCCAGGGTCGGGCCGATGTTGATGAAGCCACCGAAAGGCTCGGCCGACCCGGGCAGGCCGGGGAACTCAGGCATGCCGTCGAGGGCGAAGTTCACCTTTGCGGACGTGCCGCGATAGCGGGTGCGACGGACGCTGTCGACCAGGTCGTCGGGCAGCTCGCGCGGGTCGACCAGCTCCAGGAAGGTACGTCGAGCGTCGAGCGCCGAGACCACGACCGGCGCGGTCAGCTCGGTGCCGTCGGCCAGCACCACACCGGTGGCCTGGCCGTCGCGGGTCAGCACCCGTTCGACGCGGGCCTCGAGCGCGATCTCGGCGCCGAACGACGCAGCCGCACGAGCGAGCACCTGGGTGAACCCGCCGTTGCCGCCCTTGTGGAACGCCCACGACCCGAGGTGCCCGTCGTGCTCGCCCATCTTGTGGAAGAGCAGTACCAGGCCCGAGCCACCGGACATCGGGCCGATCTGGTGGCCGATCGTCGAGGACGACGCGAGGTAGCCCTTGATCGCCTCGTGCTCGAAGTAGTCGTCGAGCAGGTCTGCCGCGCTGCCGGTCAGCATCCGCACCGTGTCGTGGATCATCTTGCGGTCCACGCTGCCGAGGTGTTTGAGCAGCCAGGCGACGTCGGCCTGGTCCTCGGGGTCGGAGCCGAAGACGTTCGGCGGCGGGTTGTCGAAGAGCGGCCGCACCGTCGAGATGACCCGGTCGAGGTCGTAGTTGTAACGCGTGTAGGCGTCGGCGTCATGGGGTGAGTGGCGCCGGATCATCTGGACGTTCTGGTCGTGGTCGTCGCCGAAGAGCAGGTAGTCGCCGTCGCCGGTCGGGTGGAAGTCGCCCGGCATCATCAGCGGCAGGAACCCGTGCTCGACGAGATTGAGCTCGTGGATGATCTCGGGCCGCAGCAGGCTCAGCGCGTAGGAGAACGTGGTGAACGAGAACCCCGGCCGCAGCTCCTCGGTGATGGCCGCGCCCCCCACGAGGTGGCGCTGCTCCAGCACCAGCGTGCGCAGGCCGGCCTGGGCCAGGTACGCCGCGTTCGTCAACCCGTTGTGCCCCCCGCCGACCACGATGGCGTCGTACGACGTCGCGGTGCGCCCGCCGGTCTTGGCGCCGGTCTGGGTGCTGGTCGACATCACGTCCTGCGTCATGGTGTGGCCGTCTTCCGGGAGGGGTTGAAGAAGGGCAGCGGGGCCGTCGTGACACCCACCATGGTCGTGTGGTGCTGCAACGTCGTCTCCATGTGGAGGCCGGTGCCGGCCACGGCCAGCGGGGGCCGGACCCGGGCGAGGCCGACGTGCCGCTGCAGGCCCGGCGAGTAGAGGAAGCTGGTGACGTAGCCGACCTGCTCGTCGTCGTCGTTGCGCAGCCACAACTCCCAGCCCAGCGGCTTTTCGTCCTTCGTGGGCAGCAGCCCCGCGTCGCGATGGAGTCGGTCCCAGTCGGCCCAGTCGACCACGATCCCGGTCGTCGCCCACCGCGACGTGTCGTCGATCAGCTCGCGGCGGATCGCCTCGCTGCCGACGAAGCGACGCGTGCGGTCGCGCACGCCCTTGAGCATCCAACCCAGGCCGAGCTCGCGCGGCGTGACCCGTTCGTGGTCGGTCCAGGCCGTGCGGCTGTTGTGCCACTCGACGTCCACGAGGGGCAGCCCGGCCTCGATACGCAGCATGTCGATCGCCTCCTCGCCGAAGGGGCGCAGCCCGTGGGGGCGGCCGGCGTCGAGGACGGCGTCCAGGACGGTGAGGGCGTCGTCGGCCCGCACCATCAGCTCGAAGCCGAGGTCACCGGTGTAGCCGGTGCGAGACACCACGACCGGGACCGACGCCAGCTTGGCCTCGGCGAGCCCGAAGTAGGGCAGCGCCGTGACCTCCGGCACCAGCCCGGCCAGCACGTCGCGCGAGCGGGGGCCCTGCACGGCCAGCATCGCGTATTCGTCGGTCACGTCCTCCAGGAGGACCCGCCGGCCGTGGCGGTGTGTGGTCAGCCAGCTCAGCGCCGGCCTTGCGGAGGTGAGCAGGACTTCGCCCACGCTCAGCCGGAAGGCCACGCCGTCCTCCATCACGAAGCCCCGATCGTCGCACCACGACGTGTACGCCGCGCGGCCGGGCCGAAGCGCACTGAGGTCGCGCACGACCACGCCGCCCAGGAAGTCGGTGGCATCGGGTCCGGTGATGCGGTACTTGAAGAGCGGCGAAGTGTCGAAGATGCCGACGCCGTTGCGCACCGCGAAGTACTCGTGCTTGGGGGCGTGGGTGTAGCGCAGCGCGGACAGGAAGCCCGACCAGTGTGTGTAGAGGTGCTGGTCGTTGAGCTCGGTGAGGCGCTCGTGGAAGGGCGTCGTCCGGATCATGGTGCCCCAATCATGTCGACAACTGACTCACGGCTCATTGGCTACCGGCCCGCCGGAGGCCTGGCCGGTCACAGGACCGCCTCGAGGAAGGCCCGGGTCTCGGCGTGCCGCGGCGAGCCGATCAGCTGTGCGGGCGAGCCTTCTTC
>JBDSLK010000208.1:0-11970 GCA_039916425.1 Nocardioides sp.
GTCGTAGGTCTCCTCCGCAGAGCGGAGGTAGGCGTCGAAACGGTCTCCGGCCCCTGGCTCCACGGACTCGAACAGCGCCCGGTTGTGGGCGCGGTCGGGGCGCAGGTCGAGCGGCTCGGCGTGACCCTCGAAGAAGACTCGGTAGCTGGGGTCGAGCACGGTCAGATCGAGCTCCGCGTCGGCGGACGTGCCAAGCAGGGAGAAGAAGTGCTCGAACACCTCAGGCATGAGATACCACGAGGCGCCGGTATCGAAGCGGAACCCGTCCCGCTCGATGCTGCCGACGCGACCACCGAGCTCGTCGTTCTTCTCCAGGAGGTCGACGCTGTGGCCACGCGAGGCGAGCAGAGCGGCGGTGGCGAGCCCGGCGATCCCGCCGCCGATGACCACGACGCGGCGGGAGCCGTGTCCTGCCGTGGCGGATCGCCCGGTCGACCGGCCCATCAGCCGGTCGGGCAGCAGGGAGGTCACGAGCCGACCCTGAACAGCGCGCCGGCCGCGAGCCGGATCTTCACGGGGTCGGGGACCCGGACGCGGGTGCGGCGGATCTCTGCGGCCGGGGTGGCACGGAGCCGGGCGGCGAGGTCGGCGAACGTCGCGTGCGCGACCCGGACGGCCCGGCGACTGCTGGCCGGGAGCGCGGGGATGACGGCGGCGGCCGCGTCGAGGTCGGCCGCGATGTCGTCGAGCAGCCGGTCCCGGTCGGCATCGCAGAACCGCTCCACGTCGAGGCCGGGGAAGTAGCGACGGCCCAGGGTGTCGTGGTCCTCGGCGAGGTCGCGGAGGAAGTTGAGCTTCTGGAAGGCTGCGCCCAGCCGACGCGCTCCCGGTGAGAGCCGGTCGTAGTCCCCGGACCGGTCAGCGGTCCCGTCTCCGGCGAGGAAGCCACGCAGGCACATCAGAGCCACGACCTCCGCGGACCCGTAGACGTAGCGGTCGAAGCTCTCGCGGGTGTGGACGGTCGTCTCGAGATCCATCCCCATCGAGGCGAAGAACGGGTCGATGAGCTCCACACCGATCCCGCAGCGGATCGCCGTCCCGGCGAAGGCATGGACGACGAGGTTGCCGCTGTAGCCGTGGCGCAGAGCGTGGCGCACGTCGTCGTGGAGCCACGCCAGCATCCTGGCCCGCGGCTCGCCACCGAGACCGGGGTCGAGGTTGTCGACGATCTCATCGGCGACGCGCACCAGGGCATAGACGTTGCGCACCTCGGTCCGCACGGGCTCGGCGAGCAGTCGCGACGCGAGCCCGAACGAGCTCGAGAAGGCGCGGATGACCGCAGCGGCGCTGCCCTCCGAGACCGAGTCGTACAGGCTGCGGGAGGGTCGCCGGCTGTGCAGGTAGGGGCTCACGCGGCAATCTCGTTGGCGTTGGCAAGCCCCGCGGGGTGCGTCGTCACGGCGGCGAGGAGGTCGGCGGAGATGTGCAGCTCCTCGACGACCGTCCGGGCGGCCTCGTGGTGGGCGGCGGCGAGCTCCTCGACGAATCGACGGGACCCCGAGATGGTGAGCAGCCGCCGGGCCTCCGCCAGCTCGTCGTCGGTGAGGTCGCGTCCGACGTACGGCCGGATCCGTTCCCACTCGGCGGTGGATCGTGCGTGAGTGAGGAGCGGGGTCTGCTTGCCGGCGCGCAGGTCGCTCGTCGCGCTCTTGCCGGTCCGCGCCGGGTTCCCGAACACGCCGAGGAGATCGTCGACCAGCTGGAACGCGATCCCCAGCACTCGCCCGGCCTCTCCGAGCCGATCCACCGTCTTGTCGCCGGCCCCGGCGAGCACCGCCCCGGCCTGGAGGGGGAGCGCGAAGGAGTAGGCACCCGTCTTCTGCTCCTCCATCTCCAGGCTCTCGGGAAGCGATGCGGCGCCGGTGCTGATCGACAGCCGTACGTCGGCGAGCTCCCCCGCTGCTGTGGTGTGGAGGGCGGCGTCGAAGAGGTCGAGGAGCCGGTGCGTGATGTCGGGCGAGGCGCCACAGGTGGCCACCGCACGAATCGCCGCGGCCAGCGCGAGGTCTCCGGCCACGATGCCGGCCGCGCGACCCAGGGCGTCAGCCTCGTCGGGGGTGGCCCCGGCGGTCACGGCGTACGCGCAGAAGGTGCCGCTCACATTGGGTCGGCCGCGACGCAGGTCGTCGCCGTCGATGACGTCGTCATGGATGACCAACGCGGTGTGGAGCAGCTCGACCGCCGCCCCCGTGATGGCCGCCGCGGCGGACGAGGTCCCGCCGAGGGCGTCGTGGGCCGCCATGACCAGCGCCGGTCGGAACCGCTTGCCGCCCTCGGTGGCCGACGTCAAGGCAGCCCAGAGGCGCGCGTGATCGGGGTCGGTCGCCGCCGCGCGAGCGCGCCCCTGCTCGAGCAGCCGATGAAGGGCCTGGTCGGTGGGTGAGCTCACTGGTACTCCAACCTCGTGACGTATGACCGCGAACCTATTCAACACGATAAGAAAAATCTACACAGCGTGACTAGGTGGGCCATGGTTTCCAGGTTGTCGGAGCGTTGGTGCGGAGGGGCTGGCTCATAGGCCGGGTTCTGTTCGCCGTGACGCCTCGCGACGTCACGGTTGGCGACCATCCATCTAGGACCGCCGTTGCCGACGGTCTCGTGCGGCCTACCCGCGCACTCGGGCGAGCAGCCCTCGGACGTGCGCGCGGACACTCTCCTTGCGGATCGTGTCCTTCTTGACCTTGCTCCGGGTGGGGTTTGCCGAGCCGCTCCGGTCGCCCGGAGCGCTGGTGGTCTCTTGCACCACCGTTTCACCCTTACCCCCGGGTCCCGACGGATCGGCACCCGATGGCGGTCTGCTCTCTGTGGCACTTTCCCGCGGGTCACCCCGGGTGGGTGTTGCCCACCACCTCGCTCTGCGGAGCCCGGACCTTCCTCGGCCCGCGTCCGAGGACGCGGGTCGCGGTCGCCCGGCCAGCCCCTCCGCAGCCCCCACGATAGGGCCTCGAGGTCAGCGGGGTCGAGGCATCAGGGGTGGGTGAGGACCTCCGCGCCGTCCGTGGTGACCAGGAGGGTGTGCTCGAACTGGGCGCTGCGGCGGCGGTCGCGGGTGACGACCGTCCACCCGTCGTCCCACATCTCCCACTCGTGGGTGCCGAGGGTGAGCATCGGCTCGACGGTGAATGTCATGCCCGGCACGATCTCGTCGTCGTACTGCGGGTCGTCGTAGTGCGCCACGATCAGCCCGCTGTGGAACGACGTGCCGATGCCGTGGCCGGTGAACTCACGGACCACGCCGTAGCCGAACCGCCGCGCGTACGTCTCGATCACCCGGCCGATCACGCTCAGCCGGCGGCCCGGGCGGACCGACTTGATCGCGCGGTCCAGCGCCTCGCGCGTGCGCTCGACGAGCAGGCGCGACTCCTCGTCGACGTCACCGGCGAGGAAGGTGGCGTTGGTGTCACCGTGCACCCCGTCGAGGAACGCGGTGATGTCGATGTTGACGATGTCGCCGTCCTCCACGATCCGGCTGTCGGGGATGCCGTGGCAGACGACCTCGTTGACCGACGCGCACAGGGACTTGGGGAAGCCGCGGTAGCCGAGCGTGGAGGGGTAGGCGCCGTGGTCGCAGAGGAACTCGTGGCCGATCCGGTCCAGGTCGTCGGTGGTCACCCCGGGGACGACGTGCCCCCCGACAAGGTCACGGGCCTGCGCCGCGAGCCGTCCCGCGACGCGCATCCGGGCGATGGTGTCGGCGTCCTTGACCTCGCTGCCGGTGAAGGGAGCCGGCCGCTCGCGACCGACGTACTCCGGGCGCGGGACGTGGAGGGGGACCTGTCGCAGGGGCGAGACACGGCCACGGGCGACACTGCTGGGGGCTGACACCGCACGAGTGTAGTTTCGCACCTATGACGGAGTCGGACGGGTCAGCAACGGAGTACTGGTTCTGCCTCAAGCACCACACCGTGGAGGGGGCGGGCGGCTGCAAGAACGCCGACCGGCTGGGGCCCTACGCCACGGCCGACGAGGCCGGCCGGGCCCTGGACAAGGTCGCGGAGCGCAACGACGAGTGGGACAACGATCCCGCCTGGAACGACTCCTCCGCGGAGGACTGACATCACCCCCGCCCCGTCGGTGTGGCCCTTCGTGGGCATGGCCCTGATGGCGTGCGCCTTCTTCCTGTACGCCGCGAGCGGCCTCGTGGCGCCCTGGTGGGGCGTGGTCGCGCTGCTGGCGGTCTGGCTCGCGCTCTTCGTGCTGGCGTGCCGTTGGTGGACCCCGCACCCGCGGTGGCTGCCCGGCGTGGGGGTCGTGGCGATCCTCGTGTGGTTCGGCCTGGTCGCCGCCGGCGGCGCCTGGCTCGGCTGGACGGCCTGAGAGTGCGCCGCGTCGGGCTGATCGGCGGGATGAGCTGGGAGAGCTCGGCGCTCTACTACCGGCTGCTCAACGAACAGGTGCGGGACCGGCTCGGCGGGCTGCACTCGGCCGACTGTGTGCTGGGCTCGGTGGACTTCGCCCAGATCGAGCGGATGCAGGTCGCGGGGGCCTGGGACGACGCCGGCGAGGTCCTGGCTCGCGAGGCCCGGCGTCTGGAGGCTGCCGGGGCCGAGGCGCTCGTGCTCTGCACCAACACCATGCACCGGGTGGCCGACCGGATCGAGGCGGCCGTGGGTATCCCGCTGCTCCACCTGGGCGACATCACCGCCCGGGCCGCGCTGGACGCCGGGCTCGACACCGTGGGCCTGCTGGGCACCGCGTTCACGATGGAGCAAGCCTTCTACCGGGACCGGGTCGCCCGACACGGTCTGCGGGTGCTGGTGCCGGACGCCGGGCAGCGCGTGCTGGTGCACCGGATCATCTACGACGAGCTGGTGCTGGGCGAGGTGCGTGAGGGGTCGCGCGACGCCTACCGTCGGGTGGTCGGATCGCTCGTCGAGCGCGGTGCGCAGGGGGTGGTGCTCGGGTGCACCGAGATCGAGCTGCTGCTCACCGACGACACCGCGAGCGGCGTACCCCTGCTGCCGACGACCCGGCTGCACGTCGCGGCAGCCGTGGCCTGGTCGTTGGACGGCTGAGGCGTCACCCGCGCGGACGCACTCGGAGCACCTCGTCGGCGCCGCCACCGTTGGCGGTGGTGACGAGCAGGTCGCCGTTGCTGGCGCTGGTGACCGAGCGGAGCCGGCCGAAGTCGCGCAGCGGGGCCGGGGATCGGGTCCACCGCAGGTCACCCTCGCGGTCGAACTTCATGAAGACCAGCCTGCTGCCCGCGAGGGCGCCGACCGCCAGGGTGCCGTCGAGGGGGCCCCACTGCTTGCCCCGGACCCAGGAGCCACCGGACGTCGCGATTGTCGGGGTGCCTGAGCTCCACCTGGCCTCGACCTGCGGGCCGGGCAGGGACTGGTCGGTCATCGGCACCTGCTCGTTGTAGCCGGGGACCGGGTTCCAGCCGTAGTCGCCGCCGTCCTGGAGCAGGTTGACCTCGTCGTCGCGGTAGGTGCCGTGCTCGATCGACCACACGCTGCCGTCGCGGCGCTGGGCGAGCCCCTGCACGTTGCGGTGGCCGTAGGTGACGACGTAGCGCTGCTGGGGGTCCGAGGCATCGATGAACGGGTTGCCGGGCCACGGCTGCCCGGTCCGGCGGTCCAGCCGCAGCGTCTTGCCCCCGAGTGAGGTCAGGTCACGCGGGTTGGTGCCGATGGCCGCGTCGCCGGTGCCGACGTGCAGGGCGCCGGTCTGCCGGTCGATGAGGAGGCGGCACCCACCGTGCCGACCACTGCTCACGGGCAGGCCGTCGAGCAGCACCCGCGGCCGCGTTACCCGGGTCTCCCGGTCGTCGACCCGCCACGAGAGAACACGCACGTCGGTGCCCGACGAGGTGAAGCCGCCCTGGCAGGTGTAGATCCGGTGGTTGCGCGCATACCCGGGGTCGACCGCGATCGACATCAGGCCGGTCTCACCCGAGACCCAGACCTGGTCGGCCGGGTAGCGCAGCGACCGGGCCCGGCCGTCGCGCACGAGGGAGAGCCTGGCCCGGTCACGTTCGCTGACCAGCAGGGCGCCCGGCACCTGCTGCACGTCCCACGGGATGTCGAGCCCGCCGACGACCGTGCGCACCCCGAGCCGGGGGACAGCACCAGGACCCCTCGCGCTCGACGGAGTGGACGACGTGCTCGACGTGCTCGACGTGGGAGCGGCGGAGCTGTCCGACGCGGCGGTCTCGGCGGCCGGGGAGCTGCAGGCGAGCCCAGCGATCACCAGCGGCAGGGTCACGAGAAGGGTGCGCATGCTCCGACCCTAACCCCGTGCGCGAACCTCAGAAGGTGTGCTCGGCGCCCGGGAACCCCCCGGTGCGGACGTCCTCGGCGTAGGCCCGGGCCGCGTCGAGGAGCACGCCGTGGACGTCGGCGTACTGCTTGACGAAGCGGGCCATCTTGCCGGTCCGCAGCCCGAACGCGTCCTGCCAGACCAGCACCTGGCCGTCGCACTGGTTGCCCGCACCGATGCCGATGGTGGGGATCGCGAGCTCCCGGGTGACCTGGGCCGCCACCTCGCCGGGCACCATCTCCATCACCACGGCGAAGGCGCCGGCCTCCTGGACCGCGAGAGCGTCGGCGAGGACGCGCTCGGCGGTCTCGCCGCGGCCCTGGACGCGGTAGCCACCCAGCGTGTGCTCGCTCTGCGGGGTGAAGCCGATGTGGGCCATCACCGGGATGCCGCCCTGGGTGCATCTCGTGATCACCGGTGCCATCTCGGCGCCGCCCTCGAGCTTGACGCCGTGGGCGCCGGCCTCCTTCAGGAACCGCACCGCGGTGAGGTAGCCCTGCTCGGGCGAGGCCTGGTAGGAGCCGAAGGGCAGATCCCCGACCACCAGGGCACGGCGCACGCTGCGGGCCACCGCGCGCGTCAACGGCAACAGCTCATCGACCGTCACCGGCAGCGAGGTCTCGTTGCCGTAGACGTTGTTGGACGCCGAGTCACCGACCAGGAGCACCTCGATGCCGGCCTCGTCGAACGTGGCGGCGGTGTACATGTCGTAGGCGGTGAGCATCGAGAAGCGTTCGCCGCGCTCCTTCATCTCCCGGAGGTGGTGGGTGCGCACCCGCCTCCCCGTCGCCGCGGTGCCCGCGGCCCCGGTGCCGTAGGGGGCCACGGTCTCGCCACTGCTCTGCTCGTCCATGGGGCCACGCTAGTCCCGCCACGCCCCCGCAGCGCTGTGGCGGCGCTCACGCCACGATCAGGTGGGCGAGGACCACTGGGCGCGCTCGAGCTCCCCACGCAGGCCACCCCACGCGACCTCGTCGCTGGCGGTGCCGGTGTGGGGGGCCGAGAACCAGCGGGCGTACTGCGCGATCTCGTCGAGGCGCCACTCCAGGTCGAACATCTCCACCATCGACCAGGCGGGGGCGACGAGGTCGGCGTGGCCGTCCTGCACTAGCACGCGCAGGTCGCGCTCCGCCGGGGCGAGCCGCAGCGACTCCCAGTCGACGAGCAGCCTGCCGGTGGGGGTGAGGACCTGGTTGGCGGAGTGCGGCTCGCCGTGGGTGGGGACCCACGGCCGCTCCCGGGCCTCGGCCGCCAGGTGGTGGTAGCGGGCGACCCAGCGCCCGATGTCGGCGATCCGGTCCGACAGCGCCTGCCGGGCGCGTGCGCCGTACGGACCGACCTCCTCCCAGGAGCCGCCGAGGGCGAGGGCCAGCTCGGCGGCGTACCTGACCGTCACCAGCGGCCGCCAGCGCTCGATCCCGGTCGGAGCAGTGGTGGCGTGCAGGCGAGCGAGCAGGTCGGCGGTCGCCTCGGCCTCGGCGCGGTCCCGCAGCGGTCCCCCTCCGGAGGTGCCGTCGACCCAGCGGGTGGCGCTGAGGGCACCGTCGGCGACGGGCACGGTGAAGCCGCTCGTGCTGGAGGTGGCGGTCAGCGGGGGGAGCACGAAGTCCAGGTCGCGGGCCAGGGCGGCAGCCGCGGCGTACGTCGCCTCGAGGGTGGCTGCGGTGTGCCGCGACCCGAGGGTGTCGAAGGTGACGAACAGCCGTCGGGCGGTGTCGTCGCCCGCGGCCCAGTGGTGGGCACCGAACCCGACAGGGAGGTGCATCACGCGAGTGGCCGCGGCATCCCAGTGCTCGCGAACCGTTGCCAGCACCTGCTCGTCACCGACGTGCGGCGGCGGCTCACGCATGGGGCTTCCTCACGCGGACGGGTCTATCACGAGGCCCCGTCGTCGGCACCGACGTGGCTACAGTCGATCCATGCGAGGTGAGCTGCGTGACTGGGACGTGCGGGCCGACCAGCTGGCGGCTGCGTCGATCGCCGACGGGCGGCCGACGGAGTGGTTCGACCGGCTCTACGCCGAGGGGCGGGCCGGTCAGGTCTCCCTGCCGTGGGACCGCACCGACCCGCACCCGCTGCTGCGCGAGTGGGCCGAGCACCGGCACCTGAGCGGCGACGGCCGTCGTGCGGTGGTGGTCGGCTGCGGGCTGGGTGCCGACGCGGCGTACCTCGCGAGCCTCGGCTTCGCAGTGGTGGGCTTCGACGTGTCGGCGAACGCGATCGAGGTCGCGTGCGAGCGCCACGGTGGCAGCGGCGTCGACTACCGGGTGGCCGACCTGCTCGCCCTGCCGGCGGAGTGGCGCGGCGCCTTCGACCTGGTCGTCGAGATCTTCACGGTGCAGGCGTTGCCCGACCCGCCACGCGACCGGGCGGTGGAGGGCGTCGCCGGGCTGGTTGCCGAGGGAGGCACCCTGCTGGCCGTCGCGTTCCGACGTGTCGACGGTGCACCCCAAGCCGACGGGCCGCCGTACCCCCTCGCGCAGGCGGAGATCGAGGGTCTGGCGGCCGGCGCCCTCACGGTCGTGCGCACCGAGGCCCTGGCCGGTGAGCGCTGGCGTGTGGAGATCACGAGGTCACGAACCCACGAGGACGGCCAGCCCTAGACTGCCGACGTGGACTTCTACTCCGCGTACGCCCACGGGTTCGCCCGCGTCGCGGCGTGCACCATCCCCGTCGCCATCGCCGACCCGGCGGCCAATGCCGCCACCGTGCTCGGTCAGGTGCGCGAGTGCCACGACGAGGGGGTCGCGATGGCGGTCTTCCCGGAGCTGTCCCTGTGCGGTTATGCGATCGACGACCTGCTGCTGCAGGACACCCTCCTGGCGGGCGTGCTGGCCGCGATCGAGGAGATCGTCGCCGCGTCGGCCGACCTGCTGCCGGTGATCGTCGTCGGAGCACCACTGGTCCACGGCACCCGGGTCCTCAACTGCGCCGTGGTGATCCACCGCGGGGCGGTGCTGGGCGTCGCGCCGAAGTCCTACCTGCCGACCTACCGCGAGTTCTACGAGCGCCGCTGGTTCGCGCCAGGCGACGACCGGCGCGGGTCGTCGATCCGGCTGGGCGGGCTCGCGGTCCCGTTCGGCCCCGACCTGATGTTCGACGCCACCGACGTGCCAGGCCTGCGTCTGCACGTCGAGGTCTGCGAGGACATGTGGGTGCCGATCCCGCCCAGCGCGGAGGCGGCGCTCGCCGGCGCGACGGTGCTCGCCAACCTGTCCGGCAGCCCGATCACCGTGGCCCGGGCGGAGGACCGGCGGCTGCTGGTGCGCAGCGCGAGCGCCCGCTGCAGCGCGGCGTACCTCTTCGCGGCCGCGGGGCAGGGCGAGTCGACCACCGACCTCTCCTGGGACGGCCAGACGATGGTCTACGAGTGCGGCGACCTGGTGGCCGAGACCGAGCGGTTCCCCGACGGCCCACGGCGCTCGGTCGCCGACGTCGACCTCGACCGGATCCGGCAGGAGCGGATCCGGCAGGGCACCTTCGACGACAACCGGCGCACCCACGGAGCCCGCGTGGGCGCCTTCCGTGCCGTCCCCTTCGAGCTCGCCCCGCCCAGCGGTGACCTCGGGCTGCGCCGCAAGGTCGACCGCTTCCCGTTCGTGCCGGACGACCCCGAGCGGCTGGCCCAGGACTGCTACGAGGCCTACCACATCCAGGTCTCCGGGCTCGAGCAGCGGCTGCACGCGATCGGCCATCCCAAGATCGTCATCGGGGTGAGTGGGGGACTCGACTCCACGCACGCCCTGATCGTGGCCGCCAAGGCGATGGACCGGCTGGGCCGGCCCCGGTCGGACATCCACGCGTTCACGTTGCCCGGGTTCGCGACGGGGGAGAGCACCAAGTCCTACGCGACGCGGCTCGCGAAGTCACTCGGCGTCACCTTCGAGGAGATCGACATCACCGCGGCGGCCCGGCAGCTGCTCGCCGACCTCGACCACCCGTTCGCCGACGGCGAGGAGGTCTACGACGTGACGTTCGAGAACGTCCAGGCGGGGCTGCGCACCGACTACCTGTTCCGGCTGGCCAACCACCGCGGCGGCATCGTGCTCGGCACCGGCGACCTCTCCGAGCTGGCCCTGGGCTGGTGCACCTACGGGGTCGGCGACCAGATGTCGCACTACAACGTCAACGGTGGTGTGCCCAAGACCCTTGTCCAGCACCTGATCCGTTGGGTGATCGCGTCCGGGCAGTTCGAGTCCGACACCGACGAGGTGCTCGCCGAGATCCTCGACCAGGAGATCACCCCCGAGTTGATCCCGCACACCGAGGGCACCAAGCCGCAGGCCACCGAGGACACCGTCGGTCCCTACGCGCTCCAGGACTTCACCCTCTTCCACGTCATCCGGCGGGGGCACCGGCCCGCCAAGATCGCCTTCCTGGCCTGGCACGCCTGGCGTGACGCCGCTGCAGGCGACTGGCCGCCAGGCTTCCCCGAGGACCGGCGCACCGACTACGACCTGGCCACCCTGCGCGGCTGGCTGCTGGTCTTCGTGCGGCGCTTCTTCGCCAACCAGTTCAAGCGGTCGGCCCTGCCCAACGGTCCCAAGGTGAGCGCTGGGGGCACGATGTCGCCGCGTGGCGACTGGCGGATGCCCTCGGACGCCAGCGCCGCCGCCTGGCTCGCCGACATCGACCGGGACGTGCCTGAGAACTAGTGGGGCCACCGGGCGACCTGGTGGGCGATGATGTCGTCCGAGCAGGGACATACCCCCCGAGAAACGAGGAGCACCGTCATGTCGACGTGGACCCGCATCACCTGCACGGCCCTGGTGACCAGCGCCCTGGGACTGGTTGCGCTGCTCACGCCGCCGGGCGCGACGGCCGTGCCGGTTTCTGCACCGGCCGCGGCGGTGGCCGCCGCGAAGCCCACCATGATCCTGCGCCTGACGATCGCTCACTGCGACGGCTGCAGCGTCACGGCCACGTCGGTCCTGCGATCCGACTACTCCGACACCTGGACCTCGGTGCCTCGCGCGGTGGTCGACGGGCAGGTGCGCCTGGAGGTGCCCAAGAGCGAGGCACGCGGTCTCACCATCGCCCTCGACGCTCCGTGGGAGGGCCGCACGGGCTACCAGACCATGATCGCCATGCGCTACCAGGGGAAGGCGCCCGGCGACGTCGTGACCCTCGCCCAGGCGCGCGCCGCCCGTCGGGCGTCGGGCTGCTGGGCCGGCTCCGCGGGCGACAAGGTGGCGATGACCATCGGGGTTCGCCAGGTCCAGGTGCCGGGCAACGGCGGGATGGTGGACGGCACCATCGCCTGGGCCAAGGTGACCCAGGAGTACCTGTTCCCGATGGATCAGGCCCCGGGCGGGGTGCTGGGCACCCAGGACGTGATCGGGTGCGGCACGGCCTGACCGACCTTCCGGCCACGTCGGAGTGCCGCGCCGCCATGCGCCATAGTGGGCCGCATGGGTAAGCAGGAAGACTTCGTGCTGCGCGCGCTCGAGGAGCGCGACGTCCGGTTCGTACGCCTGTGGTTCACCGATGTGCTGGGTTCCCTGAAGTCCGTGGCGATCGCTCCAGCCGAGCTGGAGGGCGCATTTGCCGAGGGCATCGGCTTCGACGGCTCGGCAATCGAGGGCTTCGCCCGCGTGCACGAAGCCGACATGCTGGCCCGCCCCGATCCGTCCACGTTCCAGATCCTGCCGTGGCGTGGCGAAACCCCCGCGACCGGAAGGATGTTCTGCGACATCCTGATGCCCG
>JBDSLK010000209.1:0-5383 GCA_039916425.1 Nocardioides sp.
ACGGAGGTGCCCTCCGCGACCCCCACCGAAGCGCCCGCCGAGTCGCCGACCTCGACCTCCACCGCGACCCCCACCAGGACGCCGACCAACACGACGTCCACGACCCCGACTCGGAGGCCGAGCGAGACCCCGACGGGGACGGCGACCGACCCGGAGTCCCCATCGGCCCCGACCACCCCCGACGCGACGCTCGCCGCGCCGGCGGACCCGGCCGACGGAGCCGGCTCGGTGCCGCTGCCGCTGGTGATGGGCGCGCTGGCCCTGCTCGGCGCGCTCGTCTCGGGCGCTACCGTCCTGCGCCGTCGACGGGTGGGATGAGGGTGCTGTGAGGCGGCTTCCCCGCGACCTGCATCCCGTGGCCTGGTGGCTATGGGCGCTGGGGCTTGCCGCGGCGGCGTCGATGACCACCAACCCGTTGGCCCTGCTGCTGGTCGTCGGGGTGGCCGCGTCGGTCGTTGCCCTGCGCCGCGCCGACCACCCGTGGTCGGACTCCTTCCGGCTCTACGTCGGGCTCGGGGTGGCGATCGTCGTGGTCCGGGTCGTGTTCCGGATCGTCTTCGGCGGGGTGGACGGCGGCCGGGTTCTCCTAGACCTGCCCGAGGTGCCGCTGCCCGACTGGGTGGCCGGGGTCCGGCTGCTCGGACCGGTGACCCAGCAGTCGCTGCTCGCCGGCGTGTACGACGGCCTGCGACTGGCCACCATCGTGATCTGCGTCGGCGCCGCGAACTCGCTGGCCAACCCCAAGCGCCTGCTCAAGAGTGTGCCGCCCGCGCTCTACGAGGTCGGCACCGCGCTCGTCGTCGCGGTGACGATCTTCCCGCAGCTCGCCGACAGCGTGCGGCGGGTACGCGCCGCGCAGACGCTCCGCGGTGGGGCCGGGCCACGCGTCGGCCGGCTGCGGCGCTTCTTGGTGCCGGTGCTCGAGGACGCCCTCGAGCGTTCCCTCGCGCTGGCCGCCGGCATGGACGCCCGCGGCTACGGTCGCGCCCCCGGTCTCGACCGCCGGCCGCGCGCGGTCACCGGGGGGCTGCTGCTCCTCGGTCTCTGCGGCGTCTGCCTCGGTGTCTACGCCGTCCTCGACCTCACGGCGCCGCGCTACCTGGCCCGCCCGATGCTGCTGCTCGGCGTGGTCGCGGCGGTGGCGGGGCTGTGGAGCGCGGGGCGCCGTGTCGAGCGGACCCGCTACCGCCCTGACCGGTGGCGCCTGCCCGAGCTCGCGGTGGCGTCGTCTGGGCTGGCCGTGGCCGTCGCGCTGTGGCGCGTGGGGGAGACGCAGATCCTCGTCGCCCACCCGGGCGTGGAGGTGGTGCCCGGTCTCAGCGTCCTGGCGCTGGCCGGTCTGCTGCTCGGCCTCCTCCCGGCGGTGGCCGCCCCGCCGCCCGTGCTCTCCGCGCGCGCCTCGGCCCCGCCCCGGCAGCCTGGCGCTGCGCCCGTCGAGCCCGCGCCGCCCCGGACGAAGGAGTCGGTGTGATCGAGCTGCGCGACCTCTCCGTCGCCTACGACGAGCGCCGACCCGTGCTCGACCACGTCGACCTGGTGGTCGGCGAGGGCGAGCTGGTGCTGGTGTCGGGACGCACCGGCGTGGGCAAGTCGACGCTGCTCGGCGTGGTCACCGGGATGGTGCCCCGGTTCACCGGCGGCCGGCTCGCCGGCGACGTGCTGCTCGACGGCCGGAGCGTCGTGCGCACCCCGCCCCGAGACCGTGCGCACCAGGTCGGGTACGTCGGGCAGGACCCGCTCGCCGGCTTCGTCACCGACACCGTCGAGGAGGAGCTCGCCTACGGCATGGAGCAGCTCGGCCTGCCGGGTGCCACCATGCGCCGCAGGGTCGAGGAGACCCTCGACCTCCTTGGCATCGCCGAGCTCCGCTCCCGCGACCTGCGCACGCTGTCCGGCGGCCAGCAGCAGCGGGTGGCGATCGGCTCCGTGCTCGCGACCCACCCTCGCCTGCTGGTGCTCGACGAGCCGACCTCGGCGCTCGACCCCACCGCCGCCGAGGACGTGCTGGCGACCCTCACCCGGCTGGTCCACGACACCGGCCTGTCGGTGCTGGTGGCCGAGCACCGGCTCGAGCGGGTGATCCCCTTCGCGGACCGGATGGTGCTCCTCACCGGCGACGGCGGACTGGTCACCGGCGACCCCGCCGACATACTGGCCGGCTCACCCGTCGTACCCCCGATCATCGAGCTCGGCCGCGCCGCCGGCTGGTCGCCGCTGCCCCTCACCGTGCGGGACGCGCGGCGGCGGGGTGCCACGCTGGACCTGCCGGCGCCGCCCGTGGCCCCGGCGCCCGCGCGCCGCTCGGCGCCCCTCCTCACCGCTCGCCGGGTCACGGTCACCCACGGCCACGTGGTCGCGCTGGCCGAGGCCGACCTGAGCCTGCACGCAGGGTCCGTGACCGCCCTGATGGGCCGCAACGGCTCCGGCAAGTCCACGCTGCTGTGGACGCTGCAGGGCTCGGGTCGGCGCCGGTCGGGCGAGGTCAGCCTCCTCGACGCCGCGTCCGTCGGGGTCGACCCGGCCGACGTCGCGCCCGCCCGGCGCCGCGCTCTGGTCGGTCTCGTCCCGCAGACCGCGGCCGACCTGCTCTACCTCGAGACCGTCGCGGAGGAGTGCGCCGCCGCCGACGACGGGGTGGCCGCCGAGCGCGGCGCGTGCCGGGCGATCCTCGACGGCCTGGTCCCCGGGGTGGCAGACGACTCCCACCCGCGCGACCTGTCGGAGGGGCAGCGGCTCGCGCTCGCGCTGGCGATCGTGCTGACCGCACGGCCGCGTGTGGTGATGCTCGACGAACCCACCCGGGGGCTCGACTACCCGGCCAAGGCCCACCTCGCCGGCCTGCTCCGCGCCCTGGCCGACGACCAGCACGCGGTGGTGGTGGCGACCCACGACGTGGAGTTCGTCGCGCTCGTCGCCGACGAGGTCACCGTGCTGGCCGAGGGCGAGGTCGTCTCCGCCGGCCCGGTACGCCGGGTGGTCGCCGAGTCGCCCGCCTTCGCCCCGCAGGTGACCAAGATCCTCGGACCACCGTGGCTGCGGGTCGACGAGGTCGTGCCCTCGCGGACGGGGGTGCCCACGTGAGCGCGCCCGTGATGCCCCTGCGGGCCCGCTCGATGGCTGTCCTCGGCGTCGCCTCGCTCGCCGGGCTGATGATGTTGTGCTGGCCGCTGCTGCTCAAGGTGCCCGAGGGCGACCGCGTCGACCCGCCGTTCTTCTTCCTGGCCCTGTTGCCGCTGGTGATCGTCGTGGTGCTGGCCGAGATGAGCGAGGGCGGCATGGACGCCCGGGTGCTCGCGATCCTGGGCGTGCTGAGCGCGATCAACGCGGTGATGCGCTCGCTCAGTGCCGGGGTCGCCGGGGTGGAGCTGGTGTTCTTCCTGCTGATCCTGGCCGGGCGGGTATTCGGCCCCGGGTTCGGCTTTTCTCTCGGCTGCACGTCGCTGTTCGCCTCGGCGCTGATGACCGCGGGCGTCGGGCCGTGGCTGCCCTTCCAGATGCTGGTCTCCGCGTGGGTCGGGATGGGGGCCGGGCTGCTGCCGCGCCGGGTGAGCGGCCGCGCCGAGATCGCGATGCTGGTGGTCTACGGGATCGTGGCGGCCTACGCGTTCGGGCTCTTGATGAACCTCTCGGGCTGGCCGTTCCTGCTGGGCGTGGAGGTGCCAGGCCTGAGCGCCCCGGAGGGCGGACTCTCGTTCGTCCCCGGCGACCCGCTCCTCGACAACCTCCGGCGGTTCGGGCTCTACACGCTGCTCACCTCGACCGGCAGCTGGGACACCGGCCGCGCGATCACGAACTCGGTCGCGCTCGTCGTGCTCGGGCCGGCGGTGCTGCACACGCTGCGTCGGGCCTCGCGCCGGGTCGTGATCGCCCCGGCCGAGCCGATCGGGTCGCCCGCCGCCCGCTGAGAGGTCAGGCTGGGCGGTGTGGGCGGTCGGAGAGGACGTCGGTGTAGCCGAGCGCGACACGCGGGCGCCCGCCCGGCGCCGTCGGGTCGTGCGCACGGGCACCCGGCTCCAGGGACATGCTCCGATGGTGCCTCAGCCGCGTGCGATGCGCCGTGCGGTGCGGGGGTGGTGATCGGAGGCCCGCGCGCGGGCGGCGAGGAACTCCTCGACCTCCACCCGTTCGGCACGACGCCGGGCCAGCCGGGTGGAGGCGATCATGGCGTTGCGCCGGGCGTGGTGCTGGGCGCCGACGGCCCAGCGGTCGACGGCGGCCAACGGTGAGAGGTGACGGAACATGGCGCGACTCCCAGGAACGGGGATGGGTGCGACAACCACGACTCTAAGGGCCGCAGGCGTCGGCGCGGTCAAGGCTCCGTGACGATCACGTGAACTCGCTTCCTCAGTCCGGGACCGGCTCCGACAGCGGGGGCCTGGTGGCTGTCCGGGTGGCGCCGATGCTCGCGGCGACCACGCACGCCATCGCCAGCAGCTGGAGCGGGGTGAGGAGCTCGCGGAGCACGAGCACGCCGGCCAGGGCCGCCGCCGCCGGTTCGAGGCTCATCAGGATGCTGAACACCCGGGGCGTGAGGGTCCGTAGCGCGGTGAGCTCCAGCGAGTAGGGGATCACCGAGCTGAGGAGGCCGACAACGGCTCCGAGTGCGAGCACCCGGAGGTCGAGCAGGTCACTTCCGCCGGTGCCGACCGCCGCCGGAGTGAGCAGCAGGGTGGCGACGATGCTGGCGACGGCCAGTCCGTCCAGGCCCGGCCAGCGCCGGCCGGTGCGGGCGCTCAGCACGATGTATGCCGCCCACGCGACCCCCGCGGCCAGGGCGAAGAGCACGCCGGCGAGCGTCAGGTCGGCCGGGGCGAGCCCGAGCAGGGCGACGCCGGCGCCGGCGAGCAGCACCCAGAGCAGGTCCCGCGGCCGGCGCGAACCGACCACCGCGAGCGTCAGCGGGCCGACGAACTCGATGGTCACCGCGACGCCCAGCGGGATCCGGGCGAACGACTGGTAGATCGCCCAGTTCATCGCCCCGAGACTGACCCCGAAGGCGAGCGCGACCAGCCAGTCCTCCCGGCTCCGGCCACGCAGCGACGGTCGCGCGATGGCGGTGAACACCGCGGCGCTGGTGACCAGCCGCAGCCAGACCAGCGTGGTCGGGTCGACCTGGTCGAACAGGTCCTTGGCGATCGCCGCCCCGAACTGCACGCTGAGGATGCCGCCGAGGACCAGCCAGACGGGAGAGACGGCGGGACGTGACGGCACCGCCACAAGGTAGTCGGCACGCACGCGCTTGTGTCGCCACCGGGTAGCAGCCCGCGCGATCGACCCCACCCCGCTGGTTGGGTGTGAGCGCAGCGAGGGTCGAAACCCTTGTGGAGTAGGGGCGTTTGTGGGCCGTGGGCTTGTCGGTGGTCAGTGCTTGACTGGGGTCATG
>JBDSLK010000210.1:0-4940 GCA_039916425.1 Nocardioides sp.
AAGACCCCGTCGGCGGTGCACGTCTCCGTCGACAACTTCATGGGCAGCCCGCGCTACGACGAGATCGTGGACCTGCTCGACGACGCGGGTGCCGGTGGCACAGGTGCCCACTCGGCCTCGGGTGACACCGGTGGTCTGGGTGGCGACGTCCTCGCCGAGAGCTCGATCGTGCTGGCCGGCGCGGCCACGTCGCGAGACGACGCGATCTCCGAGGCCGGGCGGCTGCTGGTCGAGGCGGGCGCGGTCGACCCGTCGTACGTCGACGCCATGCACGAGCGTGAGCGCTCGGTGTCGACACACATGGGCAACCTGCTCGCGATCCCCCACGGCACCAACGAGGCCAAGGGCGCCATCCGGCGCACCGCGATCTCGTTCGTGCGCTACCCCGACGGGATCGACTGGAACGGCAGGCCGGCCGAGTTCGTGATCGGCATCGCCGGCGCAGGTGAGGACCACCTGCCGATCCTGCAGAAGGTCGCGGGTGTGTTCGTCGACGAGACGCAGGTCCAGCGTCTCCGCGAGGCGCGGACACCGTCCGACGTCCTCGCCGTACTGGGCGCCGTCAGCGTCTGAGCCCTTCCGGAGCGCCGGTCCCACCCACCAGGGCGGGCCGGCGCTTCGGTGCGTCGGGAGCAGGGCTCACCGGCTGATGCCACCGAGATCATGAGCCCAGGGCGGTGTGCAGCCGGATCTGCTTGACCGTGGTGTCGCCGGAGCCGTCCAGGTCCAGCTCGCGGTGGGCGGTGTCGGGGGCCCAACCGGCTTGCGTGAGGAACTCCCGAGTCGCATCGTCGGTGGCGTGGGTCCAGGTGACGGCGCGGGTGAACCGGTCGGCCACCAGCGTGTCGACGGCGGCCTGGAGCAGGCGCGAGCCGTGCCCCTTGCCGCGCTCACCCGGGTCGACGGTCAGCTCGCTGAGCTCCCCGTCGGTGACGGGGTCGCAGTCGGGGTCGGCCGCCGGTGTGGTGAGCGCGAAGCCGACCACCCGGTTGCGCTCGAGGGCGACCAGGACCCGGTTGCGGGCGTCGGGGGACCGGCCCAGGGAGCCGCGCCAGGCCTCCGGGTCGATCACCAGGTCGTCGACGGGCAGCAGGTCGGCGTACATCTCCCGCCAGGCTCGCGTCTGCACCGCGGCGATGGCCGTGGCGTCGTCGGACCAGGCGATCCGGACGGACACGTCGGCGGTGGGGGAGCTCATGGCTCCAGTGTCCCAGCCGGTCTCCCCCTCACCCCTCCGGGGCGGTCAGGGGTGGTCGCTAGGGTCGGGGCATGGAGATTCGCAACCTCGGCAAGAGTGGCCTGAAGATCTCGGCCATCGCCTACGGCAACTGGCTCACCCACGGCTCCCAGGTGGAGGAGGACGCCGCCCTGGCGTGCGTCCGGCAGGCCCTCGACGAGGGCATCACCACGTTCGACACCGCCGACGTCTACGCCAACACCGCCGCCGAGACGGTGCTCGGCAAGGCCCTGGCGGGCGAGCGGCGCGAGGGGCTGGAGATCTTCACCAAGGTCTACTGGCCCACCAACGAGAAGAAGCACAACGACCACGGCCTGTCACGCAAGCACATCATGGAGTCCATCGAGGGCTCGCTGACCCGGCTCGAGACCGACTACGTCGACCTCTACCAGGCGCACCGCTTCGACTACGAGACGCCACTGGAGGAGACGATGGAGGCGTTCGCCGACGTCGTGCACAGCGGCAAGGCGCTCTACATCGGTGCCAGCGAGTGGACCGCCGACGAACTGCGGCGCGGGCACGCGCTGGCCCGGGAGCTGCACATCCCGTTCGTCTCCAATCAGCCGCAGTACAACATGCTCTGGCGGGTGATCGAGGCCGAGGTCGTCCCGACCTCCGAGGAGCTCGGCATCGGCCAGGTCGTGTGGAGCCCCATCGCCCAGGGCGTGCTCACCGGCAAGTACAAGCCCGGCGAGCAGGCCCCGGCTGGCTCCCGTGCCACCGACACCAAGGGCGGGTCGGACATGATCGCCCGCTGGATGGACGACGACGTGCTCGCCCGGGTCCAGCAGCTCGGGGCCGTCGCCGACGAGGCGGGCCTCTCGATGGCGCAGCTGGCGGTCGCGTGGGTGCTGCAGAACGCCAACGTCTCCTCCGCGATCATCGGTGCCAGCCGGCCCGAGCAGGTCACCGAGAACGTCAAGGCCGCCGGTGTCACGCTGGACGCGTCCGCCCTGGCGAGGATCGATGAGATCCTCGGCGACTCCGTCGAGCGCGACCCGGGCAAGACGACCTCCCCGGCCCGCCGCGACTTCTGATCGACCCGGTCCTCACCGCGCCAGCGGGGCGACGGCCTCCGGAGACGGGGCCGTCGCCCGGCCGAGCCGCACGGCGCCGGTGACGGCGAGGGCCATCCCGACGGCGACCCCGGCGGCCCAGCCGTCGCGGACCGCGTCGTCGAGCAGCCAGAGCCCGACCAGCGCCGGCACCAGGGTCTGACCGACCACCAGCGGGCCCGAGGAGGACGCCACCGCGGACCGGCCGAGGGCCAGGGAGTAGAGCCAGAAGGCCAGCAGGCCGTACGCCGGCACGGCGAGTGCCGCCGCCACCACGGCGCCGTCGAGGGGCAGCGAGACGCCGCGCACGGCGATCGCGGACCCGGCGTACCCCAGGCCGGCGACTGCGCCGAGCAGACCAGCGGACATCGCCCGACCACCCAGTCCGACCGCTGCCAGGGCGAGCACGCCGATCCACAGCGCGGTAGCGAAGACCGCCGAGGAGCGCCCGGCGCCCGGCTCGCCGGAGCCGAGGCCGACCAGCACCAGGCCGGCCACGATCCCCGCTACCGCGACCCACTCGGCGAGCCCGAGCCGCTCGCGCAGCCGAGCCGCCCCGAGGGCTGTCACCGGGAGGGACAGGGCGATGGTGGCCTGGGCGAGGTAGAGGGGCAGGTAGAAGATCGAGACCGCGTGCAGCACGAAGCCGGCGAGGTAGGCCGCCACCACCACCAGGATCGCGCGGTTGCGGACGGCGGCCGTGACGAACTCGCGCAGCGAGTCGAGGGGCTCGGACTCGGTGCGCACGCCGTGGGCCTGCACCAGGGCGGCGACCCCGAAGAGGACGGCGGCCAGGACCGCGGCGGTCAAGCCGAGCACGGTCCCGGTCATCGACGCTGTCTCGTCGTCAGCGGTAGCGCTCGGGGAGCTGCTGCCCGATCTTGACCTGCGCCTTGGGCATCCGCATGAACTTCATCGACAGCGAGCGCATGACGGCGTAGTAGGTGGTGCCCTTGAGCGGCTCCTCGGGGAACCGCTCGGTCAGCTGGCGACGGAGCCGGAACCGCATCACCAGGATGTCGACCACGATGAGCAGCAGCGTGCCGAACAGCACCGAGTTGCCGATCCCCGCGAGCCGGGGGTTGCCGGAGTAGCCGAGCACCATCGTCACGACCAGCAGCGGGATCATCAGCTCGACGAAGGAGAAGCGGGAGTCGACGAAGTCACGGACGAAGCGCCGGACCGGACCCTTGTCGCGGGCCGGCAGGAAGCGTTCGTCGCCGGTCTTCATCGCGGCACGCATCTTCTGGCTGGTGTCGGTGCGGGCCGTCCGCTGGGCCGCCGCCTGCTCCTTGCGGGTCCGTGGCACCTTGGCGCGGGCGCGCGCGGCGGCCTCGGACTCCTTGCGAGACGGCGTCGGCCGGCCCTTGCCCTCGGCCTTGACGGGGACGCCGAGGGAGGCGTCGACGGGAGCGGTCTCGGACTTGCTGCGACGGAACAACGCGGGGCCTTCGGTGGGCGGACGGGAGCGTGCTGGAGGTGCTCCTCCACCTTACCGGCCGGGAGGTGCGGAGCCGGCGGCGTGCCCCGTCGTACCCCTGTGCCGGTGCTTGCGTTTGCGCCTAGGGTGAGTGCATGAGTCTCTGGCAGCGCATCACCCTGATCTTCCGATCCAAGGCCAACACCGCGCTCGACCGCGCGGAGGATCCCCGCCAGACGCTGGACTACAGCTACCAGCGCCAGCTCGAGCTGCTCGGCAAGGTACGCCGGGGTGTCGCCGACGTCGCCACCAGCCGCAAGCGGGTCGAGCTCCAGGTCAACCAGCTCGAGCAGCAGAGCACCAAGCTCCAGCAGCAGGCCCAGCGGGCCATCGAGATGGGCCGCGAGGACCTCGCGCGCGAGGCGCTGACCCGCAAGTCGGGGCTCACGGGTCAGATCGACGACCTCAAGGCCCAGCAGGCACAGCTCCAGGGCGAGGAGGAGAAGCTCACCCTCGCGCAGCGACGGCTCCAGGCGAAGGTCGAGTCGTTCCGCACGCGCAAGGAGACGATCAAGGCCACCTACACCGCCGCGGAGGCGCAGACCCGCATCAACGAGGCGGTCTCCGGCATCGGCGAGGAGATGGGTGACGTGGGGTTGGCCATCCAGCGCGCCGAGGACAAGACCGCACAGATGCAGGCCCGGGCCGGGGCGATCGACGAGCTGATCGCCTCCGGTGCCCTCGAGGACGTCACGGCGACACCGGGCGACGACATCACCCGCGAGCTCGACGCCATGAGCTCCACCTCCGACGTCGAGGCCGAGCTCGCCCGGCTCAAGGGCTCCTCCGCGCCGCCAGCGATCGAGGCGGCCGAGGACGGCGGCGACATCCTCAAGGCCGAGCCGGTCGCCGAACCCGCGGCCGACACGACCGACGGTGAGGCGCGGTCGTGATCGTCAGGATCCTCGGCGAGGGGCAGTACGACGTGTCCGACGACGACATGGCGGGTCTCAACGAGCTGGACGCGACGGTCGAGCGGGCCGTCGCCGACGGTGACGTCGACGCGTTCACCGTGGCGCTGACCGCGCTGCTCGACGGGGTCCGCGCCGTCGGGGTCGCCCACGACGTCGACAGCCTGGACGAGTCCGACCTGATCCTGCCGCCCTCCGACGCCAGCCTGGACGAGGTGCGTCACCTGCTCGGCGACGACGGCCTCATCCCCGGCTGA
>JBDSLK010000211.1:0-10680 GCA_039916425.1 Nocardioides sp.
GTCTGCCGCGCTGGGCGGGCTCGAGGAGCACCGCGCAGACAGCTCCTACGAACTGTGGCGCTTCTACCGCGAGGGCGGTGGACGGTTGGACGAGTGGCGGGCGCGGTACCGGGCCGCCTCGACCCGATCGGCCCGGCTGCGGGTGCTGCTCTCGGCGGCCCGGGTCAACCGTGACCACCTGCGCAGCGAGCTGGGCCACGCACCGACGCGGGCGGACGTCCGCCGGGCCCAACGGCAGCGGGTCGCCCGGCTCGGGCGCGAGGCGGCCCGGGCGGTCACCGCCAGCCTGCGGGAGCGACCGTGACGGCCCACCGCCTCGGGATCGCCGAGCACGTCGCGTGGGTGGTCGCCGACGAGATGGGCCTCGACCGCACCGAGCTCTACGTCGCGGTCCTGCCGGCGGGGCCGCCGCTGATGCTGCGCGACGCGGCCTGGGCGATCTGGCTGGCACTCGCGGAGACCGGCACCCTGGACGAGGTCGTGGCCCGCACCGCCGAGCTGACGCAGAGCGATCCCGCCGACATCGCCCCGGCCGTCGCGACGTTCGTCGACGGCCTGGTCACCGACGGGCTGGCGGTCCGGCGACCGGGTCCCTGACGGGCTCGTCCGGCGGCCGGCCGGCGAGCAACGCCCCCACCAGGGCGCCCGCGCCGTTGGCGACCACGTCGACGACCTCGGCCTGCCGGTCGAGGAACTCCAGCTGCACCAGCTCGGCGCCCCCGGACACGAGCAGCGCCAGCAGGGCGACCACCCACGCCGGACTGCGGGTGGCGCGCCTCAGCAGCCAGCCGAAGGGCACGAAGAGCAGCATGTTGAGCGCCGTGCCGTAGTCCTCCGGTCGCGCCCCGGCGGGCGCGACCGGGGCGAACGCGACGTACACCCGGACGGTGAGCCGGTTGAGCCCCCACCCGTCGGCGCCCAAGAGCGACCAGAGCAGGCCGGCGAGGTAGAGCGCGCCCACTGTCCACAATGCGCGATGAGACCCCACGCGCTGACCTTAGACTCACGCTCATCGTCCCCGACCTGCTTCCCCCTGTGGCCGCCGAGCCGGTCCAGCCGCTGATGCTGGACGCCTTCGGCGTGCTCGTAGCCGTCCTCCCCCCCGACTCCGGGACCCGTCGACGTTGGGCCCGGCAGTGGTCGCGGGCGCTCAGCGCGAGCACCGCCGAGAGGGCCGACACGACCGTCGACGCGGCGCACGTGGGCGCCCCAGTCAGCGTGGACGCCACCGACTACAGCCTCACCACGCGGGTCACCCAGGCCGCGCTCGAACATGTCGGGGCGAGCCGGCTGAGCCTGCACGCGGCCGGTCTCGCCGATGCCGAGGGCCGGGTGCTCGCCCTGGTGGCGGCCTCCGGCACCGGCAAGACCACCGCGGCCCGCATCCTCGGCACCACCTTGGGCTCCCTCAGCGACGAGACCGTGTCCGTCGGCGCCGACCTCGACGTGCGTCCCTACCCGAAGCCGCTCTCGGTGGTCAACGCCCCCGACAGTCCGGGCCACAAGTCGCAGCACAGCCCGGACGAGCTCGGCCTGCTGCGACCGGTCTCTACCGGGACCACCCTGCACCGGATCGTCGTTCTGGACCGCGCGGCCAGCCACGAGGAGCACGGCCTGGAGCCCCTCAGCATCGCCGAGGCGATCCCGCTCGTGCTGCCACAGACCTCCTACATGACCTCCTTCGAGCAGCCCCTCCTCGCCCTTACCCACGTGTTGCAGGTCGGCGGCGGCCCCTGGCTCCTGCGGTACGCCGACATCACCGAGCACGTGACCGACCTGCACCGGCTGCTCACCGACCCCGACGACCCGCCGGAGACCTTCACCCACCACCCGGGGTGCGAGACCCTCTCCGAGGGACTCGACGGCAGCTTCGCGCGGGCGCCCTGGCACGACGCGGTCGAGTTCGAGGACGGCGTGGTCGTGCTCGTCGACCAGACGGCCTACAACCTCGACCACCTCGGCGCGACCGTCTGGCTCGCCCTGGACAAGCCCGCCGACCCCGAGTGGCTGGTGGCGGCGGCCGAGCACCGGCACGGCGTGCACCCCGACTCGCCCCGCCTGATCGGGGAGGCCATCGGGGTGCTGGTCGAGGCCGGGTTGGTGCGTCGGCTCTGAGCCGGACACCCCTACTTGGCGCGCTCCACGAACCAGCGGGCCAGCACGGTCCCGTCCTCCTCCAGCAGGCTCGCCAGCCGGAGCGGCACCTCGACCTGGCCGCCGGTCAGCAGCCGCACCTGCTCGCCGGCGATCAGGTGCGGCACCGTGGTCACGCACAGCTCGTCGACCGCACCGGCCCCAACCAGGTCCCGGGCGAGCCTCGGCCCGCCCTCGCAGAGCAGGTCGTCGAACCCGCGTGCCACCAGCGCCGGGACCAACGACCCCAGGTCGACCTCGCTCGCGCCCAGGACGAGCACCTGGTCGACGCCCAGGACGTCACGGGCCTCGTCGAGCCCCGGCGACGCGGCGTGGGTGACCAGGAGCACCTGACCCGGCTCGCCGCCTCGCAGCCGTGGGGGCACCTGTCCCGAGCCGCTCACCACCACGATCGGGGTGGCCACCGGCCGGTAGCCCTCGGTGCGCGCCGTCCCGGCCCCCACCACGATCGCGTCGGCCAGGGAGCGCAGCGTGTCGAAGACGACCTTGTCGGCCGCGTTGTTGATCCCACCGCTCTTGCCATCGGCCCCCTGGGCCGCGCCGTCCACGGTGCTCACGAAGTTCAGGCGCAGCCAGGGCGCCGAGGGCGCGGCGTACACCACCGCGAGGTCGTCGGTGTCCGGACCGGTCAGCACCCTCATGCCGGCCACCGCATTACCCAGTACTGGACGCCGAACGGGTCGTCGTCGAAGTCGACGCCCACCGGGCCACCGGGTGGCACCCGCTCGGCCATCAGCTCGAACCCGGTCATGGCCGCCAGCAGGTCGCGGCCGAGACCTGCGTCGGGCAGCGGGCCGTCGCCGAGCAGCCAGGCGCGCAGGTCGGCGTCGAAGGCGTGCGCGCGCTCGTCGAGGTGGCCGGGGGCCTTCTCGCTCCGCCGCGCGGAGCCGTTGCCGACGACCAGGAAGGAGGGCGCGGACCCGGACCGGTCCGTCGCCTCGAGGAGGTACGCCGCGACCCGCTCGCCCTGGGCGTCGCCGAGCACGGTCACGTCCGCGCCCAGCCGGGCGACGGCGGCCAGGCAGGCGGCCCGCAGGTCGGCCACCGGGTCGACGAGCGCGGCGTACTCGGGCAGCAGCGCCAGGACGCCCGGGACCACGACCACCCGGGTCATGCCAGGCCCCGGATCGCGCGGGCCGGCGGCCGGGTGCCGGCGATGGTGGCGACCATGTCGACCACCTGGCGGGTCTCGACCACCTCGTGGACGCGGTAGATCCGCGCTCCGGCCAGGGCACAGACCGCGGTGGCCGCCAGCGTGCCGACGAGTCGCTCACCCACCGGCAGGTCGAGGCTCTCCCCGACGAAGTCCTTGTTGGACAGCGACACCAGGACCGGCCACCCGGTGGCGACCATCTCACCGAGCCGCCGGGTGACCTCGAGGGAGTGGAAGGTGTTCTTGCCGAAGTCGTGGGCCGGGTCGATCACCAGGCTCTCCCGCGGCACCCCCGCCGCCATCGCTCGCTCGGCGTAGGCGACGGTGTCGGCGATCGCTGCGGCCACGACGTCGTCGTACTCGATGCGGTGCGGGCGGGTGCGGACCTGCACCCCGCCGGTGTGCGTGCAGATGACGGCGGCGCCGTGCTCGGCGGCGACGTCGACCAGCGCGGGGTCGGCACCGCCCCAGGCGTCGTTGAGCACGTCGGCGCCCTCCCGGCAGACGGCGCGGGCGACCTCGGCGCGCCAGGTGTCGACGGAGATGACCAGGCCGGGGTGGGCGGACCGCACCCGGCCGACGAAGGACGCGACGCGGCGGATCTCCTCCTCGACGTCGATCTCGGCCCCCGGGGCCGCCTTGATGCCGCCGATGTCGACGATCTCGGCGCCCTGGTCGACGACCTCGGCGACCCGGTCGAACGCCTTGTCCTCGACCCAGGTCGCGCCCTTGTCGTAGAACGAGTCGGGGGTGCGGTTGACGATCGCCATCATCAAGGTGGCGTCGTCGCGGAAGGCCTGCCGGCCCAGTCGGAGCGTCATGCGGCCATTCCCTTCGCAGGAGGACGTTCGAGGACCGGGACGACCCGCTCGACGGGCTCGATCCGGCCGTGCTGGGCGTGGTATTGCCGCAGCACGGCGTCGGCCGCCGACGCGCCGACGGCGGAGCCCACGGGCGCCGGGGCCCGGGTCAGCGCCGCCGCCAGGATCTGGGTGGCCATCCCCCCCAGGTCGAGCAGGGCCTGGTGCCGGTGGGCCCGGACGCCCAGGTCGACCTGCGCGAGTGCCGCGTCGCCGTGGGCGGCGACCGTGTCGACCAGGGCGGCCAGCTCGACGGCGTAGCCGGTCGGCACCGACAGCGACTCGAACACCGAGCGGCGCACCGCCCACTCACCGGCGAGGGGCTGGACCAGCCCGGCCAGCCGCGGGAAGAGCAGGGCGATCAGGGGCCGGGCCACCAGCTCGGTCACGCGGCCGCCGTCGAGAGCACCCTGCTCCCCGGGGCGCTCGTAGAACCCCTTGACGAGGGCCACCTCGGGGTCGGTCAGCAACGGTCCCAGCAGCCCGGGCACGAAGTGGGTGTCCCAGTCGAGCAGGTCGGCGTCCATGAAGACCAGCACGTCGCCCGTGGTGACGAACAGCGACTTCCACATCGCCTCGCCCTTGCCAGGGTGGGAGCCGAGGTCGGGGCGGATCTCCGACGATCGGTGCACGGTCGCGCCCGCGTCGGTCGCCACGGCGTACGTCGCGTCCGTGCTGTCGGAGTCGATGACCACCACCTCGTCGAGCAGGGCGACCGTGTCGACGAGGGCCTCTCGCACCCGGGTCACCACGTCGCCGACGGTAGCGGCCTCGTTGCGGGCCGGGACCACCAGGCTTACCCGGGTCTCCCCCTTGGCGGCCAGCAGGGACGCCAACGACCAGTCGTCCCAGTGCCGGGTCTTCACGACGGGGTCATCCCAGGTGGCCGCGCACGGAGGCGTGGCCGGCCAGCAGGTTGCGGGCGATCGTGCGCCGCTGGATCTCGTCGGTGCCCTCATAGATGCGCAGCAGGCGCAGCTCGCGGTACCACCGCTCGATCGGCAGCTCGCGGGTGTAGCCCATGCCGCCGTGGATCTGCAGCACCCGGTCGACGACCTCGTTGGCGTGGACGCCGCCGTAGAGCTTGGCCATCGACTGCGACTGCCGCGAGTCGATGCCGGCGTCGACCTGCCAGGCGGCGGTGAGCACCAGCCAGCGCAGTGCCTCGATCTCCACGGCGGAGTCGGCGATCATCCACTGGATGGCCTGCCGGTTGGCGATCGGCTCTCCGAACGTCTCGCGCTGACGGGCGTGGTCCATGCCCATCTCGACGAGCCGCTCGCAGGCGCCGAGCGCCCGCGCCGGCAGCATGAAGCGGCCCTTGCCGATCCAGCGCATCGCCAGCTCGAAGCCGCGCCCCTCCTCGCCGAGGATCGCCGAGTGCGGCACCCGGACGTCCTGGAAGCTGAGCGAGGCCGGGCCCCACTCGCCCATGGTCGGGATCTCGGCCGACGTCCAGCCCATCTCCCGGTCGACGAGGAAGCACGTCACCGATTCGTTGGAGGCGCCCGCGCGGTGCTTGTCGGGGTCGGTCACCGCGAACACCATGGTGAAGTCCGCGATGTCGCCGCCGGTGATGAAGGTCTTCTCGCCGTTGATCACCCACTCGTCGCCGTCGCGGACCGCAGAGGTGCGGATGTTGCGCGCGTCGGACCCGGCCCCGGGCTCGGTGATCGCGAAGCAGCTGTGCTTCTCCCCGCTGATCGTCGGCTCGAGGTAGGTCGCCTTCTGCTCCTCGTTGGCGAAGAACAAGATGTTGTCGGCGTCGCCGCCGAACTTGAACGGCACGAACGAGCGCCCGAGCTCGATCTCGATCAGCGCCGCCATCAGCGACCCCAGACCCATCCCGCCGTACTCCTCGGGGGTGGTGACGCCGAAGAAGCCGGACTCCTTCGCCTTGGCCTGCAGCCCGCGCAGCAGGTCCAGGGTCATCCCCCGCTCGTGACGGCGCTCGCGCTCGAGCACCTCCGCCTCGAGCGGCATGACCTCCTTGGTGACGAAGGTGCGGACCCACTCACGGATCTCGCGCTCGTCCTCGGTCAGGCTCAGGTCCATCGCGTGCTCCTCCGGGTCAGAACTCGAACAGCGGCGGGCGGGACAGCTCCGCCTTGGCCAGGGTGGCGAGGTGCACCTCGTCGGGACCGTCGAAGAGCCGCATCGCCCGGTGCCAGCCCCACATCATTGCCAACGGCACGTCGTTGGTGACGCCGAGGCCGCCGTGCACCTGGATCGCCCGGTCGATCACGTCGAGCACCGCGCGCGGCACGGCCACCTTGGCCTCCGCCACCAGGTGCCGAGCGGCCTTGTTGCCCTCGCTGTCGATGACGTACGCCGCGTGGTGGCACAGGGCGCGCGCCTGGTCGAGGGCGATCCGCGACTCCGCGATCCGCTCCCGGACCGCACCCTGGTCGGCCAGCGGCTTGCCGAAGGCCACCCGCTCCTGCACCCGCGAGACCATCAGGGCGAGCGCCCGCTCACCGGCGCCGAGGGCGCGCATCACGTGATGGATCCGGCCGGGGCCCAGGCGGGCCTGCGCGGCCGCGAAGCCGCCCCCCTCCTCGCCCAGCAGGTTGGCGACGGGGACCCGCACATCGACGAAGTCGGTGACGCAGTGGCCGTGCTGGTCGATCTGCCCGAAGACGGGCACGGAGCGGCCGACGGTCACGCCCGGGGTGTCGCGCGGCACGATCACCATCGACTGCTGACGGTGCACGGCCGCCGCCGGGTCGGTCTTGCCCATCACGATGAAGACCTCGCACCGCGGGTCGGCCGCGCCGGAGGTGAACCACTTGCGCCCGTTGATGACGTACTCGTCGCCGTCACGCTCGATCCGGGTCTCGATGTTGGTGGCGTCGGACGAGGCCACCGCCGGCTCGGTCATCGCGAAGCCGGACCGGATGGTGCCGTCGAGCAGCGGACGCAGCCACCGCTCCTGCTGCGCGGGCGTGCCGATGAGGTGCAACAGCTCCATGTTGCCGGTGTCGGGCGCCGCGCAGTTGGTCGCCTCCGGCGCGAGGTGGAGGCTCCAGCCGGTCAGCTCGGCGAGCGGGGCGTACTCGAGCTGCGTCAGTCCCGACTCGTGGGGGAGGAAGAGGTTCCACAGCCCGAGACTCCGAGCCGTGCGCTTGAGGTCCTCGACCACCGGCGGCAGGGTGGTGTCGTCGGGGCCGGCCGCGGCCCGGTAGGCGTCGTAGGCCGCCTCCGCGGGGAAGACGTGCTCGGCGAGGAAGCCCCGCAGGGCGGTCTCGAGCTCACGGGCGTGCGCCGACGGCGCGGGGTAGGCGGGGTACATCACAGATCCGTCACTCTCACTCCGGCGTGCGCCCGGTAGCGCCTGTTGATGCTGATCAGGTTGGCCGTGAGCGCCTCCACCTGGTGGGCGTTGCGCAACCGGCCGGCGTACACCCCCCGCATCCCGGGGACGGCGTCGGCCAGGGCGCGCACCAGGTCGGTGGCCTCCCGGTCGTCACCGACGACCAGCACGTCGGTCTCGACCGACGTCACTGCGGGGTCCTCGAGCAGGACGGCGGAGACGTGGTGGAACGCGCCGACGACCGACGAGTCCGGCAGCAGCGCGGCCGCCTGCTGGGTGGCCGAGCCCTCCTCGACCACGAGCGGGTAGGCGCCCTGCTTGTCGAAGCCGAGCGGGTTGACGCAGTCGACGACCACCTTGCCCGCGAGCACCGGCGCCAACGCGCGCAGCAGGTCGGCGTGCCCGTCCCAGGGCACGGCCACCACCACGACGTCCCCCGCCGTGGCCGCCGACTCGTTGTCGGCCCCGCTCACGGTGCCGCCGGTCGCCTCTGCGAGGGTCGCGGCGGTCTCCCGCGCGCGCTCGGCGCTGCGGCTGCCGATGACGACCGGGAGCCCGGCGGTAGCCCAACGGCGGGCGAGTCCACGGCCCTGCGGGCCGGTGCCACCGAGCACGGCGACGGTCATCCCCGCGAGCGGGTCGACGGGTGTCTCGGCGTCAGCGACGGTCACGCCTCGGACTCTACTGGGGGTCCCGACAACGTCACCGTGACGGCCCGACCGCGCCTACTCGTAGCCGAGGATCTGCTGGCGCTTCTCACCCCAGGCCAGGGCGGAGGCGATCGCGTCGTCGAGGGAGAGCTCGGTGGACCAGCCGAGGAGCCGGTGGGCCTTGTCGACGGCGGCGTAGGCGCCGACCGCGTCGCCGGGCCGCGGGCCCGCCTCGGTCTGCGGCACCTGGTGGCCGAAGACATGCTCGAACGAGGTGATCAGCTCGCGCACGGTCACGCCCGACCCGGTCCCGATGTTGATGATCGTGCTGGAGGCGTCGGCCTCGGCAAGCACCTCGTCGAAGCGCTCCACGGCCCGCACGTGGGCGCGCGCGAGGTCCCAGACGTGGATGTAGTCGCGGATGCCGGTGCCGTCCCTGGTCGGGAGGTCGGTCCCGGTGATCGTGAAGCTGTCCTTGATCCCCCGGGCCGCCATCACGAGCTGGCCGACGACGTGGGACGGCTCCTTCGCGTAGATCCCGGACTGGAGGTCGGGGTCGGAGCCGATCGGGTTGAAGTAGCGCAGGATGATCGCTTGCAGGTCGGTGGCCGCGGCCATGTCGACCAGCACCTGCTCCATCATCAGCTTGGTCCGGGCGTACGGCGACGCCGGCGCGAGCGGGTCCTCCTCGGTGACCTCGAAGCTGTCCTTGGTGGCGTAGAGCGAGGCCGACGACGAGAACAGCACCCGGTGCTTGCCCAGCGCCAGCAGCTCGTCGAACAGCTCGAGCGACTTCGCGACGTTGTCGCGGTAGTACTCGTAGGGCTTCTCCACCGACTCCGGCACCACGATCCTTGCGGCCATGTGGATGGTCGCGTCGAGGTCGGGGTGCTCGGCCACGATCCGGCGGAGCAGGCCCCGGTCGGCGATGTCGCCCTGGTAGAAGATCCGGTCCTTGACGAACACGAGGGGACCGGTGAGGAGGGAGTCGAGGATCACGGGCGTGTGCCCGGCCTCCTCCAGGGCCTTCGCCGTGATCGAACCGATGTAGCCGGCGCCGCCGGTGACCAACACCTTCATGCCGCTCACCCTAGTGCGAGCCGGCCGGCTCCCCGGATCGGCCACCCGGCCCCTGCTGCTGGCAGAATGCGCCGCATGTCTTCACGGCCCAGCGCACTCATCACCGGCATCACCGGCCAAGACGGCCTCTACCTCGCCGAGCTCCTGCTCGAGAAGGGGTACGACGTCCACGGCCTGATCCGCGGCCAGAACAACCCCAAACGGGAGCTGGTGAGCCGGCTGCTGCCCGATGTGACCCTGCACAACGGCGACCTGACGGACATGTCCAGCCTGATCCGGGCCCTGCGTGAGTCCGACCCCGACGAGGTCTACAACCTCGGCGCGGTGTCGTTCGTCGCCTACTCGTGGGAGAACGCCCACGTCACCACCGAGGTCACCGGCACCGGCGTGCTCACCGTCCTCGAGGCGCTGCGCCTGCACTGCGCCGGCGAGCCCGGGCGGGTGCGCTTCTACCAGGCGTCGAGCTCGGAGATGTTCGGCAAGGTCCAGGACGTGCCGCAGCGCGAGTCGACGCTGCTCTGGCCGCGCTCGCCGTACGGCGTGTCGAAGGTCTACGGCCACTACATGACCATCAACTACCGCGAGTCCTACGGGATGCACGCGTCGTCGGGCATCCTCTTCAACCACGAGTCCCCCCGGCGCGGGCCGGAGTTCGTGACGCGCAAGGTGAGCCAGGCCGTGGCCCGGATCAAGCTCGGCCTCCAGCAGGAGCTCGTGATGGGCAACCTCGACGCCAAGCGCGACTGGGGCTTCGCCGGCGACTACGTGCACGCGATGTGGTTGATGCTCCAGCAGGACGAGGCCGACGACTACGTCATCTCCACCGGCGAGACCCACTCGATCCGCGAGCTGATCGACGTCGCCTTCGGCCACGTCGGCATCGACGACTGGACGCCGTACGTCAAGCAGGACGCCCGCTTCATGCGCCCCGCCGAGGTCGACCTGCTGGTCGGCGACTCGACCAAGGCCCACGAGAAGCTCGGCTGGAAGCCCACGGTCTCCTTCGTGGAGCTCGTGCGGATGATGGTCGACTCCGACCTCGCCGAGCAGCAGGCCCTGGCAGGACGGTGACGACCTCCTGCGTCACGGGCATCGGCGGTCAGGACGGCAGCTACCTCGCCGAGCAGTTGGTCGCCGGGGGCGCGGAGGTCCACGCCCTCGCCCATGCCACCGACGGGGCCGGACCGCACTGCCCGCCGGGCGTGGTGCTCCACGACGGCGACCTCGCCGACATCGACGGCGTACGCCGCCTGCTGCTGGACCTGGCACCCGATGAGATCTACAACCTGGCGGCGATCAGCTCGGTCGCGCAGTCGTGGGAGTCACCCGACCTCTCCGCGTTGGTCAACGGGACCGCGGCCGTGGCGCTGCTGGAGACCGCCGTCCGCGTGCAGGACAGCAGCGGGCGGCCGGTGCGGCTCGTGCAAGCCTCCAGCGCGGAGATGTTCGGGGAACCCGACAAGACGCCGC
>JBDSLK010000212.1:0-9731 GCA_039916425.1 Nocardioides sp.
GCGACACCGCTGGTGAACCGCTCGGCCAGCGGTACGGCGACCGCGAAGTCCTCGTCGCGCAGGCAGGAGGACAGTGTGGCCCGGATCGCTGCGATGGCGAGGGCGTTGGCGGTGAGGGTGCCGCCGACCCCGGCGACGTCGATCTCGTGCCCGAGCATCGGCCCGGACAGCCGCTCGGCGACCTCGGCGGTCATGCCGTAGGCCGCGACCGGGATCCCACCGCCGATCGGCTTGCCGACGACGACCAGGTCCGGTTCCAGCTCCCAGGCCCGCGTGCAACCGCCCGGTCCGGCGCACAGGGTGTGGGTCTCGTCGATCACCAGCAGCACCCCGTGGCGCCGGGTGACCTCGCGGACCCCGGCCAGGTACCCGTCGTCGGGCAGCACGATGCCGATGTTGGTGAGAGCGGGCTCCATCAGCAGGCACGCGACGTCGCCGGCCGCCAGCCGCCGGTCCAGGGCGTCGAGGTCGTTGAACGGGACGACGGCGGTCGTCACCGCCACGTCGACCTGCGGCCCGAGCGCGCCGGGGCGCGGCACCACCCGGTCCCCGTCGAGCACGGCCAGGGCCTCGTCGACCGTGCCGTGGTAGCACCAGTCCATGACCGCGACCTTCGGCCTCCCGGTGAGGTAGCGGGCGAACCGGAGCACGAACCGGTTGGCGTCGGTCGCCGACACCGCGAGCTGCCAGATCGGCAGCCCGAAGCGTCGGGCCAGCTCCTCGCCGACCCAGACCGAGTCAGCGGAGGGCAGCATGGTGGTCATCCCGCTGGCCGCGCGCGCGGTCACCGCCGCGGTCACCTCGGGGAGCGCGTGGCCGGTCATCGCCCCGGTGTCCCCGAGACAGAGGTCGACGTACTCCAGGCCGTCGACGTCGGTGAACCGAGCGCCCGACGCGGTCTCGCAGAAGAGGGGGAACGACCCCGGCCACCTGGTCATCCAGGGCATCGGCACGCCCGCGAGCAGCGACCCGCCCGCCCGCCCCGCCAGCGCCGCGGAGCGGGGGTGCCGGTCGACGAACGTGCGTTCCTCGTCCGCTCGTAGGGAGGCCAGCCGCTCGACGTTGATCATGGCGGTCAGCGTGGACCATCCGGCGGCAGCGGTCCAGCCCCGGCCGCCGTGTCCTGCTTCACAGTTCGCGGAGGTAGCCCTGGGCGGGCGGCTGCGACGCCGACTCCAGGCGCAGCGGAGCGAATCCGCCGTCCTTCGGTTGCCGCCCAACGTGCGGGTCAGCGGCGGGCGGTCAGCCGTTGTCGCAGGGCGGCCTCGCGCTGGAGCCGGGCGTGGTCGCGGTCCCGGCGGACGGCCACCACGGCCGCGAGGAAGGCCTCCGGCGGAGTGCCTGGCGGCGGCGGGGGAGCGACGTACGGCCGGGTCTCCTCGGCGAGCTGTCGGCCGAGCGTGTCGCGCGACGATGGCTCGATCTGCGCCGCGCGGCCAAGAAACTGCCGCAGCGCCACGGCCAGCCCGGTCGGCAGCGACGCGATGTCGGCGCCTGCGGCCCACTCTGCGAGGGCGGGCGGCATCGCGGTGGGCGGGGGCAGCCGCAGGCCCACCCGCTCACGGACTACGTAGGTGCCTGCGGCGTAGTCACCGAGACGCTTGCCGCGAGAGCTCAGCAGGCCGGCAAAGAAGGCGGGTGCTCCGGAGAGGGCGTAGATCTCGACGAAGCCGACCAGCGAGCGCACGAAGGCGTGCTGGAACGAGATCGGCCCGGCGTCGTCGCGGACGGTGCGCAGCCCCGTGACGAGCTTGCCCAGCGACTTGCCCCGGGTCACGGTTTCGACCGTGGTCGGGAACACCACGAAGACCGTGACCAGCGAGCCGATCCACGCGACCCGCACCAGCGCACCGTCGGTCCGGAGCGCCGCCACGAAGAAGACCAGCACGACCAGCAGGAGCAGCACGACCGTGACGGCGACGTCGATGAGCCCGGAGACCATCCGGGCTCCCAACCCCGCCGCGGGCAGGTCGAGCGCCACCGCCTCCCCGGTGACCAGGTCGTCGTCGGTGAGGGTGGCGAACTCGGGCGCTCGCGAGGTGGGGTCCGACATCGGCCCCAGCATAAGGCGGCTGCCTACACTGACCCGGTGGACCTCGACGCCTACGTGCACGCACACGTGCGTGAATGGCAGCGTCTGGAGGAGCTCACCCAGCGTCGACGACTGACCGGTGACGAGAGCGACGAGTTCGTCGAGCGCTACCAGCAGGTGGCCACGCACCTCTCGGTGGTGCGCACCTCGGCGCCCGACGCGGCCCTGGTCGCCTACCTCTCCTCGGTGCTGGCCAAGGCGCGAACGCGGTCGGCCGGCGTGCGTACGACGTCCTGGCGCGGGGTCGTGGGCTTCTTCACCGAGCAGTTCCCCGCGGCGCTCTACCGGCTGCGCTGGTGGTGGCTGGGCACGCTCGCCGGCAACGTGCTGGTCACGGCGGTGATGGTCTGGTGGCTGTTGGGCAACCCCGTCGTCGAGCAGAGCCTGCTCAGTCCCGCGGAGGTCGACCAGCTGGTCAACCAGGACTTCGAGGGCTACTACAGCGAGTACGCCGCCTCGCACTTCGCCCTCCAGGTCTGGGTCAACAACGCCTGGGTGTCCGCGCTGTGCCTGGCCCTGGGCATCCTCGGGCTGCCGGTGGTCTACCTGCTCTTCACCAACGTGTCCAATCTCGCGATCATCGGGTCGATCATGATCCGCAACGACCACGGGGGGCACTTCTTCGGACTGATCCTGCCGCACGGTCTGCTCGAGCTGACGGCGGTCTTCGTGGCCGGCGGCGTCGGGCTGCGGCTCTTCTGGTCCTGGATCGAGCCCGGCGCGCTGACCCGCTCGCAGTCGATCGCGCACGAGGGCAGGACGGCCGGCACCGTGGCACTGGGACTGGTCGCCGTGCTGGCGGTGAGCGGGGTGATCGAGGGTTTCGTGACCCCCTCAGGGCTGCCGACGTGGGCGCGGGTAGGCATCGGGGTGGTCGCCGAGCTGGTCTTCTTGGCCTACGTTTTCGTGCTGGGTCGGCAGGCCTTCCGCCGCGGGCACACCGGCGACATCGGCGCCGGGCTCCTCGAGGACAAGGTGGCCTCCGCCGCCTGAGCGGCTCAGAGGAGACCCTTTGACTTCAGCACGAGGTAGTGATCGGCCAGGGCCGGGGGCAGCCGCTCGGCCTCAGCGTCGACGATGTCGACCCCCAGCGCCCGGAGCAGGTCACCGGTGCGTCGTCGGCTCGTGAGCACCTGCTCGGCGGCCGCCGCGTCGTACACCTCGTCGAGGGTGCCGCGCCGCGCGGCGATCGCGGCCAGCGCCGGGTCCTGGACGGAGGCGAGCACCACCCGGTGGTGCCGCGTGAGCGCGGGCAGGACCGGCAGCAGCCCTTGCTCGACGGCTGCGGGCTCGAGCGGCGTGAGCAGCACGACGAGGGCCCGCTGACGACCCAGCCCGCTGACGGCGGCCGCGAGGGCGCTCCAGTCGGCCTCGGCGAGAACGGGTTGGAGCTCGGCCATCGCGTCCTGGAGGCGGGCGGCGACGTCGCGCGAGCCGGCCGACCGCAGGCGAGTGCGCACCCGGCGGTCGCCCGCGATGAAGTCGACCCGGTCGCCGGCCCGGGCCGCCAGCGCGGCGAGGAGCAGCGCGGCGTCCATCGCGGAGTCGAGCCGGGCGACGTCCTCGACGCGCGCGGCCGAGGTGCGGGAGGTGTCGAGCACGAGCACCACCCGGCGGTCGCGCTCGGGTTGCCAGGTGCGCACCACCACGTTGCGGTTGCGCGCGCTCGCCCGCCAGTCGATCGAGCGCACGTCGTCTCCGCGCACGTACTCGCGCAGCGAGTCGAACTCTGTGCCCTGTCCCCGCACCCGGACGGCGGAACGGCCGTTGAGCTCGCGCAGGCGCGCCAGGCGCGACGGCAGGTGCTTGCGTGACTCGAAGGGCGGCAGCGAGCGCAGTGCCCCGGGCACCTCGCGGGTCCGCTGCCGGGCTGCCAGGCCGAGCGGTCCCCACAGCCGCACCGTCACCCCGGTGGCACGTAGGTCCCCCCGGCGGGTCGGCAGCAGTGGCGTCGACAGCGTGGCACTGTCGCCCGGAGCCAGTCGCAGCCGGTGCCGGTTGCCCGTCGCCCCGGTGGTGGGCTGCCAGGCGTCGCGCAGCACCCCCCGCAGTCGCCGGCCGGTCGGGTTCGCGGCGATCAGGGTGGTCGACGTCGGGGAGCCGGTCCGCACCGACTCGAGGGGACGCCGCTCGACCGTCAGTGCCTCCGGTCGAGGGGCGAGGAGCCAGTCGAGCAGCACCGTCACCAACACGACCAGCACCCACAGCCACATCGTGCCCATCGTGGGGCGTAGCACCACTGGGACCAGACCCAGGAGGAGCAGCAAGCAGACGCGGCCGGAGATGGTCATCGGGGCCTCAGCGGGGCACGGGGACGGAGCCGAGGGCGGAGGCCAGCACCTGGGCGACGTCGACGCCCTCGAGCTCGGCCTCCGGACGCAGCCCGAGCCGGTGCACCAGGGTCGCGTGGGTGAGCGCCTTGACGTCGTCAGGGGTCACGAAGTCACGTCCGTTGAGCCAGGCCCAGGCCCGCGCCGCCCGGAGCAGCGCCGTGGCCCCGCGGGGGCTCACGCCGAGGCTGAGGGACGGTGACTCCCGCGTGGCCCGGGCGATGTCGACGATGTAGCCGGCCACCTCGGGCGAGACCTGTACCCGGAGTACGGCGGCCTGGCCGGCGGCCAGGTCGTCGGGCCCGGCCACCGCCCGGACGCCCGCGTCGGCCAACCTGCGCGGGTCGAAGCCGTGCGCATGCCGCCGCAGGATCTCCAGCTCGTCGGTGCGCGGCGGGATCGGCAGCACGACCTTGAGCAGGAACCGGTCGAGCTGGGCCTCGGGCAGCGGGTAGGTGCCCTCGTACTCGACCGGGTTCTGGGTCGCGGCCACCAGGAACGGGCGCGGCAGCGGGTGAGAGACCCCGTCGACCGAGACCGTTCCCTCCTCCATCGCCTCGAGCAGCGCCGACTGCGTCTTCGGGGGCGTCCGGTTGATCTCGTCGGCCAGGAGCAGGTTGGTGAAGACGGGTCCCTCGCGGAAGCTGAGCTCGCCCTGGGTGCTGTCGATGACCATCGACCCGGTGATGTCACCGGGCATCAGGTCGGGGGTGAACTGCACCCGTCGGGTCTCCACGTCGAGGGCGCCACCGAGGGTGCGGACCAGCAGCGTCTTCGCGACGCCCGGCACGCCCTCCATCAGCACGTGTCCGCCGCAGAGCAGGGCGACGAGCAGTCCGGAGACGGCGGCGTCCTGCCCGACCACGGCCTTGGCGACCTCCGCGCGCACGGCGGCCAACCGGTCTCGGACCGCGTCGCCCTCCTGGTCAGGGGCACGGTCGCCCTCCTGGTCGGGGGCCAGGTCGGGGGGCTGGTCTGAAGGAGGCAACGAGCTGGTGTCGTCGGTCATCGGGTGCGTACCTCTCGGTCGAGGGTGGCCAGGGCGTCGGCCAGGGCGATCAGGTCGTGGTCGGTGGACGGGACGGGAGCGTCGGGGTGGAGCAGGAAGGCGATCTCGCCGACCGGCCGGTCGAGGTGCCGCGCGACGTCGCGGGCCAGGACGTAGGGGTCCGTGGTGGCGGGCACCCGCAGCCGTTCGGCCACCGCGGTGCGCGCCGCACCACGCAGGGCGGCCGTGGCGTGCGGGCGGTCGTCGACCTTGCGGTAGAGCCGCCCGCGGCTCCGGGTCGTCTCGATCGCCTTGACCACCACCGGCAGCGGCTCGGTCACCAGCGGTCCGAGCCGCCGTCCCCGCCACAGGACGAGGGCGAGCAGGGCCAGCGCACCGAGCCACAGGCCGGGCCGGATCCAGTCGGGCAGGAGCGAGGAGAGGGAGACCCCGTCGGCGGCCTCCAGGTCGGCGTAGTCCGGGACGTACCAGACCAGCCGGTCACCTCGGCCCAGCAGCCGCAGTGCCGCCGCCGCGTTGTCGGCCTGCAGGACCGAGGCGTTCCTGAGCAGGTCCGGGGCCCCCAGGATCAGCACCCCCTCCTCCGGGCCGGCCACGAGGGCACCGCCGGCGCCGAACCAGCAGCCGGCGCGAGCGGCGTACTCCGTGCCCCCCGCCACCGTGATCTCGAGGTCGTCGAGCAGCGGCGCGAGGTCGGCGTCGGCGCAGTCGGCGGGTCGGGTGCCCTCGGCGGTCACCGGGGCGCCGGGGTCGAGGCCGAGCTCGTCGGTGACGGTCACGTCGGGCTGGGTCAGCACCAGGAGGGCGTCGGCGGTCGCCGACCGGAGGCGGCGCAGGGTGCTGGGCCCCAGGTTGACGGTCGAGGTGACCAGCACCGTCGTCGAGGCGTCCGGGGTGGTCTCGTCGAGACCGGCGGCGGACCGGACGACGGTGACGTCGACCCCCTCGTCCGCCAGCACCCGCGCGAGCGCCTGGGCCCCCTCCCGGCCGGGGTTGTCGGGGTCGAGGGGCGTCGCGCTCCGGGCGCCGCCCAGCACCACGACGACCAGGATCCCGGCGGCGAGCCCCGCGGCGAGGAGCAGGTTGGTGCGCTGGCGCCGCAGCAGGCCGGGCCGGGGCGGTGACTCGGCGGAGCTCATCGCACGCCCACGAGCTCGTCGTCGAGGGTGAGCACCGCGCGGGCCTGCCCGGCGGTCGCGGGTCGCTCGCCGTAGAGCACGCGGTCGAAGCTGCCGGCGGCGGCGACCAGCCGGTCGCGCAACGGCGGGAAGGCGTCGCCGAGGGCGCCGGAGAGCTCGTGGGCAGTGGCACCGGGCAGACCCTCGATCCGGCCGCGCTCGACCTGGCGCAGCGCCAGCGCACGGAAGGCGTCGAGCAGCGCCGTGGCATGGTCGCCCTCGGCCAGCGCGCCCTCCGCCCGGGCCCTCAGCTCGACCGCGGACAGGCCGTCCTCGCCGAGCACGGCACCGTCCACCGCAGCGGATCGGGCGCCGCGCCGGGCTCGGCTGAGCGCCCAGGCGAGGCCGACCACGAGCAGCACGAGCAGCACCATCGCCGCGAGGGTGGTCAGCGGTGCTGATCCGGCGGCGGCGTCGACACCCCTGGCCAGCTGCTCGCGCAGCCAGTCCACGAACCGGGCCACCGGCGCCTGGTCGTGGTACTCCGGCTCGAGCAGCTCGCGGCGCAGCAGCGAGCGCGCCTGGTCCGCCGTGGGGTCCAGCGGCGGGTCGGCCACCCGCATTACCCAGCTCACGACCGGGTGATCCCCGCCTGCGACATCAAGGTCACGTCGTACGCCTCCTTGCGGATCCGCTGGTCGACGTACTGCAGCGACGCGACGGCGGTGGTGAACGGCGCGACGAACGCGGCCGAGACCACCGCGGCCAAGGCCTGGGTGAGCACCAGGATCAGCACGGCGTACTCGCTGGTGGCGCCGGCCATCGTGCCGAGCTGGCCGACGAGCGTGACCGGGAAGGAGAGCATGCTCCCGGCCACCTGAGCGATGAGCAGGGTAAGCAAGGCGATGCCGAAGGTCCGCCAGAACGCTCGACGGGTCAGTCGGTAGCCCCGGCCGATGGCCGCCAGCACCCCGATCGGCTCCAGCATCAGTGCCGGGACCGGCAGGTAGTAGACCCGGACCCAGAACCAGCACATCAACGCCAGGAACAGCGGCACCGTCACTAGGCCGAAGACGACGATCGACCAGCCGTCGGCCAGCGCCACGACACCCACCCAGGCGGCTGTGTACGCCGCGACGAGGAGGAGCGTGATCAGGGTGAGCAGCAGCATCAGCGCGAGCAGCCGCCAGCGCTTGCCCCGGGTGCGGGCCCAGGCCTCGCCCAGGGTGAGCCGCTGCCCCACGGCGGCGGCGGCCACCACGTGCGCGATCATCCCGGTGACCAGCACCAGCCCGATCGACTGCAGGAAGAGGCCGAGGAGGAGCGAGCCGAACGACCCGGCCAGCCCGAGGGCCTCGCCGGTGGAGTAGTCGGTGGCCTCGGGGTCGAGCGAGAGGTCGAGGGCGAAGGTGAGCACGGAGGTCAGGAGCACCGGGATCGCCATCGCCACGGCAGTCACGAGCACGGCCGAGCCGACCGTCGCCTTGGGGTTGAATCGGATCACCTTGAACGCCGCGTCGTAGATGTCACCGAGCCCGAGCGGCCGCAGCGGGACCGCGCCCGGTTTGTGCGCCGCCCCGCGAAGCTGTCCGCTCACGCCCGGGTACGGCGTGGAGGGGGCGGGGTTGCCTGCCGGGTACGGCGACCCGTAGCCGGGTTGGTACGCCCGGGGCAGGCCGCCAGGCGGCGGACCAGGCGGCGGACCGGCCGCCCCCGGTGGCGGGAAGGACTGGTTCCCAGACATCCGCATCCCCCTCAGGTGAGCCTGTGCCGTGACATCATCCCCCAGGGAGCGCGACCCGATCCTGCTGGGTGCACGTGGGAGCCCCGGGTGCCGGGCGCTGGTCGACTCGATTTGGCCAAGCCCTGCATCTCTGACAAACTATCCAGGTTGCTCCGGCGGGTCGCCGGGGTGCTCCGCACATTGATTGCTGAATCGCGTCTCCCGGATGGGTCAGTCGTCGTGTGCGTCCGCATCGACCTGATCTCGGTCAGGGGAGGCCCGATCAACCCGACGAAACCCATCGGGTGCCACCAAACAACGACCAGCGAATCCCTTGCCGGGGGTCGCGTGTTGCGCCGAAAGCCCGCGACACGCCCGACCGCGGGGGTCGGAGGATCGGGCGGCGGAGACAGGCGGGACGGAACGGCCTCACCCGAGGCGTTTCGAGACAACACGCATGCGGTGCCCCTACGGGGGCCACAGCCTTACGAAGGACGAGAGAGCACATGGCGGGACAAAAGATCCGCATCAGGCTCAAGGCCTACGACCACGAGGTGATCGACACCTCGGCGCGCAAGATCGTGGACACCGTCACCCGCACGGGTGCGAAGGTCGCCGGCCCCGTGCCGTTGCCGACCGAGAAGAACGTCTACTGCGTGATCCGCTCGCCCCACAAGTACAAGGACTCCCGCGAGCACTTCGAGATGCGCACGCACAAGCGCCTCATCGACATCATCGACCCCACGCCGAAGACCGTCGACTCGCTCATGCGCCTCGACCTGCCTGCCGGCGTCGACATCGAGATCAAGCTCTGAGGGTTCTGACATGACTTTGGAACGCAACGTGAAGGGGCTGCTGGGCACCAAGCTCGGCATGACCCAGCTCTGGGACGACAACAACCGGATCGTCCCTGTGACCGTGGTCGCGGCCACCACCAACGTGGTGACGCAGATCCGCAAGCCCGAGATCGATGGCTACAACGCCATCCAGGTCGGGTTCGGCGAGATCGAGGCCCGCAAGGTCAACAAGCCCGACGCCGGTCAGTACGGCAAGGCCGGCGTCACGCCGCGCCGCCACCTGGTCGAGATCCGCACGGCGGACGCGACCTCCTACACCGTCGGCCAGGAGCTCAGCCCCGAGCTGTTCTCCGCTGGCGAGGAGATCGACGTCACCGGCACCAGCAAGGGCAAGGGCTTCGCCGGTGTCATGAAGCGGCACGGCTTCCACGGTGTCGGTGCCTCGCACGGCGCCCACCGCAACCACCGCAAGCCCGGGTCGATCGGCGCCTGCGCCACGCCGGGCCGCGTCTTCAAGGGCACCCGGATGGCCGGTCGCATGGGTGGCGACACCGTCACCACCCAGAACGTCACCGTCCACGCCATCGACGTCGAGCGCGGCCTGATCCTGCTCAAGGGTGCCGTCCCCGGTCCCAAGGGTGGGCTCGTCGTCCTCCGCTCGG
>JBDSLK010000213.1:0-10131 GCA_039916425.1 Nocardioides sp.
CGACCGCGCTGGTGGCGAGCCGCAGCCAGACCAGCGTGGTCGGGTCGACCTCGTCGAACAGGCCCTTGGCGATCGCGGCCCCGAACTGCACCGAACCGATGCCGCCCAGGACCAGCCAAACGGGCGAGAGCGTGGGGCGAGACGGCACCGCCACAACGTAGTCGGCGTCTCGTGTCGTGCCGTCGGAGGTCGCGGGGACGTCATCCGAACTGGCTGTCGGGGGCACCGACTCGCACGGTGTGGTGCGAAGCCGGGTTCACTCGGGCGGCCCGTCCTCCTCCGCTGCCAGCTGTCCGAGCAGCCGTTCGGCGATCGCGGTCTCGCTGTCGAAGTGCGCGAGCCCCCACTCGGCCACCATCGCCGGGTGGTGGAACGGCTGGCCAGCAGCGTCCCCGGACTCCAGCGACTCGCGCACGCCGGCCAGGTCGGCGCGCGCGGCGGCCACCTCCGCGACGTACTCCTCGAGCATCGCCCGGATCGACGCACGGTCGCTGAGGTGCCCCATCATCAGGCGCAGCGCCACCGGGTGCTTGAAGACCGGGAAGCCGGCCGGAGTGTCGTGCATCCAGCGAGCCAGGGTGCGCCGGCCCTTCGCGGTCAGGGAGTACGTCGTGCCGCGGCCCTCGCCGCGGCGGCGCAGCAGCCTGGCCTCGGTCAGCCGCGCGAGCTCGGTGTAGACCTGGCTCATCGCGGGGGACACCCAGTAGAAGCGCAGCGTGTTGTCGGCGCGCTGCTTGAGCTCGTAGCCCGTCAGCTCGTCGCCGAACGTCAGCAACCCGAGGAGGGCGTACGACGTCATCGGTAGGTCTTGACCCATGGTCGGATAAGACTACTCTTCCTAAAAGGAACATTTCGGGAGAGGGAGTGGCATGAGCAGCATCCTGATGGTGGGGACGCGCAAGGGACTGTGGATCGGCACCTCGGACGACGCGCGCGTCGACTGGGAGTGGACCGGTCCGCACTTCAACATGGAGGAGGTCTACTCCTGCCTGGTCGACACCCGTGATGGGACCCCGCGGCTGCTGGTCGGTGCGTCGTCGAGCTGGCTCGGTCCGCAGGTGTGGCGCTCCGACGACCTCGGCGCGACCTGGCAGGAGACGCCCAACGGCGCCATCCGCTTCCCCGAGGACACCGGGGAGTCGCTGGCCCGAGTCTGGCAGCTCGTGCCGGGCGCCGAGGACGGCGTCGTCTACGCCGGCACCGAGCCGGGGGCGATCTTCCGCTCCGACGACCGCGGCGAGAGCTTCGACCTGGAGCGGGCGTTGTGGGACCACCCGCACCGCCCGAGCTGGCAGGCCGGGTTCGGCGGGCAGGCCTTCCACACGATCCTCCCGCACCCCACCGACCCGCAGTCGGTCATCGCCGCACTCTCGACCGGTGGCGTCTACCGGACCTCCGACGGGGGCGGCTCGTGGCGGCCGGCCAACCAGGGCATCAAGGCGGAGTTCTTCCCGGGGGAGCGGACCTTCCCCGAGTTCGGCCAGTGCGTGCACAAGGTCGCCCGGCACCCGAGCAGGCCCGATCGTCTGTACCTGCAGAACCACGGCGGGGTCTACCGCTCCGACGACGGCGCCGACTCCTGGACCTACATCGCCGACGGCCTGACCTCGGAGTTCGGCTTCGCCATGGTGGTGCACCCCCACGAGCCCGACACGATCTACACGTTCCCGATCGCCGACGCCGGCGCCCGCTGGCCGGTCGACGGACGGGCCCGCGTGTGGTGCTCGCGCGACGCGGGCGACACCTGGGAGGCGCTCGGGGACGGCGCCCTGCCCGACGACTACTTCGTCGCTGTCATGCGCGACGCGATGACCGCCGACACCCACGACCCGGCCGGCCTCTACTTCGGCGGCCGCAACGGCGCCGTCTGGGCGTCGCCCGACGCCGGAGAGTCCTGGCGCGAGGTGATCCGTGACCTGCCGGACGTGATGGTGGTGCGCGCCGCGGCGCTCTGAGCCGAGCGGTCGGCCGCAGGTGAGGCCCCCTCGCCGCGTCCCTGCCCGTGACCCTGGGGGAGGGGTTAGGGTGCCGTCCATGGCCGAGTACACCGTCCGGCGCGAGACCCACATCGACGCCGACCCGGCGCGAGTCCACGCGCTCATCAACGACTTCCGGCAGTGGCAGCAGTGGTCGCCGTGGGAAGGACTCGACCCCGCCCTCCAGCGCGAGTACTCCGGAGCGGACTCGGGCGTGGGCTCTCACTACGCCTGGCAGGGCAACCGCAAGGCGGGCGAGGGCACGATGGAGATCGTCGGCTCCAACCCGCAGCAGATCGATGTCCGGCTGTCGTTCCAGAAGCCGTGGAAGGCCCAGAACGACGTCTCCTTCGCGATCCTTCCCGACAGCGGCGGGACCGACATCGCCTGGAGGATGACCGGCGAGAACACCGGGGTGGCCGCCCTCGTCGCCAAGGTCGTGAGCATGGACAAGCTGCTCGGCAAGGACTTCGACAGGGGGCTGGCGCGGCTCAAGGCCGCCGCCGAGAGCTGACCGCCTCGAGCACCAGGTCGACGATCTCGAGGGTGACCGGCTCGTCGACGTACTCCCGGACCCACGCCTCGTGGTGCGCGCGCTCCGTGTCCGTGGTCGAGGAAAGCCAGCGCTCGCAGCCCAGCACCGCGATGTGGCCGAGCTGGGCGACGAGCACGGTGAGGTCGCCCGCGCGGGTGATCCGGCCAGGCCCCCCGGCGTCGACGTACGCCGCGTAGAGGTCGCGCATCCGGCCCACGTCCCCGTCCCCGAACTCGACGAGCACCGCCGCCACCTCATGGGACGGGTTGCCCGGTCCGCTGCTCTCCCAGTCGAGCACGACGACCCCGCCGGAGGGTGTGGCCACGACGTTGTCGGCCCACAGGTCGCGGTGGCACCACTGGGTGGCCCGGACGGGTTCGAGCACTTCCTCGACGGCCAGGACCTGCGGCACCAACGACGCGAGGTCGGCGGCGAAGGGCGCCCCGCCCCGCTCCAGCCGACCGACCAGGTCGTGCCAGCGGTCGGCGCCCACGGGGTCGGCGTACCAGCCGGACATCGGCTCGTCGGCCGGCACCACTGCCCCATGCACCTGCGCGACGACCCTGCCCACCACGGCCGCGTCGAGCCGCCGGTCGCGGGGCAGCACGTCGACCCACGCGTAGACGCGCACGGGCTGCCCGTCCACCTCCACCAGCACCCGGTCGTCGGCGCTGCGCAACACCGCCGGCATCGGGACCCCCGACGCTCGGACGACGTCCTGGTAGGCCGCGTCCGCGGTGGCCGCGGCGGCGTCCACGTCCTCGAAGGCGTCCTTGACGGCATAGCGGCCCCGCCCGGTCTCGAGTCGCCAGACCTGGCCCTTCTCGCCACGTGCGACCGGGCCGGTGAGCACGGCGTCCCCGCCCAGCCCGAAGGCGGCGGCGATGCGCGGTCCGGACGCCGCCGTCAGCATGCGGCCCAATCTAGGGTGTGGTCGTGGAACAACAGATCCTGGACGCGGCCGCGGCCGCCGCGGGGCTGCCAGGCCTGCGCCCGGTGGCGCACCTGAAGGGCCATGCGCGCAACCAGGTCTGGCGGGTGTCCGACGGCGACACCACCTACGTCGTCAAGGCCTACTCCGACCTCGACGGTGAGGGCTGGGCGCGCGAGCCCGCAGCGCTCGAGGCGCTCGCCGGGTCCGCCGCGGCCCCCCACCTGCTGGGCGTGAGCGAGGACCCCAGGCTCGTCGTGATGGAGGACCTGGGCCGGGCGTCCCCCGTGGCCGACGCGCTGCTCGCGAGGGACCCTGCCCGGGCCGAGGTGGCGCTCGAGGGCTGGGTCGACGCGCTGGCACGCCTGCACCTGGCCACCGACGACGGGGTGCTCTCGACCTTCGCCCGCCGCCTCGGCGCCCGGTCGCCCCACCTGGGCACGCACTGGATGCCCGTGCACCTCGCCGCCGCCGCCAGGACGCTCGCCGCGCACGCCGAGCAGGTCGGGGTGCTGGTCCCGGACGGCGTCGCCGACACACTGGGCGACCTGGCATCCGGCTTCGCGGTCCCCACCGTGGCCCTGAGCCCCGGCGACACCTGTCCCGACAACAACGTCGTGCTCGACGACGCGGTGCGCCTGCTCGACTTCGAGGGCGCCGAGATCCGCCACCCGGCCTGGGACCTGGCCTACCTGCGGGTGCCGTGGCCCTCGTGCTGGTGCGCCTGGCGGCTCCCCTCCGACCTCGCCGACCGCCTGGTCGCTCGCTACCGCGACCAGGTAAGGCCCGCGCTCGCCGACGTCGGGACCGACGCGTTCCGGGCCGACACGTTCCGGGCCGACACGTTCCGGGCCGACCTGGACCGCGCCACCCTGGGGTGGTGCCTGGTCAGTGCGGGCTGGTTCCTGCCCGGGGCGCTCGACGAGGCGATCGCGGACGCGCCGCTCGGTCTGGGACCGGGCCGGCGCACCACGCTGATGCACCGCCTCTGGCTGGCCGCGCACCTGCCGGTGGGCGACGACCTGGGCGACCTCACGGCGTACGCCCGTGATCTCTACCGCGCGCTGGGCCGCCGCTGGGGCGAGCCCTCACTGCTGCTCGCGCCGGCCTTCCGTGACGACGACATCGCGATCCCGTGAGGGCCGGCACGGTGCCCGGCCTCCGGAACGCCGACGCTGCGGGAGCGTCCGGTAAGTAGGCTCGCGGGATGGCAGCCGAGACCCCCGACATCAAGCCCCGCTCACGTGTCGTCACCGACGGGCTCGAGGCGACCGCCTCCCGCGGGATGCTCCGTGCGGTGGGACTCGGGGACGAGGACTTCGCGAAGCCGCAGATCGGGGTCGCCTCCTCCTGGAACGAGATCACCCCCTGCAACCTGTCGCTGGACCGCCTGGCCAAGGCTGTCAAGAACGGCGTGCACGCGGCCGGCGGCTACCCCCTGGAGTTCGCGACCATCTCGGTCTCCGACGGCATCTCGATGGGCCACGAGGGGATGCACTTCTCGCTGGTGAGCCGGGAGGTGATCGCCGACTCCGTCGAGACCGTGATGATGGCCGAGCGCCTCGACGGCTCGGTGCTGCTGGCCGGCTGCGACAAGTCGCTGCCGGGCATGCTGATGGCCGCCGCACGGCTCGATCTCGCCAGCGTCTTCCTCTACGCGGGGTCGACGATGCCCGGCCAGGTCGACGGCCAGGACGTCACGATCATCGACGCGTTCGAGGCCATCGGCGCCTGCCGGGCCGGCCGGATGAGCCGCGAGCAGGTCGACAAGATCGAGCGGGCGATCTGTCCGGGTGAAGGCGCCTGCGGCGGCATGTACACCGCCAACACCATGGCCTCGGTCGCCGAGGCGCTTGGCATGTCGCTCCCGGGCTCGGCCGCACCGCCGGCGGTCGACCGTCGTCGCGACGGCTTCGCCCACCGCTCCGGCGAGGCCGTGGTCAACCTGCTCCGCCAGGGCATCACCGCCCGCCAGATCATGACCAGGGAGGCGTTCGAGAACGCCATCACCGTGGTGATGGCCCTCGGCGGCTCCACCAACGCCGTGCTCCACCTGCTCGCCATCGCCCGTGAGGGTGAGGTCGACCTCGATCTCGACGACTTCAACCGGATCGGTGACCGGGTCCCTCACCTCGGCGACCTCAAGCCGTTCGGCAAGTACGTCATGAACGACGTCGACAAGGTCGGCGGCATCCCGATGGTGATGAAGGCGCTCCTCGACGCCGGTCTGATGCACGGCGACTGTCTCACCGTGACCGGCCGGACAATGGCGGAGAACCTCGAGACCCTCGGGCCGCCGCCGGTCGACGGCGACGTGATCCGTGCCCTGGACCGGCCCATCCACAAGACCGGCGGGATCACCATCCTCACGGGCTCGCTCGCCCCGGACGGAGCAGTGGTCAAGAGCGCCGGCTTCGACGACTCGACGTTCACGGGCACCGCCCGCGTCTTCGACGGGGAGCGGGCCGCGCTCGACGCCCTCGCCGAGGGCCTGATCACGGCCGGCGACGTCGTGGTGATCCGCTACGAGGGACCCAAGGGTGGACCGGGCATGCGCGAGATGCTCGCCATCACCGGCGCCATCAAGGGCGCCGGGCTGGGCAAGGACGTGCTGCTCGTCACCGACGGCCGCTTCTCGGGGGGCACGACGGGACTCTGCGTCGGCCACCTCGCCCCCGAGGCAGTCGACGGCGGGCCGATCGCCTTCGTTCGCGACGGCGACCCGATCACCCTCGACGTGGCCGGTCGGACCCTCGACGTGGCGATCGACGAGGCCGAGCTGGTCTCGCGACAGGATGGCTGGACCCCGCGGGAGCCGAAGTACACCCGCGGCGTCCTCGGCAAGTACGCCAAGGTGGTCCAGTCGGCCGCCCATGGCGCCGTGTGCGGATGAGCTCCACCGGATGAGCCCACCGGATGAGCCTCACCGGATGAGGAAGGCCCTCCTGCCGGGATCCCCGGTCGCCTGGATCGTCGGCGCCCAGCTGCTCGGTACGTCGCTCTGGTTCAGCGCCAACAGCGCGGCCGACGACCTCCGCGGCCCGTGGGGCCTGGACGACGGTGACCTGGGCACGCTCACCGTGGCGGTCCAGGCGGGCTTCATCCTCGGCACCCTGGTCTTCGCCGTCACCGGACTGGCCGACCGCTACCCGGCCAGTCGGATCTTCGCCGTCTCGGCGGTGGCCGGCGCCGCCGCCAACGCCGGCTTCGCGCTGCTTGCCGACGGCGTCGGGCAAGGCGCCGCCTGGCGGTTCGCCACCGGGCTGACGCTCGCCGGGATCTACCCGCTCGGCATGAAGATGGTCGTCGCGTGGGCACCAGAGCGCTCCGGGGTGGCGCTCGGCTGGCTGGTGGGCATGCTGACGTTGGGCACCGCGCTCCCGCACCTGGTGCGCGGTCTCGGCAACGGCTGGCAGTGGCAGGCCGTCGTCCTCTCCTCCTCCGCGCTCGCCCTGGTGGCGGCCGCGCTCGTGGCCACCCTGGGCGACGGCCCCCACCTGCCTCGCGGGCGGCAGCGGCTCCGGCCCGGCGCGGTGCTGGTCGCCTTCAAGATCCGGGAGTACCGCGGCGCCGCGCTCGGCTACTTCGGGCATATGTGGGAGCTCTACGCCTTCTGGACGGTGGTGCCGCTGCTGGTCGGGCCGGTGCTGGCCCGGCGGGACTGGGACTCCTCGGCCGCCGTCTCGCTGGTGACCTTCGCGGTGATCGGTCTCGGCGCGGTGGGCTGCGTGGCCGGCGGCCTGTGGAGCCGCCATGTCGGCGGCGCGCGGGTGGCGGCCACCGCCCTCGCCGTCTCCGGCGCCGTCTGCCTGGTCTACCCGCTGACCGACGGCTGGCCGGCTGTCCTGGCGCTCGCCCTGCTGGTGGTGTGGGGCGTCTCGGTGGTCGCGGACTCCCCGCAGTTCTCCGCGCTCTCGGCCGCAGCCTGCCCGCGGGACCTGGTCGGCTCGGCGCTGGCGATCCAGAACTCCATCGGCTTCGCGATCTCGGTCGTCTCGATCGGTCTCGTCACGTCGCGGTCGGACGCGCTCGGCTCCGGGGTCGCCTGGATCCTGCTGCCGGGCCCGGTGCTGGGCCTGGCCGCGATGGCCACTCAGCTGCGTGGGCGGACCGGTCGGCGCATCAGCAGCACGCCGAGGGCCAGCAGCCAGACGTACCACACCGAGTAGGCGTTCAGGCCCCAGAACTCGAGGGCGTCGAGCCGGGCGGAGGTCGCCACCGGCACCGTGACGGCCCAGGCGACGGTGGCGACGGCGCCGAACCGTGCGAACCAGAGGGGCACCAGGCCCGTGCGCAGCACGACGACGGCCAGACCGACCGCCCAGACGGCCTGGAGCAGCCAGCCCAGGTGCTCGCCGAGTGCGCCGCCGCCGTAGGCGTTCAGCACGTCGTACGACGCGGCAACGGACGCGCGGGTCACCTCGTCGCCCTCGGCGGCCCGCCAGGCGTCTGCCAGCGTCGGCACGGCGAGCGGCCAGCGGATCCAGCCGAGGACCTGGGCGAAGGCCGCGAGAACGCCGAACGCCGCGACCGTGCGGCCGGCCAGCCCGACCGGGGCCAGCGCCTGCTGGACGCCGAGCGCGGCGGGGATCAGGACCAGGCTGGAGGCTGTGAAGACCGTGAAGCCGATCCGGGCGGCCGTCTCGGCGTCCACGAACGCGTCGAGCGCCGTGGTGCCGGGCTGGTCGAGCACGTCGGGCCAGCCGAACTGGGTCCCGAGGATGAGGTAGCCCAGTAGCGACAGCACCCCGGAGAGGGCCAGCCAGGCGCCGGTCCAGCGCAGCACGCCGGTCGTGTCGGTGGTCGGGTCCGCGTCCGAGGTGCGGACCGGGGTGAGGATGCTCATCGCGACACCGCCGGGGTGCCGGCCTCGGTGAGTGAGCGTCGTACGCCCTCGAGGGTGTCGCGGACCGAGGTCGCCCAGGGCGTCGGTTCGAGCCCGAACTGCGAGCGCGCGGCCCGGTCGTCGACCACGAAGGGCCGGTCGAACTGGTAGCACGTGTCGGCCATCACGCCGAGCGTCCCGCTCACGAGGCCGAGCAGCCGCAGCGTCCGGCGGCCGACGGGCGCGAGCCTCACCATCGGCACCCCGGCGGCTGTCGCGAGGTCGGTCAGGGCCTCGCGCTGGGTGCGCGGTGGGTTCGACGGGACGATCCAGGTGCGGCCGTGGGCGCTCTCGTCGGCGGCAGCGGCGACCAGGAGCCGCGCGGTGTCCCGGGTGTCGGTCCAGGAGTGCGGTTGGTCGGCGCTGCCGATCACGCGTGCGGTCTTCCCGCCGAGCAGCGCGGTGGCCGCCACCGAGAGGTGCGAGTAGACGCCCGGTCCGGCGTAGTCACTGGCCCGCACCTCCACGGTGCGGACACGGCCGGCCTGGTGTGCCGCCAGGGCGTCGGCCCACATCTCGGCCCGGACCCGGCCGTTGGTGAAGGTGGCGGCGTCCGGGAGACCCTCGTGCATCGGACCGTCGACCGGGCCGTAGGAGTAGAGGTTGCCGACGGTGGCCAGCACCGCACCGGTGCGCTCGGCGGTGGTGAGCAGGCTCGCGGCCAGGGGCGGCCAGATCTCCGCCCAGCGGTGGTAGTCGGTCGGGTTGGCGGCGTTGTAGAGGACGCCGGCGCCCTCGGCAGCGCCGGCGAGGGCGCCGGGGTCGGCGGCGTCGACGGCGAGCGCCTCGAGCAGGGGATGGTCGAGCCCGTGCGGGCGGCGCCCGGAGCGCGAGACCACCCGCACCCGGTGGCCCCGGTCGAGGAGCTCTCCGGCGAGCGCCGTGCCGACGGGGCCCACCCCCACGACCACATGGGTCTGTCGGTCTGCTGCTCGAGTCATGGTCATCTCCCAAAAGATCAGTGTTTGCAAGAGAGAGCGGTGCTCTCTGGACCAGAGTGACGCGGCAGTGGGATAATGTCAAGAGCGGCGCTCTCATAAGCGAGGCATGCTCTCGTCAATGTGGTTGACTGTGGCCATGAGCGACGTGGAGCCTGCCCGGACGCCCGCAGGCGGGGTGCGGGCCCGAGCGCGCGAGGAGATGCGGCGGCTGATCCTGGATGCCGGCCGGGCCAGGCTCGCCGCGGACGGCCCGGAGGCGCTCAGTCTGCGCGCGGTGGCGCGCGACGTCGGGCTGGCGTCCTCGGCGGTCTACCGCTACGTCGCCAGCCGCGACGCGCTGCTCACCGAGCTGATCATCGAGTCGTACGACGCCCTGGGCGTCGCCGCCGAGCAGGCGGACGCGGGGGTCGATCGCGCCGACCTGGTGGGGCGCTTCGTCGCCGTCGGCCAGGCGACCCGCGCCTGGGGCCTGGCGCATCCGCACGAGTGGGCCCTCATCTTCGGGTCCCCGATCGCCGGATACGCGGCACCCCAGGACACCATCGTCGCAGCCGGTCGCATCCCCCGGTTGCTGGTCGCGATGCTCGCCGACGCGAGCGCTGCGGGACTCGATCTGCCGTCGACGCCCGTGGAGCCCGAGGTGCTGGCAGCGATAGTGCCGGTGCTGGATTTCTTTGGCGATGCCGCGCCGAACGAGTGTGCGGTGCGCGGACTGATGGCGTGGAGCACTCTGCTGGGCACGGTCTCCCAGGAGGTGTTCGGCCACCGTCGCAACGTGATCGCCGAGGAGTGGGCCGCGGACTTCTCGGCCGGCGAGCTTCGCCGTACCGCTGCCTTCCTGGGGCTGGACCGACACCCCGGAT
>JBDSLK010000214.1:0-9203 GCA_039916425.1 Nocardioides sp.
CATCACCGGCGCCGTGATCCCGGTCGACGGCGGACTCGGAATGGGGCACTGACATGGGCATCCTCGACGGCAAGCGGATCCTGGTCGCGGGCGTGACCATGGACTCCTCGATCGGCTTCGCCACCGCTCGCGTGGCGCAGGAGCAGGGCGCCACCGTGCTCATCTCCAACTTCGGTAGGGCCCTGGGCATCACCCGGCGCATCGCCAAGCGCTTGCCGGTCGAGCCGCCGGTGCTGGAGCTCGACGTCACCGACGACGAGCACCTCGCCGCACTGCCCGACCTGGTCCGCGAGCACGTCGACGGGCTCGACGGAGTGGTGCACTCGATCGCCTACGGCAACCCCGAGACTCTGTTGGGCGGCAAGTTCCTCGAGGGACCCTGGCCCGACGTGGCCCAGGCCGTGCAGGTCTCGGCGTACTCCCTGAAGTCGCTGGCGGTCGCCTGCAGGCCTTTGATGGCGCCAGGCGGCTCCGTGGTCGGCCTGACCTTCGATGCGACGGTGGCCTGGCCGGCTTACGACTGGATGGGCGTGGCCAAGGCCGGGCTCGAGTCGACCTCGCGCTACCTCGCCCGCGACCTCGGTGCCCACGGCATCCGGTGCAACCTGGTGAGCGCCGGGCCGCTGCGCACGCTTGCCGCGAAGGCGATCCCGGGCTTCTCCGACCTCGAGGACATGTGGTCCGCGCGGGCGCCGCTCGGCTGGGACAACACCGACCAGACCCCGACCGCGAAGGCGGTCTGTGCGCTGCTCTCGGACTTCTTCCCGGCGACGACCGGCGAGATCGTCCACGTCGACGGCGGCTTCCATGCGATGGGTGCTTGAGGGACCCCACTCCCGGGTGAGTCAGTCCCGGCGCATCGGCCCGCCGCCGCGTCCGTAGGACGAGGCGACGACCTCGGCGACCACCGACAGCGCGATCTCGCCCGGCGCCTTGCCGCCTAGGTCGAGCCCGGCCGGCACCCGCAGCTTGTCCACGCCCGGGGCCCCTTCGGCGCGCAGGTCGGCCAGCAGGCCCTCCGAACGCGAGCGGCTGGCCATCATCGCGACGTACGACGCCGCCGAGGCCAGGGCGTCACGCAGCACCTGCGGGGCGTCGGGGGCGTCGTGGTCGCAGAGCACCACCGCGTCGTTCACGCTCAGCGAGAGAGCTGCCACGGCAGCCACGCCGCGGCCGTCCTCGTCCTCCTCGACGACCACCACCCGGCGGCCGGTGGCACCGGCGATCGTCTCGATCGCGTCGGCGATCGGGTTGCGGGTGAGCAGCACGACCCGGCCCTCGACGTGGGAGTCGGACCAGGACTGCTCGCGTGGTGTCGTCATGACCCCAGACTGCCACCAGCGATCCGCGGGGCCTTCGATAGCGTTCACCGGTGACCTCTCTCGTCGAGCTGCGCGTCCTCGAAGGACCCAACCTCTACTTCCCTCGGGCTACCATCAAGCTGACCGTGGACGTGAGCGCGCTGGCGGCGGTGTCGACCCAGACCGCTGCGCGATTCGCCCGCCGGATCGGGCTGCCCAACGCACGACCGGGCGCCCCGGAGACGGGCTTCCGGCAGCGCTTCGCGGCGCGGGCGGTGGTGCGTCTGGTCCGGGCGGTCGCCCACGAGAGTGGCACCGCGCGGCTGGCGGTGCGGGTCCGCCCGACCAACGACCCCCACCAGATCGTGGTGGCCTTCCCGTGGCGCCACCGTGGCCGCGCCGAGGCGCTGGGGCGGGCGGTGGCGAGCGTCCTCGACGCGCTGCCCGAGGCCGACGTCGACGAGGTGGTGAGCCGGGCCGCCGAGGCGGTGGCGGCCTCCGACGCGGGCCCGGGACCGACCACGGTGACCCCGCGCATCCCGGTGATCGCGGTGACCGGCACCAACGGCAAGACGACCACCAGCCGGATGATCGCGCACATCGCCCGGACGTCCGGCAAGCTCGTCGGCTGGTCCAACACCGACGGCATCTACATCGACGGCCAGCTGGTCGAGGCCGGTGACTACTCCGGCCCGAGCGGGGCCGGGCGGATCCTCGCGCACCCCCAGGTGCAGCTCGCGGTGACCGAGACCGCCCGCGGAGGGATCCTGCTCAAGGGAATCGGCTTGACCCGCAACGACGTCTCGGTGGTCACCAACGTGACCGCCGACCACCTGGGCCTGCAGGGCATCGACACCGTCGACCAGCTCGCCGAGGTCAAGAGCGTCGTCCCGCAGATCACCCGGCGCAGCGGGTGGGCCGTGCTCAACGCCGACGACCCGCGCGTCTTCGCCATGCGCGCCGTGACCAAGGCCCACCCCTGGGTCTTCTCCCGCGACCCCGACTCCCCGGCCCTGCGCGAGATCCTCTCGAGCGGTGGTGGCCGGGCGACCACCGTCATCGACGGCTGGATCTCGGTGCTCCGCTCCGACAGCGACGCCGAGCCGCTCCTCGAGCTCGTCGACGTGCCGATGACGCTGGCGGGGCTGTCGCGCTTCAACGTCGAGAACAGCCTGGCCGCGGCGTCGGCCGCCCTCGCCATCGGCATCTCGAAGGAGATGGTCATCGAGGGCCTGCGCACCTTCCGCCCGGACGCCGAGCACAACCCCGGGCGGATGAACTTCTTCACCCTCACGACGGGCGGCGGCGAGGGGTTCTCCGTGGTCATGGACCTCGCCCACAACGAGGCCGGGCTGGAGGCGATGTTCGAGATCATGAACGGCGTACGCCGCCGGGGGTCGCGCCTGCTGCTCGGTCTCGGGGCGGTGGGGGACCGGACCGACGAGCTGATCGGCAAGCTCGGCGAGATCGGGGCCCGCGACAGCGACGTGGTGGCCATCGCGCACAAGCAGCACTACCTGCGTGAGCGCACGATGGAGGACCTCGACGCCATCCTCCGCGCTGGTGCCGAGCGGGTCGGGGTCACCGACATCGAGTCCTACCCGACCGAGGTCGAGTGCCTCGCAGCCCTGGTTGCCCAGGCGCGGGCCGGCGACGTGGTCGGTCTGATGTGCCACGCGGAACGTGTGGAGTGCTACGAGTGGCTCGCTGAGCATGGCGGGGCCGCCGACTCGCCCGAGACGTTGCGGGCGAAGGTGCTGGCGGCTGAGGACTGACGGGCAGCTCAGCCCTCGGCGGGAGTCGCGGGCACGTAGTCGGGATCGGCGGCCGGGGCGTGGGGGCTGGCACCGGCGCCCGCCTGGGCCATCGGCGACCAGTTCTCCAGCTCCGCCATCACCGCGGGGTGCTGGTCGACGCACAAGACGACCAGGTCGCCGGGGTTGGACCGCGACATCGCACGCCGGACCGCATCGATCTCGTCGAGGATCGACTCCACCTGCTTGCAGCGTGCTCCCGCGGCCATCGCGGTCCGCACGCCCTCCTCGACCAGCCCGGCCGTCTCGCCGCGCGTACGACGCCGTAGTGCGACGTCCTCCCGCACGATCACGACGTCGAAGTGCTCGGCCGCGACCTGGCCCAGCTCACGCATGTCCTCGTCGCGCCGGTCGCCAGCGGTGGCGATGACGCCGATCAGGGAGGCCCTGCCGAGCTCGTGGGAGGAGGTGAGCGTCTCGCCCACCCGGTCGACGAAGTCGCCCAGCGCCCGCATGCCGGGCGCGTTGTGGCAGTAGTCGACGAGGACGTTGACCCCGTTGACCTCGACCTCGTTGAGACGGCCGGGGGAGAGGTAGTAGTTGGTGGAGAACGTGCGCAGGCCCTGCCGGATGTCGTGCAGGGGGGCGCCCGCGGAGAACGCCGCCCCGGCCGCGGCGAGCGCGTTCTGGACGTTCATCCGGGCCCGGCCGCCGAAGGTCGCCGGCAGCAGATGCGTCCAGGCCAGCTGCATCTCCCGGGAACCGTGCTTGACCACGATCATCTCGCCGCGCTCGGAGGGGTTGAGCACGAGTGCCTTCCCGCCTCTGCGGCAGTGCGAGTCGATCATGTCGCGCACCTCGGAGCCGGGCTCGGCCATCGAGAACCACACGACCTGGCCCGAGCACCTGCGCCGCATCGCCCGCACCAGTGGGTCGTCGGCGTTGAGGACGGCGTGCCCGTCGCGGGGCACCGCCTCCACGACGACGGCCTTGACGTCGGCGAGCTGCTCCACGGTGTCGATGCCGCTCAGGCCGAGGTGGTCGGGCTGCACGTTGAGGACGACCGCGACGTCGTTGCGCTCGTAGCCGAGGCCCTCGCGCAGGATGCCGCCGCGAGCCACCTCGAAGACTGCGAAGTCCACGCGGGGGTTCTGCAGCACCATCCGGGCCGAGCGGGGACCTGACGCGTCGGCTCGGATCAGCAGGCGCTCGTCGATGACGACGCCGTCGGTGGAGGTCATGCCGACCTTGCGGCCGAGCCCCTTGAAGATGTGGGAGATCATCCGTGAGGTCGTGGTCTTGCCGTTGGTGCCGGTCACGGCCACGATCGGGATCCGCGACGGGGCTCCGGGCGGGAACAGCATGTCCACCACCGGCTTGGAGATGAACTGCGGGTCACCGATGGTCGGGTGGGTGTGCATCCGGAAGCCGGGTGCCGCGTTGACCTCGCAGATCGCGCCGCCCGTCTCGCGGACCGGCTCGGTGATGTCGGGGCAGATGAAGTCGATGCCGGCGATGTCCAGCCCGACCATGCGGGCGGCCTCCTCGGCGATCTCGATGTTCTCCGGGTGGGCCTCGAAGGTGCGGTCGATCGAGATGCCGCCGGTCGACATGTTGCCCGTCAGCGTCAGCTTCACCAGCTCGCCGGCGTCGGGCACCGACTCCAGGGCGTGGCCCTGCGCCTCGAGCAGCTCCAGGGCGCCCCTGTCGACCTTGATCCGGGTCAGCACCTTCTCGTGACCCACGCCGCGGCGCGGGTCGGCGTTCGTCAGGTCGACCAGCTGCTGGACCGTCGAGGTGCCGTCACCCACGACGTGGGCGGGCACCCGCTCGGCGACAGCGACGAGCCGTCCGTCGATGATCAGGCAGCGGTAGTCCTTGCCGGTCACGAGGCTCTCCACGATCACCGTGCCGCGGCGCGACTGGGCCTCCGCGATCGTGAACGCCTCGCGGACGGCCTCGTCGTCGCGCAGGTCCAGGCAGACCCCGCGGCCGTGGTTCCCGTCGAGCGGCTTGACCACCACGGGGAAGCCGATCCGGCGGGCCACCGTGACCGCCTGGTCGGCGGTGCGCACCGACTCCTGCTTGGGCACCGGCAGCCCGGCGGCCCCGAGGAGGCGGGTGGTGAGGTCCTTGTCGGAGGCGATGTCGACCGCGATCGCGGACGTCGCGGACGTCATCGTCGCCCGGATCCGCTTCGCGTGGACGCCCTGGCCGAGCTGGACGAGGGAGTACTGGTTGAGCCGGATCCAGGGGATGTCGCGTGACACGGCCTCGTCGACGATCGCCTGGGTGGACGGCCCGAAGGCGGTGCGCTCCGCGCGCCGGATGAACGACTCCAGCTCGTGGCCCCACTCGAAGTCCGGGTCCACGCGCACCAGGTGGTTGACCAGCCGGACCGCGAGCCCCGCCGCAGCGAGCGCGACGTTCTCGTCGACGTACCCGAAGATGACGTTGTAGCGGCCCTTGGTCCCCTTGACCTGGCGCGTCTTGCCACGCCGGATGTCGTGGCCGACGACCTGCTGGAGGGCCAGCGCGCAGTGCTCCGCGACGTGACCGAGCCAGGTGCCCTCGTGCAGACGCTCGACGAAGCCGCCGCGTCGCCCGCGCGAGCACGAGTGCTCGCGCAGACCGGGGAGCAGCTCGAGCAGGTCCTCCTTGAACCCCGGCAGGGTGTCGGTCGGATGCTCCTCCAGTGACCCGAGGTCCACGACGAGGTGGATGGCCTTGTCGTAGGACCAGATGTTCGCGCCGCGGTAGACCCGCGTCTCCACGATGGCCAGGTCGGGGGAGGCGGTCATGCGGTGGCTCCGTCCTGTCGGGGGTCCTGTCGGGGGTCCTGCTCGTCGGCGTCGGAGCGTGACCTGCGGTTCGCCGGGTGCGCGCGGCTCGCCGCGCGGGTGCGGGCCAGCCGGCGCCGCAGCACGTCCGGGGACTTGTCGGAGGCCGCGATGTCACGGGCCATCTGGCGCATGTCGTGCTGGGCCTCGATGATGTCGGCCACGTCGTCGGGGTCGACCGTCGCCTCCGTCGGCACCAACGTCCGGTCGGTGAGGTCGAAGCACGCGCCCGCCGGCAGCATGTGCAGCACCACGCCGCTGGCCAGCAGCGGGGACGCACGCTTGGCCTCGTAGGCGTTGGTGGACATCCGGGCCGGGTCGAAGATCGTCACCGCACCCCGCCCGATCACCCGCAGCAGCTCGCGGCCCTCCACGAAGGTGACCACCGCGCAGGTGTCCTCATCGACGCCGATGCCGAGCAGCTGAGGGGACTGGGCGACGATCATCAGCAGCCGGCCGTAGCGGTTGCGCTGGTCGAAGTGCTGGTCGATCACCGCGGACCTCACCAGGCCCAGACCCGCCGCGACCTGGGTCATCCGCTGCTTCGCGGTCGCGCCGCCGACGCCGAACGCCACCATGTGCGACGACTGGATGCTGGCACCGGCCGACGTGCCCGCCACGACCGCGCCCCGCTCGTGCGCATCGACGATGGCCCGGCCGAGCGGTGTCCCGCAGATGATGCTGGACAGCTTGAGCTGGTTGCCGCCGGTCATGAAGATGCCGCTCGCCCCGGCAATCGCCTCGACCAGCGCGGGGGAGTGGGCGTCGTCGCGCGACTCGGGCCGCACCGGCACCACCTCGGCGGCGCCCAGCCGCCGGAAGAGGGCGTCGTACACCTCCACGACCTCGTCGCCGAGCGAGGAAGCGGTCGGCACCAGGGCGATCCGGGCTCCCGGGCCGCCGCTGGCGGCCACGAACTCCTTCAAGATGGTGCGCTTGCGGAGCTTGTCCTCGGCACCGCCGATGATCATGAGAGGCCCCGGGGCGGAGGGCGGGGGCGTCTCCTGCATGACAGGCAGGCTAGCCGGTGCCAGACTCTGCCCGTGCACCAGTCGTGGGGGTAGCGAGAGGGAGTCGATGGGGGCCGTGCAGCAGGAGCCGGGGCGGTTGCGTCGCCGGCTGGCGGTGATGCGTCACGCCAAGGCCGAGGGCTATGAGAAGGCCGACCACGAGCGCGAGCTCGCGCCGCGTGGCCGAGTCGACGCCGAGGCCACCGGGCAGTGGCTCGCCGAGCTGGGAATGGTGCCCGACGGGGCACTCGTCTCGGCGGCGGCCCGCAGCCGCCAGACCTGGCAGGGCGTCGCCGGCGCGGCGGGCTGGACCGTGGATGCGGAGCACAGCGAGGCGCTGTACGTCGCCGGGCCGGAGTCGGCCCTCGACCTGATCCGCGAGACCTCCGACGACGTCACGATCCTGGTCGTGGTGGGGCACAACCCGACGATGGCCTACGTGGCCCAGCTGCTCGACGACGGCGAGGGTGAGCACACCAGCGAGATGGCGCTCGGCTTCCCGACCAGCACGGTGGCCGTCTTCGAGTTCGAGGGCGACTGGGCCGAGCTGCCCGAGGCCGGCTGCCGGTTGGTCGGCTTCTCGGTCCCGCGTGGTTGACCCCCGGGTTCAGACGGGCCGCTCGACGGGCCGCTCGACGGGGGGAGCGGGTGTGACGAAGCCGGCCTCGGCGTCCGCGTCCTCGATCTCCTCCCGGGAGATGCCCAGCAGGTAGAGCACGGCGTCGAGGTAGGGCACGTTGACCGAGGTGTCCGCGGACTCCTGGACGATCGGCTTGGCGTTGTAGGCGATGCCGAGCCCGGCGGCGTTGAGCATGTCGAGGTCGTTGGCGCCGTCGCCGATCGCGATCACGGCGGCCTCGGGCACCCCCACCTTCGCGGCGAAGTCGCGCAACGCGGTGGCCTTGCCGGCCCGGTCCACCACCTCGCCGAGGATCCGGCCGGTCAGCCGGCCGTCGACGATCTCGAGCTGGTTGGCGCGCGAGTAGTGGATCTGCAGGTCCTCGGCGAGCCGGGCCGTGATCTGGCTGAAGCCGCCCGACACGATCGCGAACCGGTAGCCGAGCCGGCGCAGCGTGCGCACCAACGTCCGGGCTCCCGGGGTGATCACGATCTCGTCGTACACCTTGTCCAGCGCGGACTCCTCGAGGCCGGCCAGCAGGCTCACCCGGGTGCGCAGCGACTCCTCGAAGTCGAGCTCGCCGCGCATCGCGGCCTCGGTGATCCGTGCGACCTCCTCCTCGACGCCGGCGTGGGCGGCGAGCATCTCGATCACCTCGCCCTGGATCAGCGTGGAGTCGACGTCGAGCACGACCAGCCGCATGCCGCGGCGAAGCAGGGTGACCGGCTGGACCGCGATGTCGACGCCCTGGCGGGTCGCCTCGAGGGTGAGCGCGCTGCGCAGCCGCTCGGGGTCGGCGCCCGAGACGTGTAGGTCGATCGCGGTGACCGGGTAGCGCGCCATCCGCTCGATGCGGTCGATGTTGGCGCCGCTGTCGGCGATCCGGCCCGCTATGGCGGCGAACGCGGAGGCCTTGAGGGGGCTGCCGATGATGGTCACGTGGGACCGGCCCTCGCGGCGGGTTCGGTTGTCGCCCGAGCCGCGGTCCACGTCGACGCTCATCTCGAGGTCGGCAGCGGTCCGCTCGACGGCGTCGCGCAGCCTCTTCCAGTCCCGGGGCGCCGAGACCAGGACGCCGAGGACCAGCCGTCGTCGCAGCACGATCTGCTCGATGTCGAGCACCTCGACGCCCGCCCGGGCCAGTGTCTCGAAGATCGACGACGTCACGCCGGGCCGGTCCTTGCCGGTCAGCGTGATCAGGAGGGTCTTCGGTGGGCTGTCGTGAGCGTCATCCATGACGAGACGAAGGCTAGCCCGCCGCGCCGGCCGGCAGGTCGGGCGGCCACACCTCGGGCGAGCAGGCTGCGACCAGCGCCCGGCGGGCCGCCCGCTCGAGGGGTAGCAGGGCCGCGCGCCGGTTCGCCACCTCCGACGACGAGACGGCCGCCCCGTCGTCGGCGAGCGCGAGTGCCACGATCCGGGTCGCCTGGAGGCCCTGGACCGCCAGCCGGGCGCAGACGGGCGGCGTGCCCGGAGGCGGCGGGTCGATCGGCGCGGGCCGGCGCAGGGCCATCAGCTCGTCGGCGACCACGGGCCGCCAGCGCCCGACCTCGAGGTCGGCGAGCGCGGTGGCCGTGGTGGTCAGGGCCCGTCTCAGCCCGCGGTCGGCCTCGCCGACGTCCGGCAGCTGCCTCGGCTCCGCCGCGAACCGCTGCCACGTCACGGCGTCGCCTCCCTCG
>JBDSLK010000215.1:0-31600 GCA_039916425.1 Nocardioides sp.
ATCGGCGAGGACGGCCGGCTGTGGGCGGTCAACCCGGAGTTCGGCTTCTTCGGGGTCGCGCCGGGCACCAACGAGAAGACGAACCCGCACGCGATGGCGACCATCAACAAGGGCAACTCGGTCTTCACCAACGTCGCGCTCACCGCGGACGGCGACATCTGGTGGGAGGGCCTGGAGAACACCCCCGAGCACGCCACCAGCTGGAAGGGCGAGCCGTGGACGCCCGCGAGCGACGAGCTGTCCAGCCACGCCAACAGCCGCTACTGCACGCCGATCAAGCAGTGCGACATCCTCGCGCCGGAGTATGACGACCCCCGGGGCGTGCCGATCGACGCCATCCTCTTCGGCGGTCGCCGCGAGACGACCGTGCCACTGGTCTTCGAGGCCCGCGACTGGGCCCACGGCACGTTCCTGGGGGCGACGCTCTCGAGCGAGACCACAGCGGCCGCCACCGGCGCGGTCGGGGTCGTCCGGCGCGACCCAATGGCGATGCTGCCGTTCATCGGCTACAACGCCGGCGACTACCTCGACCACTGGATCACCTTCGGGAAGCAGAACGACGCGACCAAGCTGCCGCGCATCTTCTACGTCAACTGGTTCCGTCGCGACGCCGAGGGCGATTTCTTGTGGCCCGGGTTCGGTGAGAACAGCCGGGTCCTGAAGTGGGTCGTGGAGCGCATCGAGGGACGCGCCGCCGCGGTCGAGACCCCGATCGGCTACGTGCCCACCGCCGACAGCCTCGACGTCGACGGCCTCGACATGAACCCGGAAGCGGTCCGGGCCGCTCTCGCCGTCGACCCCGAGGAGTGGAAGGCCGAGCTGCCCCTGATCCAGGAGTGGTTCGAGAAGTTCGGCGACGACCTGCCCGCCGTCCTCTGGACCGAGCTCGACGGGCTCCGGGAGCGCCTCGGCCGCTGACCGTCCTCCGGCCGATAGACTGGCACCCATCGTGACGGGGCGGGGCCTTACTCAATTCGTTGAGTGAGGCCCTTCGCTGTCTGTCAGAGTGGACGCACAGGATCTTGGGTGCGGGTTTGGCAACCTGGAGGAGGACTGCCACGTGACGGGCTTCGGTCCCGAGGACCGCGTGGTCTTCGAAGAGCGCGCGATCCGGCTCTACGAGGACGCGGTCAGCGAGGGCGGTCTGGGCGAGGGCGACCCCCGTATCCGCCGCGGCGGCATCGAGCGGGACGCCTTCGACCTGCTCGTGTCTCTGGGCCTGCTCAGCCACGACAAGGAGGCCGGCCTGCACCAACCGGTGGACCCGTCCGCCGTCCAGGCCCGGGTAGTGGCCCCCATGAGCCAGGAAGGCGCCGAACTGCTCGCAGAGTCGTCGGCCTGGGCCCAGGACTTCGGCACCCTCGCCCACGCCTGGCGTCGCTCCCCCGCCGCCAGCCGCGGGCCATTCACCGAGCTCCAGGGCGAGGCGATCACGGCGTTCATCAGTTCGGTGGTGGCCGACGCCGAAACAGAGCTGCTGACCGCGCAGCCGCAGACGGGACGCAACGACCCGAAGGGCCTGGCTGCCGCCGCCCAACGTGACGCCGGGGCGATCGAGCGCGGGGTCAAGATGCGCACCCTCTACCAGCACTCCGCCCGCCGCAGCTCGATCACGCACAAGTACGTCGAAGCCGTGACCGCGGCAGGTGGTGAGGTGCGCACGCTCGACGAGTTCTTCAACCGGCTGATCGTGGTCGACCGCCGGATCGCGGTCATCCCCGGTAAGTCGGGAGCGCTTGCCGTGCGCGAGCCGATGGTCGTGGACTACCTCGTCGACATCTTCGAGCGGCACTGGGAGCGGGCCCGGCCCTACGCCAGCCGTGAGTCCACCATGATGCGTGAGGTCGCCGCCGAGCAGCGGGCGATGACCATCCGGATGCTGATCGAGGGCCACGCCGACCCGAGCAGCGCCAAGCGCCTCGGGGTCAGCCCGCGCACCTACGCGGGCTACGTGGCCGACCTGAAGACGGAGTTCGAGGCCGAGACGCGATTCCAGCTCGGCTACATGATGGGCCGGCTCGGAGTCTCCGGCCAGGAGGACGTCGACCCGGGCGCCGGTCCCGTGGCCTGATACCTCCCGTCGGCTGACGCAGGCTGTCGCGGGCCCGATGTGGGCAAAACACCCCGGAAATCGCCACGAGGGCAGAGACTTCAGTCTCTGCCCTCGGGCAACTGAGACGCGCCGGGGGGATGGCATTCAGGGCCACAAAGGTGGGGGGTGTGGACCCTTTCGTCTCAGGGATCTTCAGTTGTGTCGTGCAGGTTTGTGGTCCTGGTCGATCAGATCGGCCAGTTGGTGTCACGAAGCGTGGGCCAGTTGGTGTCACGGGCCGCGTCCGCCGGGCTCGCCATCACGGCGATGCTGCCGAGGGTGAGAACGCTGGTGACCAGGGCAATGGTTGCGCGCCGTACAAAACTCATGGCTGGAAGTCCCTCCACTATTCATGAATCAAGAAAACCTTTGCTGGAAGGCCTTCAAGATCAAGGGCCCTGCTGGTTGAGCCCCTGTGAGCCCTAGTCTGGGGGCCAAAACCGCGACAAGGTGCAAAACCTTGGCTCAGAAATCTGCATTGCATGTTTCTGCAATTCTGGCGTGTCGCGCACCCCGGCTCCTGTGGAGGTGTCCCGAGGGGGGTGCGCCCCCGGTCCGGGCCGCGGAGGCACGGTACCGGGGGCGACTGGCGGAGGCGGCGGGATTTGAACCCGCGAGAGGTTTTATCCTCAACCCGCTTAGCAGGCGGGCGCCATAAACCGGACTAGGCGACGCCTCCCGACAGCCCGGGACAGGCTACTAGGCCGCCGGGACGCCCACCAATCTGGCTCGGCCGTGGTGGCGGCTCACCGCGGACCACGGCCCTGTCCCCGCTGCAACCGGGTGCGCACGTCGGCCTCGAAGGCGTCGCGGTCGGCGGCCAGGACCTCGACGGGGATGGTCGTCGAGCGGCCGTCGCGCAGCCGCAGCACGACGCAGTGGCTGCCGGCCACCGTGCGCGTGCCTGAGTCCAGGACATCGACCCACCGCGCCGACGTCGCACCAGCGCCACGCACGAACCGGACCCGGTATCCCAGGTCGTCGAGCCGGACGACCCGGGCGCGGCGGGTCACCCACCACCCGGCGGCGGCCACCCCGAGCACGCCCACCAGGCCGACGACGAGCACCGTCGCCGACGGCAGAGCCGCCAGTGCGACCACGGCGGTGGCGGCGAAGACCAGCAGCCCCACCAGCGCGAGGGCCACCCCCATCAGGCGCGCGGCGAGGGCCGGCGCGACCCGATAGTCGGACACGTCGTCGGGAGTCACCCCCGCATTGAACAAGAGCGCGGTCCCTGACTGTCACCCGCCCCTTGTGGTCCACCGCTCGCTAGGGCCACACTCGAGGTCCTGCCCGCGCTCGTGACCGGGAGGCACCCCCGTGACCAGCCCCAGATTCGCCCTCCGAGACCTCGCGGTGGCGCTCGACGCTCCTCACCGCCCCGGCGCGTCGCTCGGCAGGTGGCGTTGGTCGGTCCGGCAGCAGCTCGCCGGCGTGCGCGACCTGCTGGTCAGCGAGTCCACCCAGCACGAGAACGCCTGGCTCGCCGCCCGCGGCGGCACCGTGCTGCGCGAACGCAACACCCTGTTGGCCAGGCTCTCCGCGGTCGGGCCCCGGGTGCTGGAGGCCGAGGAGGTGGCGCCGGTCCGGATCGAGCTCACGCGCCTGGTCGGCGACATCCACCACCACCTCCAGCGCGTCCACGACCTGGCCTACGACGAGGTCGAGCTCGAGCTCGGCGGCTCCGAGTAGCCATCGGCGCCGGCTCTCCTAGACTCTGCTGAGCCAGGACCCGCCCCTCGGTGGGGCCTGGCGACGGAGGGGTGCCGGAGCGGCCGATCGGAACCGCCTTGAAAGCGGTCGCTGGCAGCGATGTCAGCCGCGGGTTCGAATCCCGCCCCCTCTGCTCAGTGTCGCTCAGAGCAGCGGACGGGTGCGGCCCCCCTCGGGTCGCACTGCCGCCGCCTGCTCGGCGCGGTTGGCCCGCCGGCCACGCGACCCGCTGAGCAGCAGGTCGACCCGGATCACCAGCACTCCCACGGCCAGGCCCACGACCAGGCTGTAGGCCTCGATCAGGAGGGTCTCGCGCAGCATGAATGCCGGGTCGACGAGCACGTGCGTGACCGGCACCAGCCCGGCCACGCCGAACGCACAGGCCCACCAGCCCTGCCGTCGCCGGGCCCGCAGGTGGCAGCCCCACATCAGGGCGGGCACGCCGACGACCGCCTGCAGGGGACGCGGCACGGCGCCGAGGTTGGCCTCGCTCCAGGTCGCCGCGTCGAGGATCGACGAGACCAGGCCCGGGGTGCCGTAGCGCCGCAACAACTCGGCGTACGCGACCGCCGAAGCGAGCCCCGCGCCGCCGACCACGATCGCCACGAGCCCGCGCCGGCCGAGACCGTGGAAGCCCGCGCCGAGGCGGTAGACGAGCACGAAGGCGAGCACGAAGGCGAGCGCCAGGGTGGTGTACTCGAAGCGGCCGAGCGCCACCAGGGGCTGGAAGCCGACCGCGGCCATCGCCCCGACCGCCGCGACCACGAACGCGATCAGCACCTCCCGGGCCGCCTGGACGACCCTCACCGCCGGCACCGTGACCATCACCGCCAGCACCGCGCTGATCGAGCAGGCCAGCACGGACGCGCCGCTACGGAGGGCCTCGCTGTCGACGAGCAGGACGGCCACACCGATCACCAGGGCCAGGGTGCCGAAGACCACCGGACGCCCTCCGGTGCGGGCGGCGAGGGCCCAGGCGTAGGCCGAGCTCACCAGGACCGCACCACCGGTGGTGAGGTCCGCGGGACCGACATCGAGCGCTCCCGCGACCAGGGCAGCGGCGCCGACGAGCACGATCAGGGCCCAGCCCGCGACCAGGAACGGGGCGCGCGAAGGTCGCCGGGCGGGGGGCCTGGCCGCCATCCGCCGTCCGCCTCGCGCGCCCTGCCGGCGGCCGGTGCGAGGGGGCGTGCTGGGCGTGGCCACGGGCACGAAGGCTACAACCGGCGGTTCTGCAACGACGGGTTGGTACGCCGCGCCTCGTCGAGACCGGAGCGCGTCAGGACGGCGGTGAGGACCTCCTCGCCGGACCCTGCCTCGGCCAGCACGTCGCCCAGTGGGCCGACCACCACCGAGTGCCCGGAGTAGCGCGGGCCGGGCTGGCCCGCCGCCACGACGTACGCCGTGTTCTCGATGGCGCGGGCCCGGGCCAGGGTGAGCCAGTGGTCGACCTTGCGCGGCCCGGCCACCCAGGCGGCCGGGACCACCAGCACCTCGGCGCCGCCGCCGACCAGCGCGCGTGCCAGCTCCGGGAAACGCAGGTCGTAGCAGGTCATCAGCCCGACCCGGAAGCCCGCGACCTCGAGCACCACCACCGCCGGGTCGCCGGGCCGGACCCGGCCGGACTCGCGGTAGCCGAAAGAGTCGTAGAGGTGGATCTTGCGGTAGGCCGCCACGGCGCCGCCGCGCACCACCAGCGTGTTCCAGGGCCGCGCAGGATCAGGTGAGGTCTCGAACATCCCCGCGACGACGGTCGTGCCGTGCGTCACCGCCGCGCGTGAGACCGCGCGGGCGAACGGCCCGTCGAGGGGCTCCGCGTGGGGTGAGAGGTCGGCGCCGGGCTCGCCGAAGTCGCGCTGCGAGGCCTCGGGGAAGACCACCAGGTCCGCCCCGTCGGGAGTGAGCGACTCCATCGCCGACCGGTTGGCGGCGAGGTCGAGGGATGCGGCGCGCTGGACCAGCGCGACGCGGAGCGTCTCGGTCACACCCAGCACCCTAGGCCCCGCCGGCGGGACCTGGGAGGATCGGGACGTGGCCGGGACCTTCAGCGCGGTGGTGCTCGCCGGCGGGACCGGCGCCCGGCTCGACGGCGCCGACAAGGCCTCGCTCGAGCACGACGGCCGCACGCTGCTGGCGCACTGCCTCGACGCGCTCGCCGACGCCGACGCGGTGGTGGTGGTCGGCACGGAAGTGCCTACGTCGCGGCCGGTCACCTTCACCCGGGAGCACCCGGCCGGCGGCGGTCCCGCGGCCGGCCTCCTCGCCGGCCTGGACGCCCTGACGGTCAAGCCGGACCTGCTCGGCCTGCTGGCGGTGGACATGCCGCACGTCACGGCCGACACCTTCCGCCGGCTCCGCCTGGCCGTCGCCGGGGGCGACGGGGCGTTCCTGGCCGACCACGACGGCCGACGCCAGCTCGCGGGGGTGCTGGTGCCGGGCCGCCTCGCGGACCGGGCGACGCAGGTCGCGCCACGCCCCGAGGACCGGTCCGGCCTGCCGCTGCGCGCCCTGCTCGACGGGCTGAACCTCGCCCTCGTCGGTCCCACGGGGCGCGAGGCCACCGACATCGACACCTGGGCCGACGTCCGCGACCTGCGGGCCGGCCCGTGAGACGGGGGCACGCTGAGGCGGTCAGATGCGGCCAGCCACTTGCACGCGGCCGCCGACTTCTAGGAATGTGGGAGCCGTGAACCTCCACGACTGGATCGACGAGCTCTGCGATGTCCTCGACGTCGACACCGAGGTCGACGAAGCACTGGTGCTGGACCTGGCCCGCGTGGCCGCGCACAACGTGGAGCGCCGGGCCGCACCGATCACGACGTACCTGCTCGGCTACGCCGCCGGCGCCCAGGACGCCGACCCGGCCGCCATCGAGGCGCTCGCCGCCAAGGCCCAGCTGCTGGCCGACGGTTGGGACCGGCCCGCCAACGCGCCCGACCCCGCCGACGTCAACGACCCCGTGCCCGACGACAGCACCGTCGACCACACCGACGACAGCTTCGAGGAATGAGAGCCGTCGTGGCCGCCGAGCCCGGCGGCCCCGAGGTCCTCGGCCTGCGCGACGTCGCGGAACCCGTCCCCGGCCCCGGTGAGGTGCTGCTCGACGTGGCAGCCGCGGGTGTCAACCGGGCCGACACCCTGCAGCGGCGCGGGCACTACCCGCCACCGCCGGGCGCCTCCGACATCATCGGCCTGGAGTGCAGCGGCACGGTCGCCGCGCTGGGTGAGGACGTGACCGGCTGGGCGGTGGGCGACGAGGTCTGCGCGCTGCTCGCCGGCGGTGGGTACGCCAGCCGCGTGGTCGTCCCCGCCGGACAGCTGCTCCCGGTGCCGGCCGGGGTCGACCTGGTCACGGCCGCGACCCTCCCCGAGGTCGCCGCGACCGTGTGGTCCAACGTGTTCATGGTCGCCGGGCTCCAGCCGGGTGAGGTGTTCCTCGCCCACGGCGGCGCCGGCGGGATCGGTACGTTCGCCATCCAGCTCGCCGCCGCCCTCGGCGCGCGGGTCCTCGCCACCGCCGGGTCGCCGGAGAAGGTAGCCCTGTGCCGCGAGCTCGGCGCGGAGGACGCCTTCGACTACCGCGAGCAGGACTTCGTCGAGGAGGTACGCCGCGTCACCGACGGCGTCGGAGCCGACGTGATCCTCGACAACATGGGGGCCTCCTACCTCGCCCGCAACGTCGCCGCCCTCGCGACGTCCGGCCGTCTGGTCGTGATCGGTCTGCAGGGCGGCCCCAAGGGCGAGCTCGACCTCGGCGCGCTGCTCGCCAAGCGCGGGGCGGTCATCGCGACCTCGCTGCGCTCCCGCCCGGTGCCGGAGAAGGCGGCGATCTGCGCCGCGGTCCGCGAGCACGTCTGGCCGCTGGTCGCCGACGGACGGATCCGCACGATGCTGCAGAGCACCTTCCCGCTGGCCGAGGCTGGCGCGGCGCACACGCTGATGGAGGCCGGCAGCCACAGCGGCAAGATCGTCCTGACGCTCGGCCCGGGTGATCTCGGGGGCTGACCCGCGCTCCCGTAGGCTCGGGAGTATGACGCAGAACGGTTCCGGGGCCACCCCGCAGCACCACGACGAAGGCGAGGAGCCCACCGTCGTCATCGTCGGCCCGGACGGCCAGCCGGTCGCCCGCGTGCCCGCGAGCGCCCTCGCCGGCCTCCAGGACGGCGGCTCGGTCGATGACCCCGACGGCGAGCCGCACCTCACCGACCTGGTCGAGCAGCCCGCGAAGGTGATGCGGATCGGCAGCATGATCCGCCAGCTGCTGGAGGAGGTGAAGGCCGCACCGCTCGACGAGGCCAGCCGCAACCGCCTCAAGGAGATCCACCAGGCCTCGATCAAGGAGCTCGAATCGGGCCTGGCCCCCGAGCTGGTCGAGGAGCTCGAGCGGCTCTCGCTGCCCTTCACCGAGGGCGCCACCCCGTCAGACTCCGAGCTGCGGATCGCCCAGGCCCAGCTGGTCGGCTGGCTCGAGGGTCTCTTCCACGGCATCCAGACCGCGATCTACGCCCAGCAGATGGCCGCGCGCGCCCAGCTCGAGCAGATGCGCCGCCAGCTCCCGGCGGGCTCCAGCCCGATGGGGATGCCGCCGCAGCCCCAGCACCCGGGCGCCGGGCAGGACGACCAGCCGCACGCCGGCCCGACCGGGGGAATGTACCTGTAGGGACCGAGCTCAGCGGCGCAAGCCGGTGAGGCGGACCATCACCAGGCCGAGCAGCCCGAGGATCGCGACCGCGGCCCCGGGCGCCGCCAGCCGGCCGACGCCCTGCGGGAGCATGGCCTCGACGGGCGTCAGCACCAGCTCGGGCTTGGCGGAGTCGGGCACCATCGGCTTGCCGCTGCCGAGGGCGTTCTCGACCTCGCCGACCAGTTGGTCCGACGCCCGCGCGGAGCCTCCGCAGGAGCCGGCCCGGAAGCCCACGTCGCGGGCGCTGGCGAAGAAGACGTACGCCGAACCCACCGGGAGGTTGCCCAGGCCGCAGGCCGAGGCCGAGCGGGCCGAGGCGACCGTGACGGTCTCGGTGACGACCGTGCCCTCCTGCTTGTAGACCCGCTCCGCGTCGATGACGTAGGTGAACACGCCCTTCACCTTGCCGCGCTCGTCGGGTGCGGGCTTGCGGGTCTCCCGGACGGTGCCGCTGAAGACCGCGTCGGCCGCCGCCGCGTGCTGCCTGGTGCTCGTGTCGGTGCAGGTGCAGGCGGACTGCGCGGGAGCCGGCACGAGAAGCACTCCGCCGCACGCGGCGAGGAGCGCGAACACGGCGCCGAGCAAGCGGGTCATCGCCCCAGCCTAGGTGACATCGAGCGCGAACAGCGCTGCCAGTGCCCGGGCGACGCCGTCGTCGTCATGGTGCGGCGCGACGTGGTCGGCGACCGCTAGCACGCTCGGGTGGGCGTTGGCGACGGCGTACGACGTGCCCGCCCACGCGAGCATCGGCAGGTCGTTGGGCATGTCCCCGAACGCGACCACCTCGTCGGCTCCGATCCCGAGGTCGGCCGCGACCAGCGCCAGCGTCGAGGCCTTGGTCACCCCGGGAGCGCTGATCTCCAGCAGCGCGGAGTCCGACGACCAGGTGACCACCGCGAGGTCCGCGACGACCGCGGCGGCCCGGTCCCAGAAGTCCTGGGCGCCGAGCTCCTCATGCCGGGCCAGCAGCTTGACCGCGGGGGCAGAGAAGAGCTCCTCGAGCCGGCCCCGGGGACTGCCCTCGGGCAGCGGGTAGCGCTCCTGGAAGGCCGTCTCGAGGCCGATCCCGTCGAGGGTCTCGACCGCGAACACCGACCCCGGCACCGCGACACGGACCCGGCGCGCCACCTCCAGACCGGTCTCGGGCGCCAGCGCGTGCAGGTCGCGGACGGCGTGCTGGTGCACGTCCCAGACCAGCGCCCCGTTCGAGACGATCGCGAGTCCGTGCTCGCCGACATGCTCGAAGACGTCGGCGGCCCAGCGCAGCGGCCGACCGGTCACGAACACCACGACCACGCCGCGCTCCTCGAGCGCGCTCAGCACGGCACGGGTGCGTGCGGTGACGCTGCCGTCAGAGTGGACCAGGGTGCCGTCGAGGTCGGTAGCGACCAGCCGGGGGAGGCTTCTCATCCGGCGTCCAGGACGGAGATCGTGACGGTGAGCTCGTCGTCCTCGACCACGCCCTCTGCGGTGCGCACCGCCTTCTTCACCGGGAGGACGTAGCAGCCACTCGCGCCGTCGGGGAAGACGCTGGTGCGCCAGCGGGAGGTGCCCGCCTCGACCTCCACGCGCACCGAGCCGAAGCCCCTCGTGAAACCATCCGTGAGCTCCCGGATCTCCTGGCTCGCCCCCGGCGGCACCGTCACGAAGCACCAGGCGCCGGGCTCGGCCGTGGACCGCGCCTGCCACCGCCAGAGCGTCGCGGTGAACGTGAAGACCGGATCGGGTTCACTCACGACGTGGGGAACCAACGCTCGATCTCCACGGCGGCTCCGTCGTCGTAGACCGAGTCGGTGGAGGCGTCGGCCGCGGCGTGGACCTCCTCGACCGCCTGGCCCATCGCCACCCCTCGACCGGCCCACTGGAGCATCTCGATGTCGTTGCGGCCGTCGCCGATGGCGAGGACGTCGGCCGCCCGGAGCCCGAGCTTGTCGACCACGTGGTCGAGGCCGGAGGCCTTGGAGACGCCCACCGGGGCCAGGTCGAGCCAGGCCGTCCAGCCGACGACGTAGTCGGTGCCGTGGAGACCGAGCCTCGAGGCGAGCTCGACGAAGTCCTCCGCCGTCGCCGTGGGGTCGCGGATGATCACCCGGCTGACCGGCTCGGCGACCATCTGGTGCACCGAGGTGATGAACTGCACGCCGGACAGCTCACCGTGCGGGAACGGCTTGCTGACCCGGTAGCCACGGCCACGCTCCTCGATCGCGACGAGCGCACGCGGGTGGTGCTCGAGCACCGCGTGGACCGCCGGGGCAGCGTCGAACTTCTCCTCGTGCACGATCTCCGTGGGCTTGTAACGGAACACCACGGCGCCGTTGGAGGCGACCACCCAGAGCCGGTCTGCGCCCTCGCGCGGGAGGTGGAGCAGGTCGGCGATGGTGGCCATACCGTGCGGGGAACGCCCACTCGCGAGCACGATGTGGGCGCCGGCTTCAAAGGCCGCGTGCACCGCGTCGTACACCCGCGGCGCGATCACCTCGTAGGTCTGGCCGGCGCCCTCGATCCACTTCAGCAGGGTGCCGTCGATGTCGAGGGCGACCACCTGGGGCCGCCACGCGTCAGGCAACGGTCGCCACCGGCTCGATGACCTCGAGGCCGCCGAGGTAGGGCCGCAGCGCGGCCGGCACCCGCACCGAGCCGTCGGCCCGCTGGTGGGTCTCGAGCAGCGCGATGATCGGCCGGTTGGTCGAGCTCAGGGTGCCGTTCAGGGTGGCCACCGGGCCGACCGAGCCATCGGCCAGCCGGCCGCGGGTGTCGAGACGCCGGGTCTGGAAGTCGGTGCAATTGGAGGTCGAGGTCAGCTCCCGGAAGCGGCCCTGCGAGGCGATCCAGGCCTCGCAGTCGAACTTGCGCTGGGCCGAGGTGCCGAGGTCGCCGGCCGCCACGTCGATCACCCGGTAGTGCAGCTCGAGCTTGTCCATGAACTCCTTCTCCCAGGCCAGCAGGCGCTGGTGCTCGGCGTACGACTCCTCGAGCGTCGTGTAGACGAACATCTCCACCTTGTCGAACCAGTGCACGCGGAAGATCCCGCGAGTGTCCTTGCCGTGCGAGCCTGCCTCCTTGCGGAAGCAGGGGCTGAACGCCGCGTAGCGCAGCGGCAACGAGGCCACGTCGAGGATCTCGTCGGAGTGGTACGCCGCCATGGCGACCTCCGAGGTGCCCACCAGGTAGAGGTCCTGCCCCTCGATCCGGTAGACGTCGTCAGCAGCCTGGCCGAGGAAGCCGGTGCCCTCCATCGCCCGCGGCTTCACCAGGGACGGCGCGACCATCTGGGTGAAGCCCGCGTTGCGGGCCTGGTCCATGGCCATGTTGACCAGGGCGAACTCGAGCTGCGCGCCGATGCCGGTGAGGAAGTAGAAGCGGCTGCCCGAGACCTTGGCCCCGCGCTCGATGTCGATCGCGCCCAGCATCCGGCCGAGCTCGACGTGGTCGCGCGGCTCGAAGTCGAACTCCGGCCGGGTCCCGACGGTCTCGAGGACGACGAAGTTCTCCTCACCCCCGGCCGGGGCCTCGTCGGCGGCCGGGTTGGGGATCGACAGCACAGCCTCGCGCCACTCGGCCTCGGCCGCGGCCTGGGCCGCCTCGGCCTCCTTCACCTCGGTGGCGAGCGTCTTCGTGCGGGCCAGCAGGGCCGTCCTCTCCTCGCCCTGGGCCTTGCCCAGCCCGGCGATCTCCTTGCCCAGCTTCTTCTGCTCGCCCCGTCTGGCCTCGAAGAGGCCGATCGCCTCGCGGCGGGCGGCGTCGGCGGCCAGCGCCCGGTCCACGACGTCGGAGGACAGACCCCGCTTGGCCTGGGCAGCACGCACTCGGTCGGGGTCGTCGCGAAGCAGTCGGGGATCGATCATGTCGGGGTCCCTGCTGAATCGAGAGCGGAGCGAGCGATTCGGTGGGGTGAGGTCATGGCCTCAGGCTATCGGCGGCCCCGATCACCCGCCTTCGGGATGTAAGGCCAGGGACTCACCGACGGCATAATCGACCCTCGTGACCGAACGTCCTCGCGTGATCCCCCTGGTGTGGGCCGGGCTCTGCCTCGTCCTGCTCACCGTGCTCGGTGTCCTGGTCACCCGCGACCGCTCGCCGCTCGACTCCTACGACCGGGCCGGGATGCGGGCCGAGGACTGGGCCGACGAGCACGCGGTGCTCATCGACGCCCTCCGGTTGGTCGAGCACACCTTCGGCACCATCGGGATGACGATCATCACCCTGGTCATCGCGGGGCTCCTCCTGCTGCGCGGGCACCGCCGGGCAGCCGCGTTCACCGTGCTCGTGATGCTGATCACCTCGCTCGTGACCACCGGCCTCAAGCTCTGGCTCGGCCGGGGCCGCCCCGACTGGCAGGACGCCACCGGGCTGATCAACAGCAAGTCCTTCCCCTCCGGCCACGCCTCCTCGAGCGCGGCGCTGGCCGGCGTCCTCATCGTGCTCACGGTGATCTTCGTGCGGCGGTCGAGCATGCGACGTACGTCGATCACGCTGTCGCTGGTGCTGTGGCTCGTGGTCTGCGCCGACCGGGTGCTGCTGGGACGCCACTTCCCGAGCGACGTGGTCGCCGGGTCGCTGCTCGGGGCCGCGCTGGTGCTGGTCGGGCTGGTGCTGATCGACCCCTGGCCGCGGACCAACATCGAGAACGTCGAGCCGCTGGCCGTGATCGTGCCGTCGGCACGCCAACTGGCGGTCGTGCTCAACCCGATCAAGGTCGAGGACCCGGGCCGCTTCCGCGCGATCGTGGCGTCGATGGCGGCCGAGTCCGGCTGGGGCGTGCCGCGCTGGTACGAGACGACCGTCGAGGACCCCGGCACCGGGATGGCCGAGGCGGCGTCGGTCGACGGGGCCGACCTGGTGCTGGTCTGCGGCGGCGACGGGACGGTCCGTGAGGTCTGCGCCGAGCTGGCCGGCACCGGCATCCCGGTCGGGATCATCCCGATCGGCACCGGCAACCTGCTGGCCCGCAACCTCGACGTCCCGCTCTACCTCCGCTCGGCGATCGACGTCGCGCTCAACGGCCAGGACCGGGCGATCGACCTCGTCGAGGTGTCCGGCGACGGCTTCGAGGGCACCCACTTCATGGTGATGGCCGGGATGGGCTTCGACGCCGCGATCATGGAGGGCGTCAACGAGGACATCAAGAAGAAGCTCGGCTGGTTCGCCTACGTCATCTCGGGCGTCAAGTCGCTGATGTTCCCGGCGCAGCGGTTCGAGATCTCGCTGGACGGCGGTGAGTTCACCCGGCACCGGGCCCGGACCGTCGTCGTCGGCAACGTCGGCTTCCTCCAGGCCGGCATGCCCTTGTTGCCGGACGCCGCGATCGACGACGGCCTGCTCGACGTGGTGATCCTGCACCCGAGCAACTTCTTCTCCTGGATCCCGCTGGCCTGGCGGGTACTGCTCAAGCTCAAGCACACCGACGACCTCGTCGACCGCAAGGTCGGCACCTCCGTGGTCATCCGCGCGTCCGCCGACACCCCGCGCCAGCTCGACGGCGACTCGATCGGCCCCGGCCGCGAGCTGCGCATGGAGGTCGTGCACGGCCGGGTGCTCGCCCGGGTGCCCCGCTGACCCGCCACCGGGACGGGATCGAGGCCCGGGACTGGTGGAAGTCGGCCGTCGTCTACCAGGTCTACCCGCGCAGCTTCGCCGACAGCGACGGCGACGGGGTCGGCGACCTCGGCGGGGTGCTGACCCACCTCGACCACCTCGAGCGGCTCGGGGTCGACGTCGTCTGGCTCAGCCCCATCTACCGCTCACCGATGGCCGACAACGGCTACGACATCAGCGACTACCGCGACGTGGACCCGCTGTTCGGTTCGCTCGCGCAGCTCGACGAGCTGGTCGCGGCGTTGCACGCCCGCGGCATGAAGCTCGTGATGGACCTGGTCGTCCACCACACCAGCGACGCCCACGCCTGGTTCGCGGAGTCCCGGTCGTCGCGCGACAACCCCAAGCGCGACTGGTACTGGTGGCGCCCGCCCCGCGACGGGCACGCCGCGGGTGCACCCGGCGCGGAGCCCAACAACTGGCTCTCGGTCTTCACCGGGGCGGCCTGGACCCTCGACGAGACGACCGGCGAGTACTACCTGCACAACTTCGCGCCCGAACAACCCGACCTCAACTGGGAGAACCCCGAGGTCCGCGAGGCCGTCTACTCGATGATGCGCTGGTGGCTCGACCGCGGGATCGACGGCTTCCGGATGGACGTCATCAACCTGATCTCCAAGGTGGTGTCGCTGCCGGACGACCCCGCTGGCAACGCGTCGGCGTACATCCTGAACGGCCCCCGGATCCACGAGTTCCTCCAGGAAATGCACCGCGAGGTCTTCGCGGGCCGGCCGGCAGGGCTGCTCAACGTGGGCGAGACGCCCGGCTGCCCCCTCGAGGAGGCCCGGCTCTACACCGACGCCGCGCGCGGCGAGCTCGACATGGTCTTCCAGTTCGAGCACGTCGACCTCGACTCGGGTCCGCACGGCAAGTGGGACATCGTGCCGATGACCATGCGCGACCTGAAGGACTCGCTGGGCCGGTGGCAGGAGGGGCTCGCCGACATCGGGTGGAACAGTCTCTACCTCGGCAACCACGACCAGCCCCGCAGCGTCAGCCGCTTCGGCAGCGACGCCCCGGAGCACCGTGAGCAGTCGGCCAAGGCGCTGGCGACCGTGCTCCACCTGCACCGCGGCACGCCGTACGTCTACCAGGGTGACGAGCTGGGGATGACCAACGTCGGCTTCACCCGGATCGATCAGCTGCGCGACCTGGAGTCGCTCAACCACTACGCCGAGGCGGTCGCCGGCGGCGCCGACCCGACCGACGTGCTGACTGCCCTGCGCGCCAAGTCACGCGACAACGCCCGGACGCCGTACCCCTGGGACGCCTCGCCGTCGGCGGGCTTCGGCACCGGTGAACCCTGGCTCGACCTGCACCCGGACCACGCGACGATCAACGCCGCGGCGCAGGTCGACGACCCAGACTCGGTCTTCTCGCACTACCGGCGGCTGATCGCCCTGCGTCACGACGTGCCCGCGGTCGCGCACGGATCGATCCGGATGCTGCTGGCCGACGACGAGCAGGTCTACGCGTTCGTGCGCGAGCACGAGGACACCCGGCTGCTCGTGGTCGCCAACCTGTCCTCGGCCTCCGGCGTGGTCCCCGACCTCGGCGAGGTGGTCTGGTCCGCCGCGGAGCCGGTGGTCTGCTCGGTGCCCGGCTCCGCCCCGGCCCCGGGCGACCCACTCGCTGCGTGGGAGTCGCGGGTCTTCCGGCTCTCCTGAGCGCTCCCCCCGCGGGTAACGCCACCTTCTGTCTGCTCCTGACCCCCCATGGGGGGTCAGGAGCAGACAGAAGGTGGCGTTACCCGCGGGGGGAGCGCTCAGGAGAGCCGGAAGACCCGCGACTCCCACGCAGCGAGTGGGTCGCCCGGGGCCGGGGCGGAGCCGGGCACCGAGCAGACCACCGGCTCCGCGGCGGACCAGACCACCTCGCCGAGGTCGGGGACCACGCCGGAGGCCGAGGACAGGTTGGCGACCACGAGCAGCCGGGTGTCCTCGTGCTCGCGCACGAACGCGTAGACCTGCTCGTCGTCGGCCAGCAGCATCCGGATCGATCCGTGCGCGACCGCGGGCACGTCGTGACGCAGGGCGATCAGCCGCCGGTAGTGCGAGAAGACCGAGTCTGGGTCGTCGACCTGCGCCGCGGCGTTGATCGTCGCGTGGTCCGGGTGCAGGTCGAGCCAGGGTTCACCGGTGCCGAAGCCCGCCGACGGCGAGGCGTCCCAGGGGTACGGCGTCCGGGCGTTGTCGCGTGACTTGGCGCGCAGGGCAGTCAGCACGTCGGTCGGGTCGGCGCCGCCGGCGACCGCCTCGGCGTAGTGGTTGAGCGACTCCAGGTCGCGCAGCTGATCGATCCGGGTGAAGCCGACGTTGGTCATCCCCAGCTCGTCACCCTGGTAGACGTACGGCGTGCCGCGGTGCAGGTGGAGCACGGTCGCCAGCGCCTTGGCCGACTGCTCACGGTGCTCCGGGGCGTCGCTGCCGAAGCGGCTGACGCTGCGGGGCTGGTCGTGGTTGCCGAGGTAGAGACTGTTCCACCCGATGTCGGCGAGCCCCTCCTGCCACCGGCCCAGCGAGTCCTTCAGGTCGCGCATGGTCATCGGCACGATGTCCCACTTGCCGTGCGGACCCGAGTCGAGGTCGACGTGCTCGAACTGGAAGACCATGTCGAGCTCGCCGCGCGCGGCGTCGGTGTAGAGCCGGGCCTCCTCGAGGGGGCAGCCGGGCGTCTCGCCCACGTTGAGCAGCCCTGCCGGCCGGCCCGCGAAGACCTCGCGGTGCATTTCCTGGAGGAACTCGTGGATCCGGGGGCCGTTCAGGATGTACGCCGACGCGTTGCCAGCGGGGTCGTCCGGCAGCGACACCACCTTGGAGATCAGGTTGATGACGTCCATCCGGAAGCCGTCGATCCCGCGGTCGAGCCACCAGCGCATCATCGAGTAGACGGCCTCGCGGACCTCGGGGTTCTCCCAGTTGAGGTCGGGTTGTTCGGGCGCGAAGTTGTGCAGGTAGTACTCGCCGGTCGTCTCGTCGAGGGTCCAGGCCGCCCCGGTGAAGACCGAGAGCCAGTTGTTGGGCTCCGCGCCGGGTGCACCCGCGGCGTGCCCGTCGCGGGGCGGGCGCCACCAGTACCAGTCGCGCTTGGGGTTGTCGCGCGACGACCGGGACTCCGCGAACCAGGCGTGGGCGTCGCTGGTGTGGTGGACGACCAGGTCCATCACGAGCTTCATGCCGCGGGCGTGCAACGCCGCGACCAGCTCGTCGAGCTGCGCGAGCGAACCGAACAGCGGGTCCACGTCGCGGTAGTCGCTGATGTCGTAGCCGTTGTCGGCCATCGGTGAGCGGTAGATGGGGCTGAGCCAGACGACGTCGACCCCGAGCCGCTCGAGGTGGTCGAGGTGGGTCAGCACCCCGCCGAGGTCGCCGACCCCGTCGCCGTCGCTGTCGGCGAAGCTGCGCGGGTAGACCTGGTAGACGACGGCCGACTTCCACCAGTCCCGGGCCTCGATCCCGTCCCGGTGGCGGGTCAGCGGGGCACCCGGGCGAGCACCCGGCCGTGCACGACCTCCATGCGCAGCTCGCGGCCGGGGCCGATCGAGTCGCCGTCGAGCTGGCGCGGGGTGTCGGCGGACGCGCGGATGACCACGGAGGTGCCGACCTTGCGGTCGACGAGGTCGTCGGTGTGCTTGAGCTTGAGCAGTACCCGCCAGGCCAGCGGGATCCAGGAGAAGAAGTTGCTCGGGTGCAGGATCACCACGTCGAGCAGGCCGTCGTCGATCGCGGCGTCCGGCAACAAGGGCATGCCGGCCTGGAGGAAGCCGACGTTGCCGACGACGACGGTCCGGGCCCGGTGCCGGGTGAACTCACCGCCGTCCAGCGAGATCTCGAACCGCTGCGCCGGGAACATCAGCGACTTGACGCCCGAGATGACGTAGGCGAACCAGCCGAGCTTCTTCTTGATGTCCTCGTTGACGCCCTCCATGATCGCGGCGTCGAAGCCCATCCCGGCCATCACCATGAAGTGGGTGCCCTCGAAGCCGTCGCCGGACACCTCGACGAGGTCGATCGCCCGGTCCTGGCCGTTGAGCGCGACGTCGATCGCCGAGCGGAGGTAGAGCGGGACGTCGAGGTTGCGGGCCAGCAGGTTGCCGGTGCCGATCGGGATGATCCCGACCGGGATGCCGGTGCCGGCCAGCTCGGCGCAGACCTCACGGACCGTCCCGTCGCCGCCGCAGACCAGCACCAGGTCGGCCCCGTCGACCGACGCCGCCTCGGCCATCCCGGTGCCGGGGTCCTCGACGGTCGTCTCGTACCAGCGCGGCACGCCCCAGCCGGACTCGGCCGCCATCGACGCCACGATCGCGCGGAAGCGGCCCGGGTCCTCGACCTTGATCGGGTTGAGCACGACCGCCAGTTGGCGTGCCGACGGCACGATCACGGCCAGCGGCTCGACGTTCTCGATGTTGGTCCGCGGCCAGGGGTCGATCAGCACCAGCCCGACCAGCACCAGCGCGGCCCCGAGCAGCGACCCGGCGACCACGTCGCTCGGGAAGTGGCGTCCCAGCAGCACCCGGTCGGCGCAGACCACGAGCCACAGCACCAGCGACAGCGTGATCGACGTACGTCGCATGCTCGACCGCCGCACGAAGATCACCGTGAGCACGATGAGGACGCCGGCCAGCGCCGCGCTCGAGGAGGCGTGGCCGGAGGGGAAGGACTTGCTGTTGATCAGCCCGGTGGCGTCCTGCCAGTCGGGGCGGCCCCGGCCGAGCCAGAGCTTGAGGCCGGTGGTCACGAGCGAGGTGATCAGCATCACGAGCACGGTGAACGCGGCTGCCCGGCGGTGCCCGCGCAGCAGGAGGAGCCCCGCGATGACCAGGGTGATGATCGTCATCCCGATGGTGCCGAAGGTGTGCTCGACCAACCGGAGGGCGTCGATGAGCACCGCGTGCTCGTCGGCCCAGTCCTCGGCCCGCATCCCGGCCCGGTCGTAGGAGTCGAGCGGCGAGCGGTCGCGGGTGACCAGGACACCGAGCACGGTGAGCAGGACGAGGCAGAGCCCGGCCCACACCAGGGGGATCACGCGAGGACGTTCGGTCACGAGGGTCGATTATGCCGTCGGTGAGTCCCTGGCCTTACATCCCGAAGGCGGGTGATCGGGGCCGCCGATAGCCTGAGGCCATGACCTCACCCCACCGAATCGCTCGCTCCGCTCTCGATTCAGCAGGGACCCCGACATGATCGATCCCCGACTGCTTCGCGACGACCCCGACCGAGTGCGTGCTGCCCAGGCCAAGCGGGGTCTGTCCTCCGACGTCGTGGACCGGGCGCTGGCCGCCGACGCCGCCCGCCGCGAGGCGATCGGCCTCTTCGAGGCCAGACGGGGCGAGCAGAAGAAGCTGGGCAAGGAGATCGCCGGGCTGGGCAAGGCCCAGGGCGAGGAGAGGACGGCCCTGCTGGCCCGCACGAAGACGCTCGCCACCGAGGTGAAGGAGGCCGAGGCGGCCCAGGCCGCGGCCGAGGCCGAGTGGCGCGAGGCTGTGCTGTCGATCCCCAACCCGGCCGCCGACGAGGCCCCGGCCGGGGGTGAGGAGAACTTCGTCGTCCTCGAGACCGTCGGGACCCGGCCGGAGTTCGACTTCGAGCCGCGCGACCACGTCGAGCTCGGCCGGATGCTGGGCGCGATCGACATCGAGCGCGGGGCCAAGGTCTCGGGCAGCCGCTTCTACTTCCTCACCGGCATCGGCGCGCAGCTCGAGTTCGCCCTGGTCAACATGGCCATGGACCAGGCCCGCAACGCGGGCTTCACCCAGATGGTCGCGCCGTCCCTGGTGAAGCCGCGGGCGATGGAGGGCACCGGCTTCCTCGGCCAGGCTGCTGACGACGTCTACCGGATCGAGGGGCAGGACCTCTACCTGGTGGGCACCTCGGAGGTCGCCATGGCGGCGTACCACTCCGACGAGATCCTCGACGTGGCCTCGTTGCCGCTGCGCTACGCGGCGTTCAGCCCCTGCTTCCGCAAGGAGGCAGGCTCGCACGGCAAGGACACTCGCGGGATCTTCCGCGTGCACTGGTTCGACAAGGTGGAGATGTTCGTCTACACGACGCTCGAGGAGTCGTACGCCGAGCACCAGCGCCTGCTGGCCTGGGAGAAGGAGTTCATGGACAAGCTCGAGCTGCACTACCGGGTGATCGACGTGGCGGCCGGCGACCTCGGCACCTCGGCCCAGCGCAAGTTCGACTGCGAGGCCTGGATCGCCTCGCAGGGCCGCTTCCGGGAGCTGACCTCGACCTCCAATTGCACCGACTTCCAGACCCGGCGTCTCGACACCCGCGGCCGGCTGGCCGATGGCTCGGTCGGCCCGGTGGCCACCCTGAACGGCACCCTGAGCTCGACCAACCGGCCGATCATCGCGCTGCTCGAGACCCACCAGCGGGCCGACGGCTCGGTGCGGGTGCCGGCCGCGCTGCGGCCCTACCTCGGCGGCCTCGAGGTCATCGAGCCGGTGGCGACCGTTGCCTGACGCGTGGCGGCCCCAGGTGGTCGCCCTCGACATCGACGGCACCCTGCTGAAGTGGATCGAGGGCGCCGGCCAGACCTACGAGGTGATCGCGCCGCGGGTGTACGACGCGGTGCACGCGGCCTTTGAAGCCGGCGCCCACATCGTGCTCGCGAGTGGGCGTTCCCCGCACGGTATGGCCACCATCGCCGACCTGCTCCACCTCCCGCGCGAGGGCGCAGACCGGCTCTGGGTGGTCGCCTCCAACGGCGCCGTGGTGTTCCGTTACAAGCCCACGGAGATCGTGCACGAGGAGAAGTTCGACGCTGCCCCGGCGGTCCACGCGGTGCTCGAGCACCACCCGCGTGCGCTCGTCGCGATCGAGGAGCGTGGCCGTGGCTACCGGGTCAGCAAGCCGTTCCCGCACGGTGAGCTGTCCGGCGTGCAGTTCATCACCTCGGTGCACCAGATGGTCGCCGAGCCGGTCAGCCGGGTGATCATCCGCGACCCCACGGCGACGGCGGAGGACTTCGTCGAGCTCGCCTCGAGGCTCGGTCTCCACGGCACCGACTACGTCGTCGGCTGGACGGCCTGGCTCGACCTGGCCCCGGTGGGCGTCTCCAAGGCCTCCGGCCTCGACCACGTGGTCGACAAGCTCGGGCTCCGGGCGGCCGACGTCCTCGCCATCGGCGACGGCCGCAACGACATCGAGATGCTCCAGTGGGCCGGTCGAGGGGTGGCGATGGGCCAGGCGGTCGAGGAGGTCCACGCCGCGGCCGACGCCTCCACCGACTCGGTCTACGACGACGGAGCCGCCGTGGAGATCGAGCGTTGGTTCCCCACGTCGTGAGTGAACCCGATCCGGTCTTCACGTTCACCGCGACGCTCTGGCGGTGGCAGGCGCGGTCCACGGCCGAGCCCGGCGCCTGGTGCTTCGTGACGGTGCCGCCGGGGGCGAGCCAGGAGATCCGGGAGCTCACGGATGGTTTCACGAGGGGCTTCGGCTCGGTGCGCGTGGAGGTCGAGGCGGGCACCTCCCGCTGGCGCACCAGCGTCTTCCCCGACGGCGCGAGTGGCTGCTACGTCCTCCCGGTGAAGAAGGCGGTGCGCACCGCAGAGGGCGTGGTCGAGGACGACGAGCTCACCGTCACGATCTCCGTCCTGGACGCCGGATGAGAAGCCTCCCCCGGCTGGTCGCTACCGACCTCGACGGCACCCTGGTCCACTCTGACGGCAGCGTCACCGCACGCACCCGTGCCGTGCTGAGCGCGCTCGAGGAGCGCGGCGTGGTCGTGGTGTTCGTGACCGGTCGGCCGCTGCGCTGGGCCGCCGACGTCTTCGAGCATGTCGGCGAGCACGGACTCGCGATCGTCTCGAACGGGGCGCTGGTCTGGGACGTGCACCAGCACGCCGTCCGCGACCTGCACGCGCTGGCGCCCGAGACCGGTCTGGAGGTGGCGCGCCGGGTCCGTGTCGCGGTGCCGGGGTCGGTGTTCGCGGTCGAGACCCTCGACGGGATCGGCCTCGAGACGGCCTTCCAGGAGCGCTACCCGCTGCCCGAGGGCAGTCCCCGGGGCCGGCTCGAGGAGCTCTTCTCTGCCCCCGCGGTCAAGCTGCTGGCCCGGCATGAGGAGCTCGGCGCCCAGGACTTCTGGGACCGGGCCGCCGCGGTCGTCGCGGACCTCGCGGTGGTCACCTGGTCGTCGGACTCCGCGCTGCTGGAGATCAGCGCTCCCGGGGTGACCAAGGCCTCGACGCTGGCGCTGGTCGCGGCCGACCTCGGGATCGGAGCCGACGAGGTGGTCGCGTTCGGGGACATGCCCAACGACCTGCCGATGCTCGCGTGGGCGGGCACGTCGTACGCCGTCGCCAACGCCCACCCGAGCGTGCTAGCGGTCGCCGACCACGTCGCGCCGCACCATGACGACGACGGCGTCGCCCGGGCACTGGCAGCGCTGTTCGCGCTCGATGTCACCTAGGCTGGGGCGATGACCCGCTTGCTCGGCGCCGTGTTCGCGCTCCTCGCCGCGTGCGGCGGAGTGCTTCTCGTGCCGGCTCCCGCGCAGTCCGCCTGCACCTGCACCGACACGAGCACCAGGCAGCACGCGGCGGCGGCCGACGCGGTCTTCAGCGGCACCGTCCGGGAGACCCGCAAGCCCGCACCCGACGAGCGCGGCAAGGTGAAGGGCGTGTTCACCTACGTCATCGACGCGGAGCGGGTCTACAAGCAGGAGGGCACGGTCGTCACCGAGACCGTCACGGTCGCCTCGGCCCGCTCGGCCTCGGCCTGCGGCCTGGGCAACCTCCCGGTGGGTTCGGCGTACGTCTTCTTCGCCAGCGCCCGCGACGTGGGCTTCCGGGCCGGCTCCTGCGGAGGCTCCGCGCGGGCGTCGGACCAACTGGTCGGCGAGGTCGAGAACGCCCTCGGCAGCGGCAAGCCGATGGTGCCCGACTCCGCCAAGCCCGAGCTGGTGCTGACGCCCGTCGAGGCCATGCTCCCGCAGGGCGTCGGCCGGCTGGCGGCGCCCGGGGCCGCGGTCGCGATCCTCGGGCTGCTCGGCCTGGTGATGGTCCGCCTCACCGGCTTGCGCCGCTGAGCTCGGTCCCTACAGGTACATTCCCCCGGTCGGGCCGGCGTGCGGCTGGTCGTCCTGCCCGGCGCCCGGGTGCTGGGGCTGCGGCGGCATCCCCATCGGGCTGGAGCCCGCCGGGAGCTGGCGGCGCATCTGCTCGAGCTGGGCGCGCGCGGCCATCTGCTGGGCGTAGATCGCGGTCTGGATGCCGTGGAAGAGACCCTCGAGCCAGCCGACCAGCTGGGCCTGGGCGATCCGCAGCTCGGAGTCTGACGGGGTGGCGCCCTCGGTGAAGGGCAGCGAGAGCCGCTCGAGCTCCTCGACCAGCTCGGGGGCCAGGCCCGATTCGAGCTCCTTGATCGAGGCCTGGTGGATCTCCTTGAGGCGGTTGCGGCTGGCCTCGTCGAGCGGTGCGGCCTTCACCTCCTCCAGCAGCTGGCGGATCATGCTGCCGATCCGCATCACCTTCGCGGGCTGCTCGACCAGGTCGGTGAGGTGCGGCTCGCCGTCGGGGTCATCGACCGAGCCGCCGTCCTGGAGGCCGGCGAGGGCGCTCGCGGGCACGCGGGCGACCGGCTGGCCGTCCGGGCCGACGATGACGACGGTGGGCTCCTCGCCTTCGTCGTGGTGCTGCGGGGTGGCCCCGGAACCGTTCTGCGTCATACTCCCGAGCCTACGGGAGCGCGGGTCAGCCCCCGAGATCACCCGGGCCGAGCGTCAGGACGATCTTGCCGCTGTGGCTGCCGGCCTCCATCAGCGTGTGCGCCGCGCCAGCCTCGGCCAGCGGGAAGGTGCTCTGCAGCATCGTGCGGATCCGTCCGTCGGCGACCAGCGGCCAGACGTGCTCGCGGACCGCGGCGCAGATCGCCGCCTTCTCCGGCACCGGGCGGGAGCGCAGCGAGGTCGCGATGACCGCCCCGCGCTTGGCGAGCAGCGCGCCGAGGTCGAGCTCGCCCTTGGGGCCGCCCTGCAGACCGATCACGACCAGACGGCCGGACGTCGCGAGGGCGGCGACGTTGCGGGCGAGGTAGGAGGCCCCCATGTTGTCGAGGATCACGTCGGCTCCGACGCCGTCGGTGACGCGGCGTACCTCCTCGACGAAGTCCTGCTCGCGGTAGTCGAAGGCGTCCTCCGCGCCGAGCTCGCGGCACAGGGCTACCTTCTCCGGCGACCCGGCGGTGGCGAGGACCCGCGCGCCGAGGGCGGCGGCGAGCTGGATGGCGAACGTACCGATCCCGCCGGCGCCGCCGTGGGCGAGGAACACCTCACCCGGCTGGAGCCCGGCGACCATGAACACGTTGGACCACACGGTCGCGGCGACCTCGGGGAGGGTCGCGGCCGTGACCAGGTCGACCCCGGCCGGCACCGGGAGCAGCTGTCCGGCGGGGACGACCACGCGGCTGGCGTACCCACCGCCGGCGAGCAGCGCGCAGACCTCGTCGCCCACCGCCCAGCCGGTCACGTCCTCACCCAGCGCGGCGACCGTGCCGCTGCACTCCAGGCCGATGATGTCGGAGGCGCCCGGCGGTGGCGGGTAGTGCCCGCGCCGCTGCAGGGTGTCGGCCCGGTTGACACCCGCGGCTGCCACGTCGAGCAGCACCTCACCGGGGCCGGGGACGGGTTCCGCGACGTCGCGCAGGCCGAGGACCTCGGGGCCGCCGGGCTCGGCGGCCACGACGGCTCTCATTCCTCGAAGCTGTCGTCGGTGTGGTCGACGGTGCTGTCGTCGGGCACGGGGTCGTTGACGTCGGCGGGGTCGGGCGCGTTGGCGGGCCGGTCCCAACCGTCGGCCAGCAGCTGGGCCTTGGCGGCGAGCGCCTCGATGGCGGCCGGGTCGGCGTCCTGGGCGCCGGCGGCGTAGCCGAGCAGGTACGTCGTGATCGGTGCGGCCCGGCGCTCCACGTTGTGCGCGGCCACGCGGGCCAGGTCCAGCACCAGTGCTTCGTCGACCTCGGTGTCGACGTCGAGGACATCGCAGAGCTCGTCGATCCAGTCGTGGAGGTTCACGGCTCCCACATTCCTAGAAGTCGGCGGCCGCGTGCAAGTGGCTGGCCGCATCTGACCGCCTCAGCGTGCCCCCGTCTCACGGGCCGGCCCGCAGGTCGCGGACGTCGGCCCAGGTGTCGATGTCGGTGGCCTCGCGCCCCGTGGGACCGACGAGGGCGAGGTTCAGCCCGTCGAGCAGGGCGCGCAGCGGCAGGCCGGACCGGTCCTCGGGGCGTGGCGCGACCTGCGTCGCCCGGTCCGCGAGGCGGCCCGGCACCAGCACCCCCGCGAGCTGGCGTCGGCCGTCGTGGTCGGCCAGGAACGCCCCGTCGCCCCCGGCGACGGCCAGGCGGAGCCGGCGGAAGGTGTCGGCCGTGACGTGCGGCATGTCCACCGCCAGCAGGCCGAGCAGGTCCGGCTTGACCGTCAGGGCGTCCAGGCCGGCGAGGAGGCCGGCCGCGGGACCGCCGCCGGCCGGGTGCTCCCGGGTGAAGGTGACCGGCCGCGACGTAGGCACTTCCGTGCCGACCACCACCACCGCGTCGGCGTCGGCGAGCGCGTCGAGGCAGTGCGCCAGCAGCGTGCGGCCGTCGTGCTCGAGCGAGGCCTTGTCGGCGCCGTCGAGCCGGGCGCCGGTCCCGCCGGCGAGCACCACCGCGCTGAAGGTCCCGGCCACGTCCCGATCCTCCCAGGTCCCGCCGGCGGGGCCTAGGGTGCTGGGTGTGACCGAGACGCTCCGCGTCGCGCTGGTCCAGCGCGCCGCATCCCTCGACCTCGCCGCCAACCGGTCGGCGATGGAGTCGCTCACTCCCGACGGGGCGGACCTGGTGGTCTTCCCCGAGGCCTCGCAGCGCGACTTCGGCGAGCCCGGCGCCGACCTCTCACCCCACGCGGAGCCCCTCGACGGGCCGTTCGCCCGCGCGGTCTCACGCGCGGCGGTGACGCACGGCACGACCGTCGTCGCGGGGATGTTCGAGACCTCACCTGATCCTGCGCGGCCCTGGAACACGCTGGTGGTGCGCGGCGGCGCCGTGGCGGCCTACCGCAAGATCCACCTCTACGACTCTTTCGGCTACCGCGAGTCCGGCCGGGTCCGGCCCGGCGACCCGGCGGTGGTGGTGCTCGAGGTCGCGGGCTTCCGGGTCGGGCTGATGACCTGCTACGACCTGCGTTTCCCGGAGCTGGCACGCGCGCTGGTCGGCGGCGGCGCCGAGGTGCTGGTGGTCCCGGCCGCCTGGGTGGCCGGGCCGCGCAAGGTCGACCACTGGCTCACCCTGGCCCGGGCCCGCGCCATCGAGAACACGGCGTACGTCGTGGCGGCGGGCCAGCCCGGCCCGCGCTACTCCGGGCACTCGGTGGTGGTCGGCCCACTGGGCGACGTGCTGGCCGAGGCAGGGTCCGGCGAGGAGGTCCTCACCGCCGTCCTGACGCGCTCCGGTCTCGACGAGGCGCGGCGTACCAACCCGTCGTTGCAGAACCGCCGGTTGTAGCCTTCGTGCCCGTGGCCACGCCCAGCACGCCCCCTCGCACCGGCCGCCGGCAGGGCGCGCGAGGCGGACGGCGGATGGCGGCCAGGCCCCCCGCCCGGCGACCTTCGCGCGCCCCGTTCCTGGTCGCGGGCTGGGCCCTGATCGTGCTCGTCGGCGCCGCTGCCCTGGTCGCGGGAGCGCTCGATGTCGGTCCCGCGGACCTCACCACCGGTGGTGCGGTCCTGGTGAGCTCGGCCTACGCCTGGGCCCTCGCCGCCCGCACCGGAGGGCGTCCGGTGGTCTTCGGCACCCTGGCCCTGGTGATCGGTGTGGCCGTCCTGCTCGTCGACAGCGAGGCCCTCCGTAGCGGCGCGTCCGTGCTGGCCTGCTCGATCAGCGCGGTGCTGGCGGTGATGGTCACGGTGCCGGCGGTGAGGGTCGTCCAGGCGGCCCGGGAGGTGCTGATCGCGTTCGTGGTCGCGGCGGTCGGGGCGATGGCCGCGGTCGGCTTCCAGCCCCTGGTGGCGCTCGGCCGCTTCGAGTACACCACCCTGGCGCTCGCCTTCGTGCTCGCCTTCGTGCTCGTCTACCGCCTCGGCGCGGGCTTCCACGGTCTCGGCCGGCGCGGGCTCGTGGCGATCGTGGTCGGCGGCGCGGGGCTCGCTTCGGCGGTCGCGTACGCCGAGTTGTTGCGGCGCTACGGCACCCCGGGCCTGGTCTCGTCGATCCTCGACGCGGCGACCTGGAGCGAGGCCAACCTCGGCGCCGTGCCGCGTCCCCTGCAGGCGGTCGTCGGCGTGCCCGCCCTGATGTGGGGCTGCCACCTGCGGGCCCGGCGACGGCAGGGCTGGTGGGCCTGTGCGTTCGGCGTGGCCGGGCTGGTGCCGGTCACGCACGTGCTCGTCGACCCGGCATTCATGCTGCGCGAGACCCTCCTGATCGAGGCCTACAGCCTGGTCGTGGGCCTGGCCGTGGGAGTGCTGGTGATCCGGGTCGACCTGCTGCTCAGCGGGTCGCGTGGCCGGCGGGCCAACCGCGCCGAGCAGGCGGCGGCAGTGCGACCCGAGGGGGGCCGCACCCGTCCGCTGCTCTGAGCGACACTGAGCAGAGGGGGCGGGATTCGAACCCGCGGCTGACATCGCTGCCAGCGACCGCTTTCAAGGCGGTTCCGATCGGCCGCTCCGGCACCCCTCCGTCGCCAGGCCCCACCGAGGGGCGGGTCCTGGCTCAGCAGAGTCTAGGAGAGCCGGCGCCGATGGCTACTCGGAGCCGCCGAGCTCGAGCTCGACCTCGTCGTAGGCCAGGTCGTGGACGCGCTGGAGGTGGTGGTGGATGTCGCCGACCAGGCGCGTGAGCTCGATCCGGACCGGCGCCACCTCCTCGGCCTCCAGCACCCGGGGCCCGACCGCGGAGAGCCTGGCCAACAGGGTGTTGCGTTCGCGCAGCACGGTGCCGCCGCGGGCGGCGAGCCAGGCGTTCTCGTGCTGGGTGGACTCGCTGACCAGCAGGTCGCGCACGCCGGCGAGCTGCTGCCGGACCGACCAACGCCACCTGCCGAGCGACGCGCCGGGGCGGTGAGGAGCGTCGAGCGCCACCGCGAGGTCTCGGAGGGCGAATCTGGGGCTGGTCACGGGGGTGCCTCCCGGTCACGAGCGCGGGCAGGACCTCGAGTGTGGCCCTAGCGAGCGGTGGACCACAAGGGGCGGGTGACAGTCAGGGACCGCGCTCTTGTTCAATGCGGGGGTGACTCCCGACGACGTGTCCGACTATCGGGTCGCGCCGGCCCTCGCCGCGCGCCTGATGGGGGTGGCCCTCGCGCTGGTGGGGCTGCTGGTCTTCGCCGCCACCGCCGTGGTCGCACTGGCGGCTCTGCCGTCGGCGACGGTGCTCGTCGTCGGCCTGGTGGGCGTGCTCGGGGTGGCCGCCGCCGGGTGGTGGGTGACCCGCCGCGCCCGGGTCGTCCGGCTCGACGACCTGGGATACCGGGTCCGGTTCGTGCGTGGCGCTGGTGCGACGTCGGCGCGGTGGGTCGATGTCCTGGACTCAGGCACGCGCACGGTGGCCGGCAGCCACTGCGTCGTGCTGCGGCTGCGCGACGGCCGCTCGACGACCATCCCCGTCGAGGTCCTGGCCGCCGACCGCGACGCCTTCGAGGCCGACGTGCGCACCCGGTTGCAGCGGGGACAGGGCCGTGGTCCGCGGTGAGCCGCCACCACGGCCGAGCCAGATTGGTGGGCGTCCCGGCGGCCTAGTAGCCTGTCCCGGGCTGTCGGGAGGCGTCGCCTAGTCCGGTTTATGGCGCCCGCCTGCTAAGCGGGTTGAGGATAAAACCTCTCGCGGGTTCAAATCCCGCCGCCTCCGCCAGTCGCCCCCGGTACCGTGCCTCCGCGGCCCGGACCGGGGGCGCACCCCCCTCGGGACACCTCCACAGGAGCCGGGGTGCGCGACACGCCAGAATTGCAGAAACATGCAATGCAGATTTCTGAGCCAAGGTTTTGCACCTTGTCGCGGTTTTGGCCCCCAGACTAGGGCTCACAGGGGCTCAACCAGCAGGGCCCTTGATCTTGAAGGCCTTCCAGCAAAGGTTTTCTTGATTCATGAATAGTGGAGGGACTTCCAGCCATGAGTTTTGTACGGCGCGCAACCATTGCCCTGGTCACCAGCGTTCTCACCCTCGGCAGCATCGCCGTGATGGCGAGCCCGGCGGACGCGGCCCGTGACACCAACTGGCCCACGCTTCGTGACACCAACTGGCCGATCTGATCGACCAGGACCACAAACCTGCACGACACAACTGAAGATCCCTGAGACGAAAGGGTCCACACCCCCCACCTTTGTGGCCCTGAATGCCATCCCCCCGGCGCGTCTCAGTTGCCCGAGGGCAGAGACTGAAGTCTCTGCCCTCGTGGCGATTTCCGGGGTGTTTTGCCCACATCGGGCCCGCGACAGCCTGCGTCAGCCGACGGGAGGTATCAGGCCACGGGACCGGCGCCCGGGTCGACGTCCTCCTGGCCGGAGACTCCGAGCCGGCCCATCATGTAGCCGAGCTGGAATCGCGTCTCGGCCTCGAACTCCGTCTTCAGGTCGGCCACGTAGCCCGCGTAGGTGCGCGGGCTGACCCCGAGGCGCTTGGCGCTGCTCGGGTCGGCGTGGCCCTCGATCAGCATCCGGATGGTCATCGCCCGCTGCTCGGCGGCGACCTCACGCATCATGGTGGACTCACGGCTGGCGTAGGGCCGGGCCCGCTCCCAGTGCCGCTCGAAGATGTCGACGAGGTAGTCCACGACCATCGGCTCGCGCACGGCAAGCGCTCCCGACTTACCGGGGATGACCGCGATCCGGCGGTCGACCACGATCAGCCGGTTGAAGAACTCGTCGAGCGTGCGCACCTCACCACCTGCCGCGGTCACGGCTTCGACGTACTTGTGCGTGATCGAGCTGCGGCGGGCGGAGTGCTGGTAGAGGGTGCGCATCTTGACCCCGCGCTCGATCGCCCCGGCGTCACGTTGGGCGGCGGCAGCCAGGCCCTTCGGGTCGTTGCGTCCCGTCTGCGGCTGCGCGGTCAGCAGCTCTGTTTCGGCGTCGGCCACCACCGAACTGATGAACGCCGTGATCGCCTCGCCCTGGAGCTCGGTGAATGGCCCGCGGCTGGCGGCGGGGGAGCGACGCCAGGCGTGGGCGAGGGTGCCGAAGTCCTGGGCCCAGGCCGACGACTCTGCGAGCAGTTCGGCGCCTTCCTGGCTCATGGGGGCCACTACCCGGGCCTGGACGGCGGACGGGTCCACCGGTTGGTGCAGGCCGGCCTCCTTGTCGTGGCTGAGCAGGCCCAGAGACACGAGCAGGTCGAAGGCGTCCCGCTCGATGCCGCCGCGGCGGATACGGGGGTCGCCCTCGCCCAGACCGCCCTCGCTGACCGCGTCCTCGTAGAGCCGGATCGCGCGCTCTTCGAAGACCACGCGGTCCTCGGGACCGAAGCCCGTCACGTGGCAGTCCTCCTCCAGGTTGCCAAACCCGCACCCAAGATCCTGTGCGTCCACTCTGACAGACAGCGAAGGGCCTCACTCAACGAATTGAGTAAGGCCCCGCCCCGTCACGATGGGTGCCAGTCTATCGGCCGGAGGACGGTCAGCGGCCGAGGCGCTCCCGGAGCCCGTCGAGCTCGGTCCAGAGGACGGCGGGCAGGTCGTCGCCGAACTTCTCGAACCACTCCTGGATCAGGGGCAGCTCGGCCTTCCACTCCTCGGGGTCGACGGCGAGAGCGGCCCGGACCGCTTCCGGGTTCATGTCGAGGCCGTCGACGTCGAGGCTGTCGGCGGTGGGCACGTAGCCGATCGGGGTCTCGACCGCGGCGGCGCGTCCCTCGATGCGCTCCACGACCCACTTCAGGACCCGGCTGTTCTCACCGAACCCGGGCCACAAGAAATCGCCCTCGGCGTCGCGACGGAACCAGTTGACGTAGAAGATGCGCGGCAGCTTGGTCGCGTCGTTCTGCTTCCCGAAGGTGATCCAGTGGTCGAGGTAGTCGCCGGCGTTGTAGCCGATGAACGGCAGCATCGCCATTGGGTCGCGCCGGACGACCCCGACCGCGCCGGTGGCGGCCGCTGTGGTCTCGCTCGAGAGCGTCGCCCCCAGGAACGTGCCGTGGGCCCAGTCGCGGGCCTCGAAGACCAGTGGCACGGTCGTCTCGCGGCGACCGCCGAAGAGGATGGCGTCGATCGGCACGCCCCGGGGGTCGTCATACTCCGGCGCGAGGATGTCGCACTGCTTGATCGGCGTGCAGTAGCGGCTGTTGGCGTGGCTGGACAGCTCGTCGCTCGCGGGCGTCCACGGCTCGCCCTTCCAGCTGGTGGCGTGCTCGGGGGTGTTCTCCAGGCCCTCCCACCAGATGTCGCCGTCCGCGGTGAGCGCGACGTTGGTGAAGACCGAGTTGCCCTTGTTGATGGTCGCCATCGCGTGCGGGTTCGTCTTCTCGTTGGTGCCCGGCGCGACCCCGAAGAAGCCGAACTCCGGGTTGACCGCCCACAGCCGGCCGTCCTCGCCGAT
>JBDSLK010000216.1:0-2841 GCA_039916425.1 Nocardioides sp.
ATCTTGGCGAACGCGTCCTCGACGTCGCCGAGGGCGATCTCCTCCGACACGAACGCGTCGAGGTCGAGGCGGCCCTGCCGGTAGAGGTCCACCAGCATCGGGAAGTCTCGCGAGGGCAGGCAGTCGCCGTACCAGCTCGACTTGAGCGCCCCGCCGCGGCCGAAGACGTCGATCAGCGGGATGTCGGGGAGCATCATGTCGGGGGTCGGGACACCGACCAGGACGACGGTGCCGGCGAGATCGCGGGCGTAGAAGGCCTGCTTCCAGGTCTCCGGGCGACCCACCGCGTCGATGACGACGTCGGCGCCGTTGCCGCCGGTCAGCGCCTGGATGGCCTCGACCGGGTCGGCGTCGCGGGAGTTGACGACGTCGGTCGCCCCCATGTCCTTGGCCCAGGCGAGCTTCTTGTCGTCGAGGTCGACGGCGATGATCGTCGACGCTCCGGCGAGCGCGGAGCCGGCGATGGCGGCCATGCCGACGCCCCCGCAGCCGATCACCGCGACCGACTTGCCGCGGCCGACGTTGCCGGTGTTGATCGCCGCACCGAGGCCGGCCATCACCCCGCAGCCGAGCAGGCCGACCGCCGCGGCGCGGGCCGTCGCGTCCACCTTGGTGCACTGGCCGGCGGCAACCAGCGTCTTCTCGGCGAACGCGCCGAGGCCGAGGGCGGGTGACAGCTCGGTGCCGTCCTCGAGCGTCATCTTCTGGGTGGCGGTGTGGGTGTCGAAGCAGTACCACGGCTCGCCGCGCAGGCAGGCCCGGCAGCTGCCGCACACGGCACGCCAGTTGAGGACGACGAAGTCGCCGACCTCGAGCCCGGTGACGCCCTCGCCGATCGACTCGACGACGCCGGCCGCCTCGTGCCCGAGCAGGAACGGGAAGTCGTCGTTGATGCCGCCCTCGCGGTAGTGCAGGTCGGTATGGCAGACACCGCACGCCTGCACCCGGACCACCGCCTCGCCCGGTCCGGGGTCGGGCACGTTGATGGTCTCGATCGAGACCGGCTCGCCCTTGGCGCGGGCGACGACGCCCTTGACCTGCTGCATGCGTACTCCTCTGGGATCCGTGGACTTCGGTGCCACGATAGGGCCAGGTCCCCAGGGCCAAGGGAAGGGACAGGATGCCGACGACATGGGTAGAGGGCGGCAGCGAGGGCTTCGGGTCCTGGCTCGCCGCCCGGGAGCCAGCACTGCACCGGCTCGCGACCCTGCTCACCGGAGACCCGTGGGCCGGGCACTCCCTGCTAACGCCGGTGCTCGCCCAGCTCTGTCTCCACTGGACGCGGATCGGGTCCGCCGACGCCGAGCACCACGCCCGCGAGCTGCTGCTGTCCGAGCACCGGCGGACCTGGGACCGCCGTGCGTCGGAGGCCGCACGGATCCGCCTCACCGAGGAGTACGACGGGGCCGACGCGGCCGCCTGGGCACTGGTCGGGTCCCTCCCCGCCCGGGAGCGGGCCATCGTCGTGGTCCGCCACCACGAGCAGCTCGACGCGGCGGAGACCGGCCGGCTGCTGCGGCTCACCGCAGGCCTGGTGCAGGCCGAGGACACCGAGGTGCTGACCGCGCTCCGGCTCCAGCTCGATCGGCAACGGGTCAGCCACCGGGCCCGGGCCGTGCCGAACGACCCCGCGGAGCTGCTGGCCGAGACCCTGCGCGCCCACGCGGAGGACACGGCGTACGTCCCGAGCGACCTCGACGACGTCCGGGCCGACGCGGCCGGGCTGCGCTCCCGTCGGCGGCGTACGACGGCGCTCGTCGTGGTCGCGGCGGTCGCGGTCGTCGCCCTCCTGATCCCGCTCGTCGACCCGCTGCCGAGCGCCCCTGCCCCGGCGCCGGCCCCGGCCGGACCCCGACAGGAGGCATCGCGCCAGACCGGGCGGCCGGACGTGGCGTACCTGATCGACAACGTCTACGTCGCCCGCGACGGGACCCGGACCGAGCTGCCTGTCGAGCGACCGGGCTCGGTCCTCCCGTTCCGAGGCGGCTTCCTGGTGGCCGACCTCGACCTCGGCGCTCGCACGACCCTGCGCTGGATCGCAGGCGACAACCGGCTCGTCGAGCGGAGGCGATGGCTCACGTCCGGCTTCCCGGTCGCGAGCCGTGACGGCCGCGTCACGGCATGGGTGACCCGGCAAGAGCGTGAGCCCACGACGTCGGTGATCCGTCGTGGGCGGGACCGCCAGGTCGTCCCGGGGTCGGTCTCCCTGGTGGGGATGGTGGGGACGGCGGGCGAGAAGGTCGTCTTCAACGCCCCCGAACCAGCCGGGGCCTGGATCACCGACCTCGCCGGCCCGGCCCGCCCCATCGCCGGCCTCGGTTCGGTGCTTGCCGTCGAGCCGCGCAGCGGAGTGGTCGCCGGACGGGCCCTCGGGAGCGGTGACGGGGTGGTCCTCGATCTCACGACGGGCACCCAGGTCTGGCGCTCACCACGCTGGCGACCGGAATCCTTCAGCCCCGACGGGCGGCTCGTGGCCGCGGTCTCCTCGCCGGAGCCGGCACGCCTGGGCATCCTCGACGCCGCCAGCGGCCGGCTACTTCACAGCGTCGACGGGATCGGTGCCGGTCCAGCTGAACCGTTCGTCCTCGACCTGGTCTGGGAGGACAACAAGAGCCTCCTGGTCCTGGCCTCCCACTACGGCTCCAGCACCATCCTGCGCGTGGGAGCAGGTGGCACCCTCACCCAGGCGACCTCCTCCCTGCCGGCCGACTTCGCGGGCGGCTCGCGATGGCGGTTCGCGACGCACTGAGCTGAGAGGGCCTGGAGCCGGGCATAGAGGCGCAGGGAGGTGAATGGCTGGGGCATCGGGGTGACGATGGTGACCGCCTACGCAGAGCGTCA
>JBDSLK010000217.1:0-3700 GCA_039916425.1 Nocardioides sp.
AACACCCTGATCGAGGCCGAGCTGGTGGCCAGGCTCGGGCTGCAGTTCGCCCCCAGAGACGCCACGCCAAGGCCCGGGGAGATCGGGGAGAAGCGTGCGGTGCGCGAGATCGTCGGCGTCGACGACCGGTTGGCGGCCGGGTGGTCGCGCCGCTCGCGGGTGATCGAGAGGAGGCGCCGCAAGCTCGCGGTGAAGTTCCAGACCGAACACGGGCGACCACCGTTGGCGATCGAGTCGATCGCCCTGGCCCAGCAGGCCACACTGGAAACCAGGCAGGCCAAGCACGCCCCACGTAGCGAGGTCGAGCAGCGCACCGGGTGGCGTGCCGAGGCGACCCGGATACTCGGCTCCCCCGACGCGATCGGCGTCATGGTCGACCGCACGTTGGGCTGCGGTGCCCAACCCGAGCCAGTGACCGATGCGTGGATCCAGGAGACGGCACGCCTGGTCGTCGACACCGTGCAAGCCAACCGCGCCACCTGGCAGACCTGGCACCTGCGCGCCGAGGCCCACCGCCGCGTCCGCGAGCACGGGGTGCCCATGCCGGTTCTCTCCACGACTGTCGATGAGATCGTCGATCACGCCGTCACTGACCACTCGCTGGCCTTCAATGACCCGGATCCGCTGACCGAAACCGGGCACGGCCCGGACGCACTGAGGAGGGCCGATGGGGTGTCGGTGTACGTGCAGCACGAGTCCCGGCTGTTCACCTCCCGTGCTGTGGTGGCCGCCGAACAAGCTCTGCTGGCGGCCGCCCGGCGCGGTGGTGGGCGGCGGATCAGCGACGTTCGGGTCGGCATCGCGCTCGCCGAGACCGCAGCCAACGGGATCACCCTGAACGCCGCGCAGGCGGGCCTGGTCCGCGAGCTCGCCACCTCCGGGGCCCGCCTCCAGGTGGCGCTCGCACCCGCCGGCACCGGGAAGACCATTGCCATGGAGGTCCTCGCCCGCGCGTGGCGTGACGGCGGCGGCCGGGTCGTGGGCCTGGCCCCCTCCGCCGTCGCCGCCACGGAACTGAACAACGCCCTGAACACCGGACTGGGCGCCGGGCTGGGCAAGGACGGCGTCTGCGACACCCTGAGCAAGCTCGTCTGGTCGATCCAACCCGGCCATGAGGTCCCGGCGTGGGTGGAGGCGATCGATGCCAAGACGCTGGTGATGATCGATGAGGCCGCGATGGCCTCCACGATCGAACTCAATACTGCGGTGCGGTTCGTCCTGGCCCGGGGCGGGTGCGTGCGGCTGGTCGGCGATGACCGGCAGCTGGCCGCGGTCGCAGCCGGAGGCGTGTTGCGCGACATTGCGGCCACGGTCGGTGCGGTCACCCTCTCCGAGGTCCGCAGGTTCGCTGACCCGGCCGAGGCCGCCGCTACCCTCGCGGTCCGCGACGGAGACCCCGCCGCGCTGGGCTTCTACGCCGACCGCGGCCGCATCCACGTCGGCGACCTCGCTGGCGCCGCCGACCAGGCCTACCGGGCCTGGACAACCGACACCGCCGCCGGCAAGCAGAGTCTGCTGCTGGCCCCGACCCGTGAACTGGTCGCCGAGCTCAACACCAGGGCGCGCACCGACCGCCTCGCCCGCAACCCCCAAGCAGCATCGGCTCCGGCGGTCAGGCTGGGCGACGGCACCCTGGTCTCGGCCGGCGACACCATCATCACCCGCCGCAACCACCGCGGCCTACGAATCAGTAGCACAGACTGGGTCAAGAACGGCGACCGGTGGACGGTGCACGCGGCGCACGCCGACGGATCCATCACGGCGAGCCACCAAACCCTGCGGTCCCGGGTCCGGCTCCCCCACGCGTACGTAAGGGACGGGCACGTCCAGCTCGGCTACGCCACGACCGTCCATGGCGCCCAAGGCACCACCGTGGAGACCTCCCACACCGTGTTGACCGGGGAAGAGGACCGGTCCCTGCTCTACGTCGCGGTCTCCCGTGGCCGCGCCAGCAACCACGTCTACCTCGGAGTCGGCAACGACGGCGACCCCCACCACCTCATCCGCCCCGAGACCCTGATCCCACCCACCGCCCTCGACCAGCTGACCCAGATCCTGGGCCGCGACCGTGCCCCGACCTCCGCGACGACCGCGCTACGCCAAGCCACCGACCCCGCCCACCAACTCCACGACGCCGCCGCCCGCTACCACGACACCCTCACCTTCGCCGCCGAACAACTCCTCGGCACCGTGGCGTTGGACCGCCTCGAGACCACCGCCGACCTCCTCTGCGTCGACCTCACCCATGCCCCCGCCTGGCCTACCTTGCGCTCACACCTGGCCCTCCTCAGCCTCGACCACACCAACGACCGCGACGTGCCCGACGGGGTCGACCCCGTCACCCTGCTCCGGCGAGCCATCGCCCAAGGTGGCCTCGACGACGCCGCCGACCCCGCTGCCGTCATCGACAGCCGCCTACCTGAACCCGGCCAACACCACCCCGGTCAGCCCGGCGGTCGACCCAGTCTGACGCCGTGGCTGCCAGCGATCCCCGCCAAACTGGCTAAGGACCTCGACTGGGGCCCCTACCTGTCCCAACGACAAGCACGCGTGGACGACCTCGTCTCCCGCGTCAGGCAGGTCAGCCACAGCTGGACCCCGGGCACCGCACCCGGCTGGGCCCAGCACCTCCTCGCCCCCGAGCACGAACAGCTACGGGCTGCGGTGGCGGTGTGGCGGGCAGTTCACGGGGTCGGTGACTCCGACCTGCGCCCCACCGGTCCCCGACAGATCGGCACCCCCGGTCGCCACCAGGGCGTCCTAGCCCGAGCGGCCCGGGCCGCCACGGGTGCTTACCCGTTCACCCAACGCGATTGGTACCAAGCCCTGTCCGACGCCCTGCAGGAGGACCCCTGGATCACCGTCCTGTGCCAGCGGCTTGCGCGCCTCGAACGCGCCGGCCTTCCCGTCGGCGCCTACCTCCACGACGCCCTCACCCAACCCCGACCGCTTCCCGACCAACACGCCGCGGCGGCCCTGTGGTGGCGCCTCTGCGCCCACCTCGGACCCGCCGCCTTGCAAGACAAGCACGCCGGTGACCTGCTCCGACCACCCTGGCTACCCACCCTGGCAGCCCTCCTCCCCCACCATCCCGCCGAGCAACTGGCCGCCTCGTCGGCCTGGCCGGCGCTGGTTGCCGCCGTCGATGAGGCCGCCAGCCGCCACCACTGGGACCCCGACACCCTGTTGTCCACCGCCGCCCACGCACTGCCGCCCGACCTGCACGTCGCCGACCTCACCGACGCCCTCGTCCTGCGGGTGGCGATCCTGACCGACCCCCCCGACGACCCCGACGACCCCGACACCGAGCAACCAGATCCACCCGAGGACGAGAACCTGCCACCGGACGACCTCGACCAAGCACCGCCACCAACATGGCTGCAGAACACGACAGCCAATGTGGAAATCTACCATCGGCACGCGCCGGCGGGCCCTCACGACAGTCCCGCCATCCCCGCGATCCCTTCGATCCCGCGGCCCGCTGCAGGAGCCGTCGCCCGGGGGCGCATCGTGGAGCTCCACGGCGCCGCCCTGGAGTTCTACGCCGCCATGTACCCGCGGTCCTGGGCACCCGGCTACCTCCGCGGCCGCCTGGGATCCGACCTGACCGACCTGACAGACCTGACCGACCCGACCCACCTGACCGACCGGGCCGGCGCTGGCCGGGTCGCGGTCGGGTACGCCCCTCCCGGCCCGACCA
>JBDSLK010000218.1:0-10468 GCA_039916425.1 Nocardioides sp.
GAAGAAGGCCGAGCTGGTCAGCGCGATCAAGACCGCCCAATCAGGTGGCGGCCAGCCCCGGCAGCAGGAGAAGAAGAAGGTCGCCGCTGTTCAGCAGGAGACCCAGCCGGAGGCCCCGGCGGAGCCGCAACGTGACTCACCATCGGCGAAGTCCAACCGGCACGACCAGGACTCACACCCCGACGCGAAGCAGGACCCCCTGCCGGAGTCCAAGAAGGACCAGCGCGACGGTGGCCAGAAGGACCGCAACCGCAACCAGAACCAGAACCAGAACCAGAACCAGAACCGCCAGCAGAATCAGGAGCGTAGCCAGGACCGCCAGCAGAACCAGGCCGGCCACCAGGACCGCACCCGCGACCAGAACCAGAACCAGAACCAGAACCAGAACCAGGGCGGTCAGGCCGACGACAACAGCAGCCGCAGCCGGCGCCGCCGGGGCCGCGACCGCAACCGCAGCAGCGGACCCACGACCCAGGGCGGTCAGCGCAACGAGCCGGACACCACGATCCTCGAGGACGACATCCTGATTCCGGCCGCCGGCATCCTCGACGTCCTTGACAACTACGCGTTCGTGCGGACCAGCGGTTACCTGCCCGGCACCGACGACGTCTACCTGTCGCTGTCGATGGTGCGGAAGTTCGGACTCCGTCGGGGTGACGCCATCGTCGGCCAGGTGCGCCAGCCCCGAGAGGGCGAGCGCAGGGAGAAGTTCAACCCGATGGTCAAGGTCGACAGCGTCAACGGCGCCGACCCCGAGACCGCGACGAACAGGGTCGAGTTCGCGAAGCTGACCCCGCTCTACCCGAGCGACCGGCTCCGTCTCGAGACCGTGCCCACCAACCTGATCGGCCGCGTCATCGACATCGCCGCGCCGATCGGCAAGGGCCAGCGCGGCCTGATCGTCTCGCCGTCCAAGGCCGGCAAGACGATGGTCATGCAGTCGATCGCCAACTCGATCACCACCAACAACCCCGAGTGCCACCTGATGGTGGTCCTGGTCGATGAGCGCCCGGAGGAGGTCACCGACTTCGAGCGCTCGGTCAAGGGCGAGGTCATCTCCTCGACGTTCGACCGCCCGGCCAGCGACCACACCATGGTTGCCGAGCTCGCCATCGAGCGCGCCAAGCGACTCGTGGAGCTCGGCCACGACGTGGTCGTGCTGCTCGACGGCATCACCCGCCTGGGCCGCGCCTACAACCTCGCCGCCCCGGCGAGCGGCCGGATCCTGTCCGGCGGCGTCGACTCGGCCGCCCTCTACCCGCCCAAGCGCTTCTTCGGGGCGGCTCGCAACATCGAGAACGGCGGCTCGCTCACCATCCTGGCGACCGCCCTGATCGAGAGCGGCTCGAAGATGGACGAGGTGATCTTCGAGGAGTTCAAGGGCACCGGCAACATGGAGATCCGGCTGCGCCGCGACTTCGCCGACAAGCGCCTCTTCCCCGCGATCGACGCCGTCCAGTCCGGCACCCGCCGTGAGGAGCTCCTGATGAGCAAGGAGGAGCTCGCGATCGTCTGGAAGCTCCGCCGGGTGCTGTCGGGCCTCGACGGCCAGCAGGCCCTCGAGCTGCTCCTCGAGCGCCTGAAGAAGAGCCAGAGCAACATCGAGTTCCTGATGCAGGTCCAGAAGACCACCCCCAGTCCGCACGGCGACTGAGCACCAGGTCACAGCCAAGTCACCGGCCCTGACGCCGGCCCTGACGCCGGCCGCCACGGGAATGTGGCGATTGGGTCGGGCGTTGTGAGCGGTGGCATCATTGCCCACCGGCTCCGGTTCACGTCCCGCACCTGTCGAGACGACCCGGCGGCCATGAGAGAGGACACCATGAAGAAGGACATCCACCCCGAGTACGTCGCGACCCACGTGACCTGTGCCTGCGGGGCCGAGTTCGACACGCGCACCACCGAGACCAGCGGCGCCATCCGCTCGGACGTGTGCTCCCAGTGCCACCCGTTCTACACGGGCAAGCAGAAGATCCTCGACACCGGCGGCCGCGTCGCCCGCTTCGAAGCTCGCTACGCGAAGAAGGCCCCGGTCGAGAAGGCCGAGACTTCCGAGTCCAAGTAAGCCGTGTTCGAGGCCGTCGAAGGACTGGTCGACGAGCACGCGGCCCTCGAGCGGCAGCTCGGCGCGCCTGAGACGCACGCCGACCAGCGGCTCGCCAAGAAGCTCAACCAGCGGTACGCCGCGCTGTCCAGGACGGTCGCGGCGTACCGCCAGTGGCAGCAGCTGCTCGAGGACGTCGAGGCGGCACGCGAGCTGGCCCGTGAGGACCCGGCTTTCACCGAAGAGGCCGAGGAGCTGGCCGCCCGCCGCGCAAGTGCCGAGAGCCTGCTCCAGCGGCTCTTGATCCCGCGTGACCCGGCCGACGACAAGGACGCCCTCCTCGAGGTCAAGTCGGGCGAGGGCGGCGAGGAGTCTGCGCTGTTCGCCGGCGACCTGCTGCGCATGTACACCCGGTTCGCCGAACGCCGCGGGTGGCGGACCGAGATCCTCGATGCCGCCGAGTCCGACCTCGGCGGCTACAAGAGCGTCACGCTGGCGGTCAAGGCCGGCCGCGGGGGACCCGCCGAGCCCGGCGAGGCGCCCTACGCCCAGCTGAAGTTCGAGGGCGGCGTGCATCGGGTCCAGCGGGTGCCCATTACCGAGTCCCAGGGCCGCGTGCACACCTCGGCCGCCGGGGTCCTGGTGATGCCGGAGGCCGAGCAGGTCGACGTCGTCATCGACGACAACGACCTGCGCATCGACGTCTACCGGTCGTCGGGACCCGGTGGACAGAGCGTCAACACCACCGACTCCGCGGTCCGGATCACCCACGTGCCCACCGGCATCGTGGCGAGCTGCCAGAACGAGAAGAGCCAGCTCCAGAACAAGGAGCAGGCGATGCGCATCCTGCGGGCCCGGATCCTCGCGGCCGCCCAGGAACTGGCCGACGCCGAGGCGAGCCAGGCACGCAAGAGCCAGGTCCGCACCGTCGACAGGTCCGAGCGGATCCGCACCTACAACTACCCGGAGAACCGCATCTCCGACCACCGCACCGGCTACAAGGCCTACAACCTCGACGCCGTGCTCGACGGGGACCTCCAGCCGGTGCTGGACTCCTGCCACGAGGCCGACCTGGCTGCCGGCCTGGAGTCGCTGGAGTCATGATCCCCGTCGGCCGGGTCGACCGGCGCACCGTGCGCGCCGCCGCGGTCGAGCGGCTGGCGGCGGCGGGTGTCGCCTCTCCGGCCCACGATGCCGACGAGCTGCTGGCCCATGTCCTCGGCACGGTGCGGGGCCGCTTGGCCCTCGTCGACGGGCTCACCGCCGCCCAGTCCACGGCGTACGACGCGCTGGTAGCCCGCCGCGCGTCCCGGGAGCCGCTCCAGCACCTCACCGGCACCGCGGCCTTCCGCTATCTGCAGCTGCAGGTCGGCCCGGGGGTGTTCGTGCCGCGGCCCGAGACCGAGCTGCTCGCCGGCTGGGCGGTCGACCGCGCCCGCGAACTGGTCCCGGCCCAGGAGCGGGTCGTCGTCGTCGACCTGTGCACCGGCTCCGGAGCGATCGCGAAGGCGGTCGCCACCGAGGTGCCTGAGACCACCGTGTACGCCGTCGAGCTCGACGAGGACGCCCACGCGTGGGCGGTCCGCAACTTCGCCGGCACCGGGGTCGACCTGCGTCTGGGAGACCTCGTCAGCGAGCTCGACGAGCTGGTGGGCACCGTCGACGTCGTCACCTGCAACCCCCCCTACGTCCCGCTCACCGCGTGGGAGTCGGTCGCCGCCGAGGCCCGGGACCACGACCCCCACCTCGCCCTCTTCTCGGGCGACGACGGGCTCGACGCGATCAGGGCGCTCGAGGGTCGGGCGGCGCGCCTGCTGAGGGCCGGGGGAGTGGTCGGCTTCGAGCACGCGGACGTCCAGGGCGAGTCGGCGCCGGCCGTCTTCGCCGACTCCGGGCGGTGGCGCGAGGTGCGCGACCACGTCGACCTGGCCGGGCGTCCGCGCTTCACGACGGCACGGCTGGCACGATGACTTCATGCGCATGCCGACGAGCACCGACGACGAACGTGAAGCCGCCATCGAAGCGGCGGCACTGGCGATCCGCAGGGGCGGTCTGGTGGTCCTCCCCACCGACACCGTCTACGGCGTCGGTGCCGACGCGTTCGACCCGGACGCCGTCGCGGACCTGCTAGCTGCCAAGGGTCGCGGCCGCGAGATGCCGCCCCCGGTCCTGATCAGCTCGGCGACCACGGCCGACGCCCTGGCGCTGGCCCTCCCCGGCTACGCCCGGACCCTGATGGAGCACTTCTGGCCGGGGCCACTGACGCTGGTGGGCAAGCAGCAGCCGTCGCTCCAGTGGGACCTCGGCGACACCCGTGGCACCGTGGCGATGCGGATGCCCGACCACCCGATCACCCTGGACCTCCTCGAACGCACCGGACCGCTGGCGGTGTCCTCGGCCAACCTCACCGGTCGCCCCGCCGCCACCGACGCGGAGCAGGCCGACGAGATGCTCGGCGAGCACGTCTCGGTCATCATCGACGCGGGGGAGTCCCCGCGCGGGGCCGAGGGCGTGGCGTCGACGATCGTCGACGTCACCGGCGTACAGGGCCGACTCCTGCGCCGCGGCGCGATCAGCCTCGAGGAGCTGAACGCCGCGCTCGAGCCCAGCGGAGCGAGCATCCTCGACGAGGACGCTCCCGAGTGAGGCCCGGCTAGTGCGGGAGTATCTCCTCGTCTTCCTCGTCGCCGCAACGGCGACCTATCTGCTGACGGTCGTCGCGCGCGAGTTCGCCCTTCGCACCCGGGCGTTCGCCGAGGTGCGTGACCGCGACGTCCACGACGAGCCGATCCCCTACCTGGGCGGTCTGGCGATGATGGGCGGCCTGGTGGCGGCGTACCTCATCGGCCGGGAGCTGCCGTTCCTCTCGCGCGCCGACCCCTACATCTTCGAGCAGGCCCGCGCCGTGCTGATCGCGGGTGCGGTGATCTGCACGGTCGGGGTGCTCGATGACATCTTCGACCTCGACGCACTCACCAAGTTCGGCGGCCAGGTGCTGGCGGCGGGCATCTTGGTGTGGCAGGGCGTGCAGTTCTACTTCGTGCCGACCCCCGGCGGGGGCTCGTTCTCCGTGGACCTCGCCCAGGGCTCGCTGCTGACCGTCTTCATTGTCGTGGCGACCGTCAACGCGGTGAACTTCGTCGACGGTCTCGACGGGTTGGCGGCCGGTGTGGTCGGCGTCGGTGCCGTCGCGATGTTCGTCTTCTGCTACCTGCTCAGCGACCGCAACGACGTCACGTTGGCGACCACCGGGGCCCTGCTCAGCGCGGCTCTGGCGGGGGCCTGCGCGGGCTTCCTACCGCACAACTTCCACCCGGCCCGGCTGTTCATGGGTGACTCCGGATCGATGCTGATCGGCCTGGTGCTCGCTGCCTCGACGATCACGCTGACCGGCCAGTTCACCGCCGAGGACCTCGGCAATGCGGATGCGCGGGCCAGCTTGCTGCCGATCCTGCTCCCGGCCTCGATCCTGATCGTGCCCCTGGCCGACCTGGTGTTGGCGGTGTTCCGGCGCACCCGCGCCGGCAAGTCCCCGTTCGCCCCCGACAAGCAGCACCTGCACCACCGGATGCTCGAGTTCGGCCACTCCCACCGCCGAGCGGTGCTGATCATGTGGTTGTGGGCCGGCCTCATCGGGTCCGGGGTGGTGCTCCTGAGCCTCTACAGCGGACGCACCATCTGGGTTGTTTTCGGGGGGATGGTGGTGGCCACGGTGGCCCTGACCTTCGTCCTGCCGCGGGTCCACAAGCCCGTCGTCCGAGTGGATTTCGACCCCTCCGGGACCTTGTGATAGTTTTCACGAGCGCCCTCGGACAGGGTCGCCACCACCTCGAATCTCCTCCACAGATCGGGCCGCCGACATGACGACCACGACCTCCAAGCAGGGGCAGTCACCTCGTGTGACCGGCATGCGCCCGCTGGTGGGCGCGTCGGTCGGGGCGGTAGCCGTCGGGGGACTCGTCGTAGCCGTCGGCGCGCTCTCGAGCGGCTCCGACGCGGCCTCCGCGGCTGCCGTCGGTGGCCTGATCGCGGCTGGCGTGTTCGTGCTCGGCTCGACCGTGGTCAACGTGGTGGCGAGCCTGCTGCCGGCGGCCTCGCTGGTCGTCGCCCTGCTGACCTACCTGCTCCAGGTGGTCGTGATGGCCGTGGCGTTCGCTGGCCTGTCGGGCTCGGCGCTGCTGGCGACCGCCGGCGCCCCCACCTGGCTCGCGGCCGCGGTCATCGCGGTCACCGCGACCTGGCTGGTGGCGCAGATCTGGTTGACCACGCGGATGCGGATCCCGGTCTACGACCTGCCCCCGCCCAGTACTCCGGTGGCGGCTCCGCAGAGCGGACCCGGGGGTGAACGATGACCCGGCACGGCTGCTATTGTCCGGTGCGCGATGGCTCGACAGAATCCCCCGTCCGGTCGCAGAGTCCCCGTCGCGGACGGGGACCGGTCCAAGGGAGACCCGTGGCACGCCTTCGGGTATCTCGTCTCCGGCGTGCTCATGTACGGCCTGATCGGTTGGGGACTGGACCACTGGCTCGGCACCACCTTCCTGGTCGCGATCGGGATCCTCGTGGGGGCGGGTTTCGGCCTCTACATGACGTTCGCCCGATTCAACAGTTCCCCGCACGACGAAGTCAGGAGACGTAGGTGAGCTCGACGGCAATGACGCTGCTTCGCTCCGAGGAGTTCACGCCCCCGAGCCCGGCTGACTTCGACCTGCCCCCGATCGGCGGCGGCAGCACCTTCGAGTTCCTCGGCCAGCAGATGCAGCTCGGAGTCACCAAGCCGATGCTCCAGGTGGTCGTCGTCGCGGTCTTCGCGTTCGGCTTCTTGTTCCTCGCCTCGCGCAAGCGGGCGCTGGTGCCGGGCAAGCTGCAGTTCAGCGGCGAGTCGGCCTACGGCTTCGTGCGCAACTCCATGGGCCGCGACATCATCGGCTCCCACGACTTCATGCGCTTCGTGCCCTACCTGGTCACGGTGTTCTTCTTCATCCTGCTCAACAACCTGATGGCCTCGGTGCCGTTCTTCCAGTTCCCCACGATGGGGCGCTCGGGCATGGTCTACGGCCTGGCGATCCTGAGCTGGATCATCTACAACAGCGTCGGCATCCAGAAGCACGGCTTCCTCGGCTACCTCAAGCTCCAGTGCGTGCCCGCCGGCATCAAGGGCCCGATCCTCCTGCTGCTCATCCCGCTGGAGTTCATGTCGAACCTGGTCGTCCGGCCCGTCACGCTGGCCCTGCGTCTTTTCGCCAACATGTTCGCCGGCCACCTGCTGCTGATCCTGTTCGCACTCGGTGGGGAGTACCTCCTCCTGCACGGCGCCGTGCTGGTCAAGCCGGTCGGCATCCTGGCCTGGGTCCTCTTCATCGCGGTGGCCTTCCTGGAGCTGCTGGTGCAGTTCCTGCAGGCCTACGTCTTCACCCTGCTCAACGCCATGTACATCTCTGGTGCTCTCGCAGACGAGCACTGAGAACCAGTTCGCACCACGCAAGAAATAACCGAAAGGAAACCACCGTGACCGGTGAACTCAGCGGCTCCCTCAACATGATCGGCTACGGCCTGGCGGCTATCGGCCCCGGCGTCGGCATCGGCTTGATCTTCGCCGCCTACATCTCGGGCGTCGCCCGTCAGCCGGAGGCCCAGAGCCGCCTGCAGTCGATCGCGATCCTCGGCTTCGCCCTCGCGGAGGCGCTGGCCATCATCGGCATCGCGCTCGCGTTCGTCCTCTGACACTCGCACCACAAAAGGACTCGCCATGCAGTCAGTGATCACCCTCGCGGCCGAGGAGGGGCAGCTCAACCCCCTCGTGCCGCACCCGATCGAGATCGTCTTGTCCCTGGTCGTCTTCGGGCTGCTCTACCTCGCGATCAAGAAGTACGTCGTCCCGAGCTTCGAGGTGACCTTCGCCGAGCGCACCGAGGCGATCGAGGGCGGGCTCGCGGCCGCCGAGACCAAGCAGGCCGAGGCCGACGCCAAACTGGCCGAGCTCGAGCAGCGGCTGGGCGAGGCACGGCACGAGGCTGCCCGGATCCGCGAGGACGCCCGGGAGCAGGGCGCTCAGATCATCGCAGAGATGCGTGAGCAGGCCCAGGTCGAGTCCGCGCGGATCGTCGAGCACGGCAAGACGCAGATCGAGGCGGAGCGCCAGCAGGCGGTCACCTCGCTCCGTGCCGAGGTCGGCACGCTCGCGACCGGCCTGGCCGGCCGCATCGTCGGGGAGAGCCTGGACGACGAGGCTCGCCAGAGCCGCGTCGTCGAGCGGTTCCTCGCCGAGCTCGAGGCCTCCGACCAGGGTGCACGGCAGGGCGGGGTCCACTGATGCAGATGCGTGGTGCCTCGGCCGACGCCCTCGCGGAACTCCGTGAGGAGCTCGACCGCGCCCTCGCAGACGGGGCCGACGCCGCCCGGGTCGCCGACGACCTGTTCACGGTGTCGGTCGTCCTCCGCTCGGAGCCGGCGCTGCGACGGGTGGCCACGGACGTGTCCCTGCCGGCGCAGGCCAAGCAGGGGCTGGCCCGCGAGCTCTTCGAGGGCAAGGCGGACGCCGCCTCCCTCGAGCTGATCGTGTCCGCGGTCGGCCGTCGGTGGCGAGCGACCCGCGACCTCGCCGACGCCCTCGAGCACCTCAGCGAGGTCTCCGTGGTGCGCTCGGCCGGTGCCGACAGCGGACGGCTTGCCGACGAGCTCTTCGAGTACGCCCAGGTCGTGCAACACAACCCGGACCTCCGGGACGCGCTCTCCGACCCGGCCCGGTCCACCGACGACAAGTCGGCCCTGGTCAGCGGGCTGCTCGACGGCAAGGCGCTCCCGGCGACGGTGACGTTCGCCCGCCAGGCCCTCGCCGGCACCTACCGCACCGTCGGCGTCGCGCTCGCGACGTACCAGCGGGTCGCGGCCGAGGTGCACGGACAGGGTGTGGCGACCGTCCGGGTCGCACAGACGCTCAACGACGAGGAGATGACGCGGCTGGGCAGCACCCTGTCGCGTCAGTACGGCCGCGAGGTCCACCTCAACGTCCTGGTCGACCCCGAGGTGCTGGGCGGCATCCGCGTCGAGATCGGTGACGACGTCATCGACGGCACGGTCGCCGCCCGCCTCGACAACGCCCGCCGGCAGCTGGCCGGCTAGCGGGCCGGGCCGGGCCTCCGTGGCCGGCCCCACCAACTTCTAGAGCAGACGAGAGAAGGAAGAGAACATGACGGAGCTTTCGATCCGTCCGGACGAGATCCGGGACGCCCTTCAGCGGTTCGTGTCCGACTACAAGCCCGAGACGGCGAGTCGGGAAGAGATCGGCCTGGTGGCGGAGACCGCGGACGGCATCGCCCGAGTCAGCGGCCTGCCCTCCGCGATGGCCAACGAGCTGCTCGAGTTCGAGGACGGCACCCTCGGCATCGCCCTGAACCTCGACACCCGCGAGATCGGTGTCGTCGTCCTGGGTGACTTCGAGAAGATCGAGGAGGGCCAGACGGTCCGCCGCACCGGTGAGATCCTCTCGGTCCCGGTGGGCGACGCCTACCTCGGCCGCGTCGTGGACCCGCTCGGCACCCCGATCGACGGCCTCGGCGAGATCGCCAGCACCGAGCGCCGCGCGCTCGAGCTGCAGGCCGCCGGCGTGATGGACCGCAAGTCGGTCCACGAGCCGCTCGCCACCGGCATCAAGGCGATCGACGCCCTGACCCCGATCGGCCGCGGCCAGCGCCAGCTCATCATCGGCGACAGCGCAACCGGCAAGACCACCATCGCGATCGACACGATCATGAACCAGAAGGCCAACTGGGAGACCGGTGACCCCGATAAGCAGGTGCGCTGCATCTACGTCGCGATCGGTCAGAAGGGCTCGACCATCGCCGCCGTACGGGGGTCCCTCGAGGCGGCCGGCGCGCTGGAGTACACCACCATCGTCGCCTCGCCCGCCTCCGACTCGGCCGGGTTCAAGTACCTCGCCCCCTACACCGGATCGGCCATCGGCCAGCACTGGATGTATGAGGGCAAGCACGTCCTGATCGTCTTCGACGACCTGACCAAGCAGGCCGAGGCCTACCGCGCCGTGTCGCTGCTGCTGCGCCGCCCGCCGGGCCGTGAGGCCTACCCGGGCGACGTCTTCTACCTGCACTCCCGCCTGCTGGAGCGGTGCGCGAAGCTGTCCGACGCCCTCGGTCACGGCTCGATGACCGGGCTCCCGATCGTGGAGACCAAGGCCAACGACGTGTCGGCGTTCATCCCGACCAACGTCATCTCGATCACCGACGGCCAGATCTTCCTCCAGTCCGACCTCTTCGCAGCCAACCAGCGCCCGGCGATCGACGTCGGTGTGTCGGTGTCCCGTGTCGGTGGCTCGGCCATGACCAAGGCGATGAAGGCCGTCACCGGGTCGCTCAAGGTCGACCTCGCGCAGTTCCGCGCGATGGAGGCGTTCGCGATGTTCGCCTC
>JBDSLK010000219.1:0-32017 GCA_039916425.1 Nocardioides sp.
GTGGGCGTGGCACGCGAAAGGTTGCCGGACACGCCCGCGTCGACGTCGACGACGGCATCCGTGACCGGCTCATGCTGCCGACCGAGCAGCTACGGTTCCGCCACCTCGTCCAGGAGGTCCTGGGTCGACTAGGCCGGGTTCAGCACGATGATCCAGGTGGCACAGGTGGGGTCTCGTCACCGTCTACCAGCGCCCGCTGAACGACAGGAGGTGAGGAGCCCGTGACGGCGACCCCGCGGCTCCTCGCGCTCTCGAAATCGGTGGTGGCGAAGAAGGCGTGGCAGCGCCGGCTGTCGCACCAGGTGGCCTGCCCCGGCTTCCCGGGCGGCCGTCGGCGACCCTGAGAAGGAGGCGACATCTCTCGTTCACCCGGGGGCACGACAATGGTCTCGTGAGTCACCAGCGGCTGGACGGGCACAGGCGTCCATGACGTTGCTTCGCAGTGATCGTGCGCCGGAACCGCGGACCCTGGTCGACGTCTTCCACGAGACGCTGGCGCTGTACTCGGATGCGCCCGCGGTCGACAACGGCGCCGAGGTCCTCACCTACGGGGAGTTCGCCGAGGCGGCGGAGGATGTCGCGGCGGCGCTGGCCGCGCTGGGCGTGGGTCGTGGGGACCGGGTGGGGATTCGCATCAGCTCGGGTTCTGTCGAGCTGTACGTCGCGATCATGGGCGTGCTGATCGCCGGCGCCGCGTACGTGCCGGTCGATGCCGACGATCCCGACGAGCGAGCTCGGACGGTGTTCGACGAGGCCGACTGCTCGGCGGTGATCGGCGGCGCGGTCTCGCTCACGATACGGGGGGCTCCGCGTCAGCCGATCTCGGAAGCGGCGCCGATGCCCACCGACGACGCGTGGATCATCTTCACCTCGGGATCGACCGGCACCCCCAAGGGGGTGGCCGTGACGCACCGCTCAGCGGCGGGCTTCGTCGACGCCGAGGCGCGGTGGTTCCTCCGGGACCGTGTCCTCGGGCCGGGGGACCGGGTGATGGCGGGGCTGTCGGTGGCCTTCGACGCCTCCTGCGAGGAGATGTGGCTCGCGTGGCGCTCCGGGGCGTGCCTGGTGCCGGCGCCGAGGTCGCTGGTGCGCAGCGGGATGGACCTGGGCCCGTGGCTCATCGCCAACGACATCACGGTGGTCTCGACCGTGCCGACGCTGCTGTTGCTCTGGCCCGTGGAAGCCCTCGCCAAGGTGCGCCTGTTGATCCTCGGTGGCGAGGCGTGTCCACCGGAGATCGGGACGCGGTTCGCGACCGACGTGCGCGAGGTGTGGAACACCTACGGGCCTACCGAAACCACGGTGGTGGCGTGCGGAGCGAAGCTCGCGGCGGACCTGCCCGTTCGCATCGGCCTCCCGCCGGACGGCTGGGACCTCGCGGTCGTGGACAAGCACGACAACCCGGTCGAGGTCGGGGAGGCGGGCGAGCTGGTCATCGGAGGCATCGGACTGGCGCGGTACCTCGATCCTGACCTCGACGCCCAGAAGTACGTGCCGATGCCGACGCTGGGCTGGCCGTTGGCCTACCGCAGCGGCGATCTGGTGCGGCACGACGAGGAGGGCCTGGTCTTCCTGGGCCGCGCCGACGACCAGGTCAAGATCGGGGGCCGGCGGATCGAGCTGGGCGAGATCGACAACCACCTGCTCGGCCTCTCCGGCGTGACGGGCGCGGCTACGGCGGTGCGCAGGACCCGCTCGGGAAACGCGCTGCTCGTCGGGTACATCGCCACCGACGCGACGTTCGACGCGGTGGCGGCCGCGGCCCGGCTACGTGACGAGCTTCCGGCCGCGATGGTCCCTCGGTTGGCGGTGGTCGAGACGCTCCCGACGAAGACGTCGGGCAAGATCGATCGGGACGCCCTTCCGTGGCCACTGGCAGGAGCCGGCTCCGCTGTGGGCGCGTCACCCCGCCGGGGCACCGCTGCCTGGTTGGGGGAGCTGTGGTCGGACATCCTGGGAGCGGGGGGAGCGGCCGGCAACGACGACTTCTTCGCCCTGGGTGGCGGGAGCCTGACGGCAGCGCAGCTGGTGAGTCGCCTGCGTGAACGGTTCCCCGAGGTGACGGTGGCCGACATCTACGAGCACCCCGCCATCGCGGGCCTGGCGGATGCCCTCGACGCGATGGTCGCCCCGTCCTCGCTGAGGAACCGGTCGGTGCACCCGGTGCCGTTGAAGACCCAGGTCGCCCAGCTGGTCCTCATGGTCCCGCTGCGCACCCTCACCGGGTTGCGCTGGCTCACCGTCATCGGGGCGGTCAACAACCTGCTCTCGGCGCTCCTGGGCATCGACTGGTTGCCCACGGTGTCGTGGGGCTGGCTCGTCGCGGGCTGGTTGCTGCTGCTGGCGCCCCCGGGCCGGATGGCGGTCACCGTGGCCGGTGCCCGCTTCCTGCTCCGAGGCGTCGGCCCGGGGACCTACCCGCGGGGCGGCAAGGTGCACCTCCGGCTCTGGCTCGCCGAGCGGCTCGCCGACGAGATGGGGGCGGCGAACCTCGCTGGTGCCGTCTGGATGAGGCACTATGCACGGGCGTTGGGGGCCACGGTCGGCCAGCACGTCGACCTGCACTCGATCCCTCCGGTCACCGGCTTCCTGGTGCTGGGTGATCGTTGCTCGGTCGAGCCCGAGGTGGACCTGCGTGGGCACTGGCTGGACGGCGACGTCCTGCGGGTCGGGCGGGTCGAGGTCGGCCCCGACGCGCGAGTGGGAGCCCGCAGCATGCTCGCCCCGGGTTGTCGGGTGGGGGCCGCGGCCGAGGTCGCGCCCGGGTCGGCGGTCTTCGGGAAAGTCCCGCCCCGGGAGGCGTGGTCCGGGGCCCCGGCGCAACCCGCCGGGCCCGCGCGCGGCCCGTGGGAGGCGGGTCGTCCCGCGCACCGGCCGGTGTGGCTGCTTGCCTACGCGGGCGCCGCGGGACTGATCGCTCTCCTTCCCTACCTGGCCGTGGCGGGCGGGCTCCTGGTGTCCCTGCCGGCCCTGAGAGGCGACGACTCGCTGGAGGACGGCGTGCGCACCGCTGTCACGTGGCTCCCGTTGTCGGTCCTGGCCGCCGCGGCCGCGCTGATCGTGATGATCTGGCTGCTCGTTCGCCTGCTGTCACTCGGCCTCGTCGCGGGCCACCACCCGGTGCACGGACGTCAGGCCGCCCAGGCCTGGGCCATCCTGCGTGTGCTCGACGAGGCCCGCACCTGGCTCTTCCCGCTGTACTCGAGCTGGCTCACCCCCGCCTGGTTGCGCTCACTCGGGGCACGCATCGGGAAGGACGTGGAGGCATCGACGGTGCTCCTCATCCCCACCTTGACCAGCGTCGGCGATGGCGCGTTCCTGGCCGACGACACCTTGCTCGGCGGCTACGAGCTGGGCGGCGGCTGGCTGCGTGTGGGCGGGGTGAAGGTGGGCAAGCACGCCTTCGTGGGCAACTCGGGCATGACAGCACCGGGTCGGAAAGTCCCGAAGCAGGGACTGGTGGCTGTGTTGTCGGCGGCGCCGCGGCGTACCCAGGCGAAGGCGGGCACGTCCTGGTTGGGGAGCCCACCGACCCAGCTGCGGCGCGCCGCGAACGACGCGGACAGCAGCCGGACCTATCACCCGCCGCGACGGCTGAGGGTGGCCCGCGCCGGTGTCGAGAGCGCGCGTCTCGTGCCCGTGGTCGTGTACTTCGGCATCGGGTTGGCCGTCGTGTACGCCCTGGAGGCGATCACCACGTCGGTCGGGTGGATCGCGAGCGGGGCGCTGTCCGGTGTCGCGGTGATCGTGGCCGGAGCGCTGGCGGCCACGATCACCAGCGCAGCCAAGTGGCTGCTGGTCGGCCGGGTGGTGAAGGGGGACCATCCGCTGTGGAGCGGGTTCGTGTGGCGCAACGAGCTCGCCGACACCTTCGTCGAGTACGTCGCCGCCCCGTGGTTCGCTCGCTCCGCGACGGGGTCGCCCTTGCTGAACGCCTGGCTGCGAAGCCTGGGGGCCCGCGTCGGTCGGGGAGTCTGGGTGGAGACGTACTGGCTTCCTGAGGCCGACCTGGTCGATCTGCGTGACGGGGTGACCGTCAACGAGGGGTGCGTGGTGCAGACCCATCTTTTTCACGACCGGGTGCTCAGCCTGGACAGGGTCACCCTGCGCGCCGGGGCGACCCTGGGGCCGCACAGCGTGATCCTCCCCGCCGCCGTCCTCGGCAGGCACGCTACCGTCGGCCCGGTGTCGTTGGTGATGAGGGGCGAATCCGTGCCCGACAAGACTCGCTGGATCGGCAACCCCATCGGCCCCTGGGTCGACGAGGAAACCTCGCCGAGCGCCCGATGAACGCCTTCTCCGTAGGACCTGACGACTACTTCGCCGAGTATGGCGACCAGTCCTACGACGTTCGTCACTACGACCTGCGACTCCGCTACCGGGTGGAGGGCAACTCCCTCGAGGGCCGGGCCGAGCTGCACGCGGTGGCGCTGGTGGACGTCGACGAGCTGCACCTGGACCTCCACGCCCTGAAGGTGAGCAAGGTGAGCGTCGACGTCGCGGAGGTGGCGAGGTTCTCCTCGAATCGGGACAAGCTGGTGGTCCGCACGCGGAGGGTCATCGAGGCCGGTGAGGAGTTCCGCCTGGTGGTTCGCTATGGCGGCCGGCCACGTCCGATCTCCGACGGGGACGGCGACATGGGCTGGGAGGAGCTCACGCATGGGGTGCTGGTAGCCGGGCAGACCAACGGTGCCGGGTCCTGGTTCCCCTGCAACGACCGACCGGCCAACAAGGCCAGCTATCGCATCGAGGTGACCACGGCCTCGGCCTACCACGTCGTCGCCAACGGACGCCTCGTCTCACGTCGGTTGTCCGCCGGTGATACCTCGTGGGTCTACGAGCAGGTCGAGCCGATGGCCACCTACCTGGCCACCGTGCAGATCGGCCACTACGTCGCCCGCGAGGTCCCTGACTCCCCGGTGCCGATGACGGCCGTACTTCCCCAAGGTCGCCTTCACGACTACGACGCCGGGTTCGGTCGGCAGGCCGAGATGATGGAGTTCTTCATCCGCAGCTTCGGTCCCTACCCGTTCGGCGCCTATGCCGTGGTCATCACCGAGGACCCCCTCGAGATCCCCCTGGAGGCCCAGAGCCTGTCGGTGTTCGGGTCCAACTTCCTCACCGACGACTGGGACTCGGTGCGCCTGGTGGCGCACGAGCTGTCACATCAGTGGTTCGGCAACAGCCTGACGTTGACGGCGTGGCGCGACATCTGGCTGCACGAGGGCTTCGCCTGCTACTCGGAGTGGTTGTGGTCGGAGGAGTCCGGGGGACCGTCGGCGGATGACCGGGCCCGCCAGCACTGGGACAAGCTCGCCGCACAGCCGCAGGATCTGCTGCTCGCCGACCCAGGGCCCGACGAGATGTTCGACGACCGTGTCTACAAGCGCGGAGCGCTGCTGCTGCACGCCCTGCGCACCACGATCGGTGACGCCACCTTCTTCGACCTGCTTCGTTCCTGGGTCCACCGCCACGCACACGGCTCTGTCACGACCGCGATGTTCGTCGAGCTGGCCAACGAGCTCGCGGACAGGCCGCTCACCGAGCTGTTCGACGACTGGCTGCTCGAACCCAGCCTGCCGCCGCTGCCGGTGCGTGCCGGCTGACCACCAGGTCCGGTCGAGTCTCGGCCAGGACGGTCACGGCGGCCACGTGATCGGGCGCGACCTCGACGTCGTACAGGTGGACCTGGCTGGTCGGCCACCGCAGACCCGGCCAGTCGATCACGCTCGGCGGCGTGCTGGTCGGGCCGCTGAGCCGGACGAGCGCCGGATCCAGCCGCAACCCGGCGCCGGTCGCCTTGACCAACGACTCCTTCCGGACCCACGTCACCGTCTGCTCGCGCGGACCGTCGGCACGTTCTGAACGGTGCAGGGCCACCGCGGCGAAGTTCGCGAACCCTGCGGACGCCTCATGCTCGACATCCACCCCGACGGGGCCGACCGTGCTGAGCGCGACCACCGTCAGCCCGGCCGCACGGCTGATGCTGACCCAGGGCGCCGTCCGCCCAGGGATCGGGGCCACGAGTGGGCGTCCGTGATCGCTGCTGCCGCACGAGGGGCACAGGCGAACGATGCGTACCTTGGAGATTGGCAACGCCCACGAACCGGCCGTCGCGTGGCGGACCAGCAGGTCCCCTGTCGACCTTCCCGGGTTCTCACTGCACACCACCAGGACCTGTGGGAACGGGACGTCCGAGACGGCCGGACCGATCCTCACGCGCTGAGCGTCACGCGCTGATCGGGTGGCTGCCGGCGCCTTTCGCGGTGACGGTCCGCAGCCTCACCCTGTCCGTCGCCACCCGAGCGACCAGCAGGGGGACGAACGTGCGGACCCGCGCATCGGCGAACTCCTGGAAGGCATCGACGACGACCTGGTGCACCAGGTCGGGTGAAGCGTCGGGAAGGCGGTGGACGAGGTCGTCGATCAGCAGGGCGATCTCTGTCGCCTCACCGGTGGGGGTGGTCATGTGTCCAGTGAACCGAGGTCACGGGCTCCGCGCAATGGTCCTTGGTCACCGCGCCGGTCCGGTTCCTCAGCGGCGCAGCCACGCCCGCACGCCGCCCTGCGGCAACTGGGCAATCGCTGCGGCGGATTCGTGCTCCAGGGTCGCCGCCCGCTCGTCCAGCCGCGCATGGAGCAGACCGAGGGTGAAGGCGGTCTGCCCGTCGACGTCGGCGTTGAGTGCCAGACGTCGCAGCGTGAGGCGGGCCATGACGCAGTCCTGGTGATCGCCGAGCACCTCCTGGAGGGCCGCGACACGACGGGCGAGCTTCTTGGCACGCTTCCCGTACACCGGTCGGGCGGACTCGGCGGCATAGCGAAGCCGTTTGGCGGTCTTCCTGACCCGGTGCAGAGCCTCGTCTCGCTCGGGTCCGGGTCCTGAGCGCTCGTAGGCGAGCCGATGCTTCCGGAGCCGGTGCAGGTCAGAGTCGAGCAGGGAGGGCAGGCTCCGCCGGGCGGGGACGTCCCCGTCCTTGGTCACCGTCGCGGTGGCCAGGAGTGCCTCCAGCCGGTCCAGCAGCCGGAAGTACCGCACGCTGCTCAGGGCGCGCTCCGCATCAAGGCGACCGACGCTGGATCTTCCTCGCAGTTCGTCGTCGACGAGGTCACGCACCGGTCCCGCCACGTCGGCCGGGAGGTCCTCGATGAGGGCGCCGAGCACGGCGGACTGGACCTCGGCGTCGCGAGCCTCGGCCAGAACACCCCCGAGCCACCTCAGCTCCGACCTCAGTTCGCGGGTCGAGCCGTCCGCAAGGACCGGCGCGTAGCTGCTCAGGGCCGCCCGCAGCCGCCGGGCTTCCACCCGCAGCTGGTGCACCCCCTCAGCGTCCCCAGCACGGAGCCGCTGGTCGTGGGCCTCCAGGTGGCCGAGGTGATCGCCGAGGTAGCAGAACAACACGTCGCCCGTGGTCAACCGGCCGGCGCCGGATGCCGGTCGGTCGCGCCACGCCGGGCGGGCCGGCATGCTCTCCGCGAGCGCCCGGTGCAGCTTCGGCGTGGCCTCCCCCGACCGTGCGCCCGCGCGCACGAGTGCGGCCTCGATGTCGACGACCAGCTTGCGTGAACCATGGATCACCTCGAGCCGCCACTCACGCCACTGCTCGACGGTGAGCGAGCGAGACGAGGTCTGCGCCGTCATCTGGTCGTCGTGGATCGCCGCCAGCACGCGGCCCCGGCCATCGAGCAGCCGGTGCACCCGCCGGACCGAGGTGAGCACAGCGACGGGCGCCACCCGGATGTCCCGCACCAGCACGCGCACCCCGTCCAGCAGCTCACCCGGCACCTCGTCCGCGGCCTCGTCGTCGGCGGGTCGCGGGACGTGCCGACGGTCACCGGCATCGCCAGCCCGCTCGAGATGCCACCCGTCGTCGCCGCCGTTGCGACGCTGCAGGGTGATGCCCGCGGCGAGGAGCCTCAGGTCGGCGGTGTCGAAGTAGGTAACGACCTCGCTGAGCTCGTGCGGCGCAGGCGCCGTGGTGACCCCCGAGATGGACGCCAGGGTTGGCATCGCGGTGGCCGGGTCGACGTCGTACGTGCGCATCTGTCCCCCGTCCGTCTCGTCCCCGCAAGGCAGAGCCCTGGTCTTTCGCCGCTCGGCAAGCCGTCCGAGTCGCAGGCAAGTCTGCCAGCCACGCCCCGGGTCGAACGCACTGTAGACGGTCTCTCTGGCCCCTGGAGTGGTCCGCGGCTGCCGTCCATCGAGCTGAACGGACCGATGTCGTGGGAGCGATTCGTGAGAGCTGGGATCACGAGTTGTAGGGCACGCGCTGCCAGGACAGCACCGCGGCCGAACCCGGGCGGTTGACGGTGACCTCCAGGAAGTTGGTGTTGTTGTTCTCTCCGTCGACGGTGATGCGAGTCAGGTTCTCGCTGGTGCCGTGGACGTCGTAGACGCCCAGCCACCGGGAGCCGTCGGCCAGCGGTCGGTCGACGTTGTAGACGTGGCTGTCTCCGTCGAAGAGGTACACAGGGCCTTCGAAGGTGCTGGCCTCGTCGACGAGAACCCGGACCAGCGGGACGAAGGCGCTGACGTCCCACGTGGGCTGGTAGGACGGGTCGAACATGTCCGCCTGCTGGAAGAGCGCGACCGCGCGGGCCTGGGTCTGCCGGGCCCGGTCGAAGGTGTCGCGCACCTGGCCGATCGCGGCTGCCATCCGGTCATGCTCCTCGGCGAGCTGGACAGAGGTCGGCGTGGTGAGCCCGAGACCGGTCCAGGGTGCCCGGTCGTTGTTGCTCCCGACGACGTGGATGGTGGCCATCTCGACCCCGCGGGCCCGCAGGGCCTGGTTCTCCGGGTAGCCCGCGGCCGCCTGGCTGTCTACCTTCAGCGGGCGGACGCCCAGGGTGGTGCCCGGTCGGTCGTAGAAGACCTCGCGGACCTCGTCGAGCCGCTCGAGGGGGTCGTAACGTCCCGCGGCCGGCCGGTGGCAGTCGGTCCACTCGTTGTCGCCGGGGGTGTAGAGCAGCGGAGCCTCGAATCGGTCGAACTGGGTGCGGATGTTCTCGAAGTACTCGGTCGTGCACGGGGACGAGCCGTTCTTGATGTCGCCGACGTGCACGGCCAGGTCCAGACCAGGCTGCGCGTTGATGCGCTCGACCCACGTGGGGAACGCCGCGAGCTGGGCGGGACCGTAAGGCACGTCGCCGATGACTGCGAAGCTGAAGGACGAGGGCCTGTCCTGGCCGGGCGGTGTGGCTGGCGCGGCCGCGGCAGCGGCAGCGGCTCCTGTGGCGACGAGGCAGGTGACGGTGAGGGCAGCGGGAAGGAGACGCGATCGGGTCATGACGTGAGTCTCGGGACGCCGACCGGTGCTGCCCACCCCCGGTCAGTGAATGCCAGGTGGACACTCGGTGCGGGGTCCTGGCACCTGCTCCGCGGCCGCAGTCGAGGACACGGCACGGCCAGCAGGTGAACTCCAGGCTCAGGAACCGTTCGCCCACCGATCCGCCGCACAGTCGTAGTGCGAGATGGAGCCGCTGGTCCGGCACCGTTCGCCCGCGCCATGATCCATGGCGCGTGAAGTCGTGGACGGCGACGTGGCCGCCGTTCGGCCACCTGAGTCGGAGCATGATGCCCCAGTCGCTCATAGGCCTGTGCGAGGCCGCCCACGTCCCGGCTTTCTGGGCGACGCAGGTCCTGGAGAACCTCGCCAAGACCGGCTAACCCTCACGCGCGGAAATCACCGATGCCGCCTCCAGCCAGCGTGCCGTGCCGAGTGCGTGATGCTCAACCAGGGCCCTCACGTCACCGATGCCATCCGCGCCCTGGACGACATCCTGGAACGGATGGGCCACGTCCAGACCAAGAGCCGCACACTGATGCGCCACATCCATTCCTGGGACAGCCGATAGCACCGTCGCAGTCAGTCGACCAGCGCACCATCGACATCGAACGGACCAGTCTCGGGTTGGAGAAGCTCACGTGGTGTGTCAGGTCACGACGTTCATGCGAAGGGCGCCGAGGAGTCTCGAAGCATCCCGCTGGATGGGATCAGATGAGGGTGAGGTCGTAGAGGGTGGCGGCGCTCCACGTGGGCGCCACGCCCAGCGCTTCGGCGAGGTAGCACGAACGCATCCAGGGCGTCGACGGCCAGATCTCGGCCAACCCTCGCAGGATCGTGCGGAGGTAGTCGGCCGACGGGGGAGCCGGCCGGAGTTCCTGCAGCGAGGTCAGCGAGACCATCGGTGTGCCGTCCCGGTCGCCGAGGCGTATCAACGACTCGTAGACGTGCGACGGGGTCTCCCACGGCTCACCATCGACCTGGGCGGGAGTCAGGTCGTTCCCGACCGGGTGCCGCGCTTCCTGGGACACCACATCGCTGAGCTGCCCGAAGGTGATGCGGTAGCCCCGAGCGACGACCTCCTGGTCAGCGGTCGGGTCGTAGAACGCCATCGCGCCACCCCAGACGCGGGACTCGCCGGCGAAGACGATCCGACCCGGGAGCCTGAGCAGCACGTCCGCGGTGGGGGGCGCGGGGTCGCGGCAGCCCTGGTAGCTCCGCCGAGCGCCAGGTGGACGCCCACCGGCCAGGTAGCACCGGAGCCGCTCGGCGGACAGGTTGGAGCCGTAGGCGACGTACCAGACGGGGTCGTCGGTGGCGACCGGACCCGTCACGGGAAGAGCAACCCCTCGCTGCGGGCGACCTCGGCCTCGTCGAGGATGACGACGCGCGCCTCCTCGTAGAGACGCCACGCCTCCTCCGGGCTGTCCCCGACGGCGGTCAGCCCGAGCCGACCGCACTCGGTGACGCAGCTGATCATGTGCAGTACGACCCCGGTCTGCCGGGTCGCGTCGAAGTGCAGACGGCGCCGGGCGACGATGTCGAACACGTCGTCCACCGTCAGGGTGGTCAAGCGGTCGTCCTCGAGGTGGTCGGTGGCCACGAGGTGCTTGGGGTGGCCGTTGGGCGTCCTGAAGACTCCGCTGGTCGCGTCGTAGGTGCCGTCGGTGAGGAACTGCAGGGTCAGGAACGGGTGCGTCGTACCCCCCTTGCGCAGGTTCAGCTCGATCGCGTACGGCGCCCACGCCCCGTCGTCGTCCTGCACGGTGACGAAGTCGACGGCGAACCGGCCCTGGACTCCCAGCGTGGCGAGGTGCCGACCCACCACGAGCGCGGGCTCGGAGATGAGCGGGCCGTAGGCCCGGTCCGCGGGGAAGATGCACCCGAGGTAGGACTGGCCGCTGGCGCCACCGAGGAGCTGGTCGTGGGTCGACAGCAGCTCCACCGTGCCGTCCGGCAGTGCCCGCATCTGCACGCTCGGGCTGGTCAGCCGGCGGCCGGTGATCCGCTCCTCGACGATGCCGGCCCCGGACTCGAAGGAGGCGAGGTAGGCGTCCACGCCGATCGTGGAGTCCTCCAGCGCCATCCCGAGCACCCGGTGACGCAGGGCGTCGGGCTCGTCGGTCGCCCCGGGAGCCGGCAGGTCACGGAGGTCGATCACGGCGTTGCCCGAGCCCGAGACGCCGTCGTTGAGCTTCGCGATGGCCTCGACCATGTCGGGTCTGCGGCGGCGCATGCCGACGAGCGCCTCGATGATGTCCTCGAGGGTGCGCAGGTCTTCGGCCCCCGCGGGGCAGGGGATGCCGAGCTCCTCGAACATCCGCCGGCACCCCGTCTTGGTGCCGAGCCAGAGATGTCGGGGATCCGCGGCGTACATCGGGATGCCGAGCGTCAGCGCGACGTCGCGTTCGAGAGCCGTTGCGTTGTAGGGGATGAGGTGGCAGGCGGCGCGGTTCGGGATCAGTCGCCTGATGTCGCGCAGGATCCTGGGTCGCGCCAGCAGCTTGGCGCTGAGCGAGCCCGGAGTGGCGTCGTTCAGCGAGACCATGGTCAGCCGGGCCCGGGCGTGTCGCGGGATGACGCCGGGCAGCAGACCGAGGTAGTACTCCACCACTGCCTCGCTGACCGGGCACGAGGTCACGTAGATCATCCGGAGCCTTGGTTGGCGAAGCAGCAGGAGAAGGAAGAGCGAGCGCTCCTCCATCGCCTGGGTCAGGGTGCCGCTGCGTGCCGTGGTGATCGACGGGACCACCACCACGCTCTCGTCGCCGAGGTCGCGACGCATCCCCTCCCACACGTGCACCATCCGCTGCTGCAGTTGCGCGAAGGCGGCGTTGCGGTCGTCGTCGTCGAGGTCGGAGAGCGTGCGGAGCCCGGGCCCGCGCCCGACGGTGTACGTCGTCACGCGATCACCCCCTCCAGCGAGCGGATCGTGTGCACCCGGACGGAGCGCGAGAAGCCACGCGGTGAGACGTCGCCGACCAGGTCGGCCTCCGCGCGCCCGGCGAGCGCCGCCAGCACCCTGTCGCTGACCCGCACCTCCCAGTCGCCGGCGTCGCTGCACAGGCGGTCAGCGAGGTTGGTGACGCTCCCGACGGCGGCGTAGTCGAAGCGGCCGGGGAACCCGATCCGGCCCAGCGTCGCGTAGCCCATCGAGATCCCGGCGCGATGGGCGAGGTCGTGACCGATCCGGCGCCAGCCCTCCGCCAGCACGTGGACGGCCCGGTCCACCTCCAGCGCCAGGTGGACGGCCCGGTCGGCGGGGTCGTCACAGGTCACCGGGTCGTTGAAGAACACCATCACGCCGTCGCCGGTGAACCGCTCCAGGGTCCCGCCCAGGGCCACGACGTGGGTGCCGATGACCTCGTGGTACTCCCGAAGCACGCCCATCACCTCCTCCGGCTCACTGGTCTCAGCGAAGGCGGTGAACCCGCGGAAGTCGAAGAAGACCACGACGATCTCTCGCCGGTGGCTGTCCAGCAGGGCGTCGTCGGCGACGACCACGTCAGCGAGCTGTGGTCCGAGGAAGTGACGGAGCCGGTTGGTGCGCTCGAGCTCGGCGACTCCTTGGGTCACGCGGCGCTCCAGCTCGGCGTTCCACCGGGCGAGCTCGCCCGCCTGATGCTCGATGGTGTCGTGGTAGCGCTTGAGCCGGGCCAGTGAGGCGACCCGCGCCAGGAGCTCGGCCCGGTCGAACGGCTTGGTCACGAAGTCGTCGGCACCGGCCTCCAGGGCGGTAAGCCGCTCCTGTTGCCCGCTGGCGGTGATCATCACGACGGGCAGGAAGGCGGTGCGGTCCTCGGACCGGATCCGACGGCAGACCTCGTGCCCGTTCAGGCCGGGCATGACGAGGTCGAGCAGGACGAGGTCGATGTCGAGGTCGATCAGCAGGTCGAGGGCCTGCTGGCCGGTGGTCGCTGCCACGAGTCTGTAGCCGCGAGGGGTGAGTACGGCGTCGAGCAGCCTCAGGTTGGCCGGCTCGTCGTCGACGGCCAGCACGGTGATCGGCCGGTCGTCCATCAGTGCTCTGCGTCCATCAGTGGTCCCCGTCCAGGAACGACCGGACCTCGCGGACCAGGTTGCGGATGCTGATGGGCTTCTCGACGTAGGCGTCGAAGCCGGCCAGCTCCGCTCGGGCGCGGTCCTCAGGCATCGCCGAGGCGGTGACCGCCACCACCGGGATCGAGGGGTCCAGGGTGTCGCGCCGGAGACGGCGCATCGTCTCGGCGCCGTCGATCCCGGGGAGCTGTAGGTCCATCAGGACCAGGTCAGGAGGCAGCTCGGCCGCGATCCGCAGTCCTTCCTCGCCCGTCGACGCCGACACGACGTCGAAACCTGCGGCGCCGAGCACGTCGCGCACGAGCTTGAGGTTGAGGGGATTGTCCTCCACCACCAGGATCCGCGCCGTCACGACAGCTCCTCGGTCTCGGCGAGGCTCGCCCGCCAGGCGCCGACGTGGACCAGGGCCCTGATCAGCTCCTCGCGGCCGATGGGCTTGAGCAGGTAGGCGTCAGCCCCCAGGGTGGCACCGCGGGCGCGGTCGTCGACGACGGTGGCCACGACGACCGGGATGTCGCGGGTGGCGGGATGCCGACGCAGAGCCGCCAGCACCTGCCAGCCGTCCAGGCCGGGGAGCCTGATGTCGAGGACGACGGCCGCCGGCCGCAGCTCCTCGGCCATCCGGAGCGCCTCGACCCCGTCGCGGGCGAACTCGAGCCTGGCCGGGGCGCCCTCGAGGTAGGCCGACACCAGGTCGAGTGACGCGCGATCGTCGTCGACCAGCAGCACCGTGGGGTGCGAGGTGCTCCCGGCGGCGGCCGGGGCTTGCACCGGTGCGGCGGCGGGCCCGACCGGCAGGGAGAAGCCGAACGTGCTGCCGACACCGACCGCCGACTCCAGCCACAGTCGGCCGCCGAAGAGCTCCACGATGCGCCGCGAGAGGGTCAGCCCCAGTCCCGTGCCTTCCTCGCGGGTCACGCCGCGGCCACCTTGCTGGAACGACTCGAAGATCCGCTCCCGGTCGACCTCCGGGATTCCGGTGCCGGTGTCGGTCACGGTGACGGCCAGCTCGTGGTCGTCTCGCGACGCCCGCACGTCGACCCGTCCGCCATCGGGGGTGAACTTCACCGCGTTGGAGACCAGGTTGAGGACGACCTGCTTGAAACGGAGCTCGTCCGCCTCGATCGTGTCGATGCCCGGGTCGACCTCCAGCCCGACGCTGATGCCGTGCTGCGCCGCCCGATCGCGGACCAGGGAGAGGGCGTACTCCAGGGCTGCCAGCACCGAGAACCGGACCGGTTCCAGCACCATCTGGCCGGCCTCCACCTTGGACAGGTCGAGGATCTCGTTGAGCAGCTCCAGCAAGTGGCGCCCGGAGTTCCAGATGTCGTGGATGTACTCGTCCTGGCGGTCGTTGAGCTCGCCGAAGAGCCGGTCCAGGAGCACCTCGGAGAAGCCGATGACGGCGTTGAGCGGGGTGCGCAGCTCGTGGGACATGCTCGCGAGGAACTCGGACTTGTGCCGGCTCGCGACGGCGAGCTCGGCGGACTTGGTCTCCAGCTCGCGGAAGAGCCGGGCGTTGATGATGGCGACCGACGACTGCGAGGCGAAGGTCTCCAGCAGCTCGACCATGTCGGCGGGAAAGGCGCCGACGGACCGGCGGCGGATCACCAACACCCCGACGATCAGGTCGCCCCGCACCATCGGCACCACCAGTGCCGACCGCCAGCCGTCCTGGTGGAGTGCGTCGAGGTGCGGGTCGCGCTCGGCGGCCGAGAGATCGGCGATCTGCAGCGGCTGGTCCAGCGTGGCTGCCCGGCCCACCAGCGTCGATTCGCGTCGGATGGTGATGTCGCGGAGTCGGGCGACGAGCCGAGAGCTGCTGCCGTAAGTAGCGCGGACGAAGAACACGTCGTCCCGCTCGTCGTACTCCATGACCGAGCCGCCATCGGTGCCGGTCAGACGCACCGCGTTGGTGACGATCCGCTCCAAGACCTCGTGGGGGTCGAGGCTCGAGCTGACCGCCTCGCCCACCTCGCGCAGCGCTTCCAGCTGCTCGACCTTGCTCGCCAGCTCGGCGCCGCTCCTCTCGAGCGCGCGCCTCAGGTCGAACTGTCGCAGCACGATCGCGGCCTGGGCAGCGAAGACGCTGAGGAGCTCCATCTCGCGCCCGTCGAAGGGCCGGACCTCCGTGCGCCAGACCGAGAGCACCCCGACGACGTCGTCGTCGAGCACCATGGGTGCGGAGAGAAGGGTGCGGAAGCCGGCGATGCGCTGCAGGTCCTGGCGCCCGTAGTCCGGGTCCGCCAATACGTCGATGATCTGCTGGGTCCGCCGTTCCGCGGCAACTCGGCCGATGATCGACGCCCGGTCACGGGTCGCCGGGTGGTCCTGGAAGTGGCGTCGAAACTCCTCGGGGACCGAGGGCGACAGCCTGGAGAGCCGGAACACGTCCCCGTCGGCGAGGTTGAGCTGGGCGGCCTTAGCCCCGCAGAGGCTCGCGGCCCGCTCGATGATCCTGTCGAGGATCTCCCCGGAGTTGGCGCCAGCACGGCCGAGCGCGACCAGGATCTCCTCCGTGGCCACCGCCTGCTCACGGGCGTCACTGAGCTCCCGAGCGTGTGCGGTCCCGCCACTGTCGATCGTCGCGGGGACTTCCCTCGGTGCGGCCATCGCAACCCCTTCTGGGTCACCTTCATGATGTACCTCGTGCCGTCCGGCGGGCAACCGTCTCGGCCGAGCCATCTCCGGCGCGTGCAGCACGCGTCCCGGCGACCAGTAGCCTCTCGGCCGTGGACGTGCTGCTCTGGACGGGGACCGGGCTGATGCTCGTGCTCGCCGTGGTCTGTGGCCTGGCTGCGCTGGGGCTGCCGCTCGAACGCCCCGGCCGGATCGGTGTCGAGGTCGCCGAGGCGGCCATGCTGCTCGTGGTCGCCGCCGACCTGCTCGCCTGGGCCGCCGGCAACAGCCCGTCGGAGAAGGTCACCCACGTCGGCTACGTCCTCGCGACGGTGGCCCTGATCCCGATCCTGACGAGGCGCCCGAGGCTCGAGGGCGAGCCGGAGCCCGAGCCGCCGTCGATGTGGGTGCTGACCATCGCCGCCCTGGCCGTGGCCGTCGTGCTGTGGCGCCTCGGGGTCACGCGGTGATCACCAGATGGCGGCTCCTGGTCGGGGTTCACGCCGTGTGAGCGCTCACCGTGGGCTCTCCGGCGAGCGTCCGGGAGGAAGGCGGGTGTGACCCCCTTCGGCGTACTCGCGAGCGGCCGCAAGCTGGCGGCAACGCACCGGAGCGGATCTGCGGTGGTTGCAAGATATCTCCAAGGTCTGGCACGGACTCTGGGACCTCGGTGACTCCCGGGGGTGGCGACGATGGCACGAACAACGGCACCCTCATGACGTCGCCGGGAGGTGCGGGCTTGCTCACTGGACTGGGCTGCATCTCGGTGTCCGGGTGCCGGGTCTCGTTGCCGATGATGGAAGCTCTCTCGTTCCGTCGCGACGAGTGTCACCAGACCCTTCTCGACCTCCAGCGGCGCAGTGGCGCGACGGCACTGTGCGTGCTCTCGACGTGTGAGCGCATCGAGTTGTACGCGACCTGGACCCAGGAGGCGGACCTCGAGTCACTGATGGCGGCCCTCGCCGCGAACCGCGGCCTGCCGTACGACGTGGTGAGCGACGCCGCGACCGGGCTGATCGGCCGTGCGGCGGTGCGCCACCTGTTCCGGGTCACTGCCGGCCTGGAGTCCTTCGTGCTCGGCGAGAGCGACATCGTGGGTCAGGTGCGGGCGGCCGCGGAGGCCAGCCGCAGCTCGGGAGCAGGGGGGCTGGAGCTTGACCGACTGCTCGACACCGCGGTGAACACCTCGCGGCGCGTGCACCGCAACACCGGGTTCGGCGAGAGTGGACGCTCGGTGGCCTCGAGCGCGGTCCGGATGGCGGCCACCGACTGCGGTGGGCACCTGGAGGGACGTCGCGTCCTGGTCGTCGGGGCAGGCCACGCCGCAACCGATGTCGCCCAGACGGCCGTGGCCCTCGGCGCCGCGGTCACCGTCTGCAACCGCACCCGGCGTCATGCCGACAGGTTCGCCGCCGCGGGTGCCGAGGTCGTGGACCTGGCCCGAGTTCTCGACGTACTCTCGACCGCCGACGTGGCCATCTTCGCCACGGCGGCTCCGCACCGCTTGGTCGAGGCAGCGCACCTGGCGGCCGCGCGGTCGGGGCGTGAAAAGCCACTCCTGCTCGTCGACCTCTGTGTTCCCCGCAATGTCGACCCTGCGGTGGGCGGCCTTGCCGACGTGAGGCTGGTCGACCTGGGCGACCTCAGGCTGGAGGCCTTGGCCGAGGGCGAGGTGCTCACCCGCGACGTCGCCCGGGCCGAGCAGATCGTCGGCGAGGAGCTCGGACGTTACCTGCGCTGGATGGCCCGTAGGTGCGCCGCCGTGTCGGTGCAACGATTCAGGGCCGATGTGGAGGCCTGCGCGCAACGCCACGTCGAGCAAGTCACCCGAGGTGTCCCCGCAGACGTCCGCCAGCTCGTCGAGACGGGTGTCCTCCGCGCGGTGCGCCAGCTCGCCCACGGGCCGACCCTGCGGATGCTCGAAGCCGCCGAGGCGGGTGACGACGAGCTCGTCTTGAAGCTCGCCGGCATCTTCGCGCCCTCGGCCCAGGAGGGATGACCTTCGGGAGGGTGCCGGTCGCGGTCGACTCGTCGGTCCGGGACGTCTGCGGTCCCGCTCGGGTATGGCCGCGCCTGGGCCGTCACGGCACGCTTCTGTCTGGGGTCATCCACGGTCCCAGTAGCCTCGCCGCCATGGACTCCATCACGCTCGTCGTTGATGGCCGATTGCTGCTCCTCGCCCTCCCGGTCATGCTGCTCGGCGGAGAGAGGTTCCAGAGCTGGCTGAGACACCTGGGCTACCTCGTTGCGACGAGCGCCGGGCCGGTCCGGATCGGCGTGAGCCGGTGAGTACCGCGAGTCCCGGTCGGCAGGTCCTGGTCGCGGTGTACGCCGTGTTCGCACTGGCCGCGGGCGCCCGCGCGGTCGTCCAGCTCGCCACCAAGGCCGACCTCGCGCCCCTGGCCTACTCCCTGTCCCTCCTGGCGGCCCTGGTCTACCTGGTGGCGACCATCGCGCTGCGGCGCCCCGGAGCGTCCGCCTACCGGGTCGCGCTCGCGGCCGTCACGTTCGAGCTCGTCGGGGTGCTCGTGGTCGGCACGCTGACGGTGGTCGACGGCGGGCTGTTCCCCGACCAGACCGTGTGGTCGAGCTACGGCGTCGGCTACGGCTTCGTGCCGTTGCTGCTCCCGGTGGCCGGCGTGTGGTGGCTGCTGCGGCACCGGCCAGCCGAGCCGACTCCGGTCAGCTGATGGTCATCCCGCCGTCGACGGGGAGCGTCTGCCCGGTGATGTAGCCCGCGGCGTCGGAGGCCAGGAACACCACCGTCGCGGCCAGCTCGGACAGCTCGCCCTTGCGGCCGGCGGGGATCCGCGCCTGCTGCGCCTCGAGGGAGCCCGGGGGGTACTGCTCGGTCATCTCCGAGACGAAGAAACCCGGCGCGACCGAGTTGACCCGGATGCCCTTGCGCCCGGTCCACTGCTGGGCGAGGTCGCGGGTCAGGCCGTTGAGACCGGCCTTCGACGCGGCGTACGCCGCCTGCGGGAGACCGGCCGTGGTGAGGCCGAGGACGGAGGAGATGTTGACGATGCTGGACCCGGGGCCCATCACCCGTCCGCAGGCCTGGGCCATCCAGTAGGCGCCGTTGAGGTTCACGTCGATGACCTGGCGGAACTGCTCGGGCCGCTCGTGGGTGGCGGGGACTGCCGTGCCGATCCCGGCGTTGTTGACCAGCACGTCGACGCGGCCGAACTCCGCGACCGCCGCGTCGACCAGCGCCTGGCACTCCTCGGGGGAGGAGACGTCGGTGGCGACGGTCAGGGCCCGGCGGCCTGCGTCGCGGACGAGCCGGGCGGTGTCCTCGAGCCGGTCGGCGCGGCGGGCACCGAGCACCACGTCGGCGCCGGCCTCCGCAAGGGCCTGGGCGAACGCGACGCCGAGGCCGCTGGAGGCGCCCGTGACGATCGCGACGCGGTCGTCGAGGCGGAACAGGTCGGTGACGGTCATGACCGGACCCTACTGTCCCCTGGGGCGACCCCGAACCCACCCCGAGAGCGCAACGAACCGCTCCTCTCCGGTGGTTTAGTAGGGGAGAAGCGAGGTCTGAGCCCGCCCGGGACCCGCCCCGACCGACCACGAAACAGGAGCCCACGATGAGCGAACCCGCCTACAGCTACCGCCCCGAGCGGACCCCGATCTCGCCGGCCGCCGAGCGCAACCTGGGCGCCGTCAGCCACGTCGTCCCCGCCGTCGCGATGGTCCTCAGCGCCGGCACCCTCGGGTTCATCGGGTCGCTGGTGATCTACCTGCTCTACAAGGATCGAGGTCCCTTCGTCCGCCAGCACGCCGCCAACTCCCTGAACGTGCAGATCATGACCGGCATCATCCTGCTCATCTCGCTGCCCCTGATGCTCGTGCTGGTCGGGTTCGTGACCTTCCCCCTCGCGTTGGTGTGGGCCGGTGTGCTGCACGTCATCGGCGCCATCCGGGCCAGCAACGGCGAGTGGTGGAACCCGCCCCTGACCCCCCGGTTCGTGCGCTGACCATCCGCTCGGCGTCCGGGGCCGCTCGCGCCCCGGCCGCCGAGCGGTACTATGGCTTCATGCGAAGGATCCTGCTCCTTACCTAGCCGCGTCGATCGAGCACAACACGACGCGGCTGCCCCTCATGTATGAGGGGTTTTTTTGTGCGCTGGATCCCTTCGAGACCTCAGAGAGACGAGACATGAGCGAGCGAGACGTGACCCGGCCCGACGACGAGCGGGCGGCGTACGACGTGCACGACATCGAGGCCAAGTGGCAGCCGGTCTGGGAGCGGCTGGACCAGTTCCGGGCCGACGACGACAGCGAGCGCGAGAAGCGCTACGCGCTGACGATGTTCCCCTACCCCAGCGGTGACCTGCATATGGGCCACGCCGAGGTGACCGCGCTGCACGACGTGGTGGCGCGGCACTGGTGGCAGCGCGGCTACGAGGTGCTCAACCCGATGGGATGGGACTCCTTCGGCCTGCCCGCGGAGAACGCCGCGATCCGCAACGACGAGCACCCGGCGACCTACACCTACGCCAACATCGACACGCAGTACGAGTCGTTCAAGAAGTACGGCGTCTCGTTCGACTGGTCGCGCCGCTTCAACACCTCCGACCCGGAGTACTACCGCTGGACCCAGTGGCTGTTCCTGCAGTTCCACCAGCGCGGCGTGGCCTACCGCAAGAACAGCGCCGTCAACTGGTGCCCCCACGACCAGACCGTGCTGGCCAACGAGCAGGTCGTCGACGGCCACTGCGAACGCTGCGGCGCCGAGGTCACCAAACGCGAGCTGACCCAGTGGTACTTCAAGATCACCGACTACGCCCAGGAGCTGCTGGACGAGCTGGAGGTGCTGGCCCCGACCTGGCCGGACCGGGTCGTCACCGCGCAGCGCAACTGGATCGGCCGCTCCGAGGGCGCGCACGTGGAGTTCCGGGTGCCGGGCCGCGAGGATCCCCTGACGGTCTACACCACCCGCCCCGACACCGTGTTCGGTGCGACGTTCATGGTCGTGGCCGCTGACGCCGCGCTGGCCGACGAGCTGGTCACCGACGATCAGCGGCCCGCCTTCGAGGCCTACCGGGAGCAGGTGCGCCGCTCGACGGAGCTGGAGCGACAGCTGACCGACCGGCCCAAGACCGGCGTCTTCCTGGGCGTCCACGCCGACAACCCCGTCACCGGTCGGCCGATCCCGGTCTGGGCCAGCGACTACGTGCTGGCCGACTACGGCACCGGCGCGATCATGGCGGTGCCCGGCCAGGACCAGCGCGACTGGGACTTCGCCCGGCAGTTCGACCTGCCGGTGGTGCGCACCGTGCAGCCGCCCGAGGGCTGGGAGGGCGAGGCGTTCACCGGTCAGGGTCAGGCGATCAACTCGACCAACGACGCCCTGTCCCTGGACGGCCTGGGCGTCGCGGAGGCCAAGGCCACCATCATCACGTGGCTGGAGGAGACCGGCGGCGGTCGCGGCACCGTCAACTTCCGGCTGCGCGACTGGCTGCTGAGCCGGCAGCGATACTGGGGCGCGCCGATCCCGATCATCCACTGCGACGCCTGCGGCGAGGTCCCGGTCCCCGAAGACCAGCTGCCCGTGGTGCTGCCCGAGCTGCGCGGGGTGGACCTGAAGCCCCGGGGCGTCTCGCCGCTGGCGGCGGCCACCGACTGGGTCAACGTCGACTGCCCGCGCTGTAGCGGCCCGGCCACCCGCGACAGCGACACGATGGACACCTTCGTCGACTCGTCGTGGTACTTCCTGCGCTATTGCTCTCCGCACGACGACACCCAGGCCTTCGACCGGGACCTGGTCGACGCGTGGGGTCCGTGCGACATCTACATCGGCGGGCAGGAGCACGCCGTCCTGCACACCCTGTACGCCCGCTTCTTCACCAAGGTGCTCAACGACCTGGGCCTGGTGGGCTTCCGGGAGCCCTTCACCGCCCACCTGAACCAGGGCTTCGTCATCAACCAGGGCAAGAAGATGAGCAAGTCCCTGGGCAACGGCGTCAGCCTGCGCGACCAGCTGACGACCTACGGCGTCGACGCGGTCCGGATGACGCTGGTGTTCGCCGGTCCGCCGGAGGACGACATCGACTGGGCCGACATGTCCCCGGGTGGCTCGTTGCGCTTCCTGCAGCGCGTGTGGCGGTTGAGCGGTGACGTGACGTCCGAGCCGGGCACGCCGGCCGCGGGCGGCGACGTCGCCCTGCGCCGGGTCACCCACCGCACCGTCCACGAGGCCGCCGGGCTGCTGGAGGCGCACCGCTTCAACGTGGTGGTCGCCCGCACGATGGAACTGGTCAACGCGACCCGCAAGGCGATCGACTCCGGCTGTGGCGGGGCGGACCCCGCGGTCCGGGAGGCCACCGAGACCGTGGCGATCCTGCTGTCGCTGGTGGCGCCGTACACCGCCGAGGAGATGTGGGAGCGGCTGGGCCACGAGCCGACGGTGTCCCGCGTGCTGTTGCCGGAGGTGGACCCGGCGCTGCTGGTCGAGGACTCGGTGACCGCGGTCGTGCAGGTCCAGGGCAAGGTCCGCGGCAGGCTGGAGGTCTCGCCCGACATCTCCGCGAGCGACCTGGAGGCGGCCGCGCTGGCGGACGCGGACGTGGTCCGCGCGCTGGACGGCCGGACTGTTCGCAAGGTGGTCGTGCGGGCGCCCAAGCTGGTCAGCATCGTCGTCTGACCTCGATGAGCGACACAGCCGTGGGGCCCGTGCGGATCCTGGTCGGCGTGCACTTCCGCCGTCACGTCGGCGGACCCGGTCACCTCACCATCGCGCCCGGCGAGCTGGTGCTCACCGACCGACGGGGCATCCGGCGGGTGGTGCACCGAGGCGACACCGTCCACGTCGAGCGCAAGCTGTGGGAGCCGCCGACCGGCAACCACTGGATCGAGGTCGGCGACGGCGGGGTGACGGCGTACGCCACCGCCGGGCGTCGGCGCACCGCGCGGGTGGTCGCCGCGCTCGAGGCCTGTGGCTTCACCGTTCGTCGGCGCCCGTAGCGCCTGCCAGTCAGCACCCCGGTCACCCAGTCACCAGGTCGTCGCCGGGGGGCCACCTGCCCGGCCGCCGCCCGTCTCCCGTGGCGCGTTGGCTGCTCGAGACCGGCGCCGACGATCCGCCTGCCGGGCCGGCGGCCTGAGCTGCTGTGCAGGTTTATCGGTTCCTTTGGTGCACTCCTCGACCGGATCCCGGCACCGGCGTGACGCATCCTCGCGGCCGGGGCGTCCCGGTAGCCTTCGCGCCATGTCCGGTCGCACCGTCATCGTCACCGACTCGACCGCGTCGCTGCCCGTCGAGGTGGCCGACGCGCGGGGCATCGTCGTGGTGCCGCTCCAGGTGGTGATCGGCGCCGCGTCCTACGACGAGGGCAGCCCTGAGGTCAGCCCTGACCGGCTGGCAGCCGCGCTGCGTGAGTTCCTCCCGGTCAGCACCTCGCGCCCGGCGCCGGCGGCGATGGCCGAGGTCTACGAGAGGCTGGCCGTCGACGGAGTCGAGGCGATCGTCTCCATCCATCTGTCCGGCGAGATGAGCGGCACCTTCGAGTCGGCGCAGCTCGCGGCCCGACAGTCCCGGCTGCCGGTGACGCTGGTCGACAGCCGCCAGGTGGGCATCGCGACGGGCTTCGCCGTGCTCACCGCCGCCGACGTGCTCGACGCGGGCGGCTCCGCCGGTGAGGCCGCCGCCGCGGCACGGGTCCGCGCGGCAGCCGCGTCGTCGCTGTTCTACGTGGACACGCTGGAGTACCTACGGCGCGGCGGCCGGATCGGTGCCGCCGCCGCCCTGTTCGGCGGGGCGCTGGCCGTCAAGCCGTTGCTGACGATCGACGACGGCCGGGTCTCCACGCTGGAGAAGGTGCGCACCTGCGCGCGCGCGCTCGCGCGGCTCGAGGACCTCGCCGTGGAGGCGGCCGGGGGTCGGCCCGTCGACGTGTCGGTCGCCCACCTCGCCAACGCCGACCGAGCGGGTGTCCTCGCCGACCGGCTGCGCCAACGGCTCTCGGACAACCTCGGCGATCGTGAGCTGTGGTGTGGCGAGCTGGGCGCGGTGCTCGGCGCCCACGTCGGCCCCGGGATGCTCGCGGTCTGCGTGGCCCCTCGCGACTGAGCCCTCCGATCGCCCACAGGGCGGCACCCGGCGCCGGTCGCCCACAGGGACGCCGCGCATTCTCCGGCGACGTCGGCGGCCGCGCCTAGTTTCGTCCGCATGCGCAGTCACCGTCCGAGCCTGGAGCACCAGGAGGCCGTCTCCCGACGGCTGGCCCTGCTGAGCGCCGAGCTCACCGCCGTGCGCGAGACCGACGGGCTGGGTGACGGCCCCACGGTCGCCGGGCTGACCGGGAAGCAGTCCGTCGACCGCTGGGCCGCGCCGGCGACCCACACCCGGGTGCGCCCGGACCGCTGGGAGGAGTCACCGCCCGCACCCGTGCCCCATCCCACGGCTCGCCCTCCGGCCGAGGTGCCTGTGCCGGGACGGCACGCGCGGCGCCGACCCGTCGCGAGGCTGGGAGTTCTGCTGCCCGACTCCTGGCGAGGGCGGGTGGCGCTGGGGCCAGGCCAGCTGGTGCTCGTGCTGGCGGCCGTCGTCGTCGGGGTGGCCGTCACCGGGTGGTGGCTGGTGCGCGGCAGCCCGACCGAGGTGGTCGCCCCCGGCGAGACCGACCTGACTCCCGCCGTGGCAGCCCCGCTGGTCAGCGTCGCGGCCGACGGAGCCGTCTCTCCGGGAGCGACGGGGACGCCGGTCACCCCGGTGCCGGCCGGCACTGTCGACCTCGTCGTCGACGTGTCCGGGAAGGTCCGTCGACCGGGGATCGCGGTCTTGTCGCCGGGCAGCCGGGTGGTCGACGCGCTCGAGGCCGCCGGGGGAGCCCGGGCCGGGGTGGACCTGTCGTCGCTCAACCTGGCGCGTCCGCTCGTGGACGGCGAGCAGCTCCTGGTCGGGGTGGAGCCGGCCGGCGGCGTCGCGGCGGGGATGCTGGCCAGCCCGTCGGCGCCGACCGGTGTCGCGGGTGCCCCGGGTGCACTGGTCAGCCTCAACGTCGCCGACCAGACCCTGCTCGAGACCCTGCCGGACGTAGGACCGGTCACCGCGCAGGCGATCATCGGCTGGCGCGACGAGCACGGCGGCTTCACGGCCGTCGACGAGCTCATGGAGGTCGACGGGATCGGGGAGGCCACCCTCGCCCGGTTGGCTCCGCTGGTCACCCTCTGACCGATGGGTGAGCGGGAGGCCTCCCCGGAGCGCCCCGACCTGAGGTTGCCTCTGCTGGGGCTGGCCGCCTGGGTGGGGGGACTCGGCGCCGCACCGGTAGGGGCGCTGGGCCGGCCGACGGGCGCGCTGCTCCTCGCCGGGGCGCTGGTCGGCGGGGCGGTGGCGTTCGGGCTCGGCCGGGGGCGTGGTGCGGCGCTGACCTGGGTCGCCGTCGTCCTCGTCGCCACGACGGTCGCGTCGGCCGCCGTGGTTCGGGAGGCTCAGCTCGACCGGGACCCGGTCGCGGTGCTGGCGAGGGACGGCGCCGCGGTGCGGGTCGTGCTGTCGGTCTCCTCCGACCCCCGGCTGACCGTGGGCCGGTTCGCCGACCAGGTCCTGTTCCGGGCGCGACTGCACGAGGTGACCGGCCGTGGCCGGACCCACGCCGTGGGGGTGCCGGTGCTGGTGGTGGCCCCCTCGGATTGGGCGGAAGTGGCCCTGGGCAGCCGGCTCCGGGTCGACGGCCGGCTGTCGACCGCCGACGACCCGGACCTGGCTGGGGTGCTGTCGGTCCGGGGGACACCGGCCGTGGTCGCCGCCCCCGACATCTGGTGGCGGGGGGCCGGGGAGGTCCGGGCGGCGTTGCGGGCCTCGGTCGCCCACCGTCCCGATGACCAGCGGGCGCTGGTGCCCGCGCTGGTCGTCGGGGACGACGCGGCCATGGACACCGCACTCGTGGCGGACTTCCGGGTCACCGGCCTGACCCACCTGACGGCGGTCTCAGGCACCAACCTCACCCTGCTCGTGGGCTTCCTGCTGGTGGTCGGCCGCTGGGTCGGCGTACGCGGCCGCTGGACCTACGTCCTGGCCGCCGGTGGCATCGTGGGCTTCCTGCTGCTGGCGCGGGCCGAGCCCAGCGTCGTGCGGGCCGCCGCCATGGGCACCGTGGCGCTGGTGGGGCTGGGCTCCAACGGGCTACGTCGTGGCACCCGCGCCCTCGGCGCGGCCGTGGTCGGGCTGCTGCTGGTCGACCCGTGGCTGGCCCGCAGCCTGGGGTTCGCACTCTCCGTGCTCGCGACCGGCGGGATCCTGCTCCTGGCCCCGGACTGGCGCGACGCGCTGGCCCGGTGGCTGCCGCGGTGGCTGGCGGAGGCGGTGGCCGTCCCGGCGGCCGCCCAGCTGGTGTGCACCCCCGTCGTGGCCGCGGTCTCCGGCCAGGTCAGCCTGGTCGCGGTGGGGGCCAACCTGTTGGTGGCGCCCGTGGTCGGCCCGGCGACCGTGCTGGGCCTCGCCGCCGGGCTCCTGGGGCTCGCGTGGGGCTGGCTGGGCCAGGCGGTCGGCACGCTCGCCTCGTGGTGCGTGGCCTGGATCGTGCTGGTCGCCGAGCAGGGCGCCCGGTTGCCGGGGGCCGCCGTCGACTGGGGAGTCTCGCCGCTGTCGCTGGGCGTGCTGACGCTGCTCTGCGTCCTGGTCGCGCGGGTCGCGCCCTACCTGCTGGCGCGGCGCTCGACCGGGATCGCGTCCTGCGTGCTGCTGGTGCTCGGGGTGGTGAGCACCCCGCCGTCGCCCGGCTGGCCACCCGACGGCTGGCTGCTGGTCGCCTGCGACGTCGGGCAGGGGGACGCCCTCGTGGTGCGCACCGGCCCGGGCGCCGGCATCGTCATCGACGCCGGCCCCGACCCGGCCGCGGTCGACCGGTGCCTACGGCGGCTGGGTGTCCACACCGTGCCGCTCGTGGTGCTGACGCACTTCCACGCCGATCACGTCGACGGGCTCCCCGGCGTCCTGGCCGGTCGCGCCGTCGGTCAGGTGGTGGTCACCTCGCTGCCCGACCCCGCCGAGGGAGCCGCGGACGTCGCCGCTCTCACCCGGGAACGCGGACTCGCCACCCGGGTGCCGGTGCCCGGCGAGACCTGGGCGGTCGGCGCCGCCACCCTGCAGGTGCTCTGGCCGGTGGGGGACCTCGGCCGGCTGGCCGAGGCCGAGGGCAGCCCCGCCAACAACTCCAGCGTGGTGCTGCTGGTCGAGGTGGCCGGGATCCACTTGCTGCTCACCGGCGACATCGAGCCGGCGGCTCAGGAGCAACTGGCCAGGGCGCTGCCGGACCTGCGCGTCGACGTGCTCAAGATCCCGCACCACGGCAGCCGAAATCAGGACCTCGACTTCCTGCTCGGCCTGCGACCCCGCCTCGCCCTGGTCTCGGTCGGGGCCGACAACGACTACGGCCACCCCGCTTCTGAGACGCTGGCCCCCCTCGCTGCCCTCGGCGCCCGGGTGCTGCGTACCGACCGCGACGGCGACCTCGCCGTCGTCGTCCGCGACGGCCGGTTGCTCACCGACACCGGACGGTGACCCGGTTCCCGGGAGGTGTGTCCGACGGCTGTGCCAGGCTGGGACCACCATGAGAGGCCCCCAGGCAGCAGACGTCCTCGGCCGCGTCACCCTGGTGACCGGCAAGGAGGAGTTCCTCAACGAGCGCACCGTCGTCGCCGTCCGGTCGGCGGTCCGGCAGCACGACCAGGAGGCCGAGCTCACCGAGACCTCCGGCAGCGACCTGACGCTGGCCACGCTGGGCGAGATGTCCGCGCCGTCGCTCTTCTCCAGCACGCGCTGCGTGGTGGTCCGCGGCCTGGAGCACCTGCCCGAGGAGTCCGTCGAGGGACTGGTCGGCTACTGCGGGGATCCGGTCGAGGACGTCGCGCTCGTGCTGGTGCACGGCGGTGGCCAGAAGGGCTCCGGCACGCTGACCAAGCTGCGCAAGCTAGCCGGCGTGACCGAGGTCAAGTCGGCCGAGATGAAGGGAGCCGAGTTCCCACGCTTCGTCACCCACGAGGTGCGCACCCACGGCTCCACGATCGACGACGAGGCCGCCGGGCTCCTGGTCCAGGCCGTCGGCCAGGACCTCCGCTCGCTCGCTGCGGCGGCCCACCAGCTCGCCAACGACTTCCCGGGGGAGCCGCTGACACCTGCCAAGGTCAAGCGCTACTTCGGCGGCCGGGCGGAGGCCAAGTCGTTCGCCGTCGCTGACGCCGCGTTCTTCGGGCGCCGGGCCGCCGCCCTGGAGGAGCTGCGCTGGGCTCTCGACGGTGGCACCGCCGCGGTGCTCGTGACCTCGGCGTTCGCCGGTAGCGCCCGGGGCGTCGCCCGCTACCGCTCCGCTCCGCGCGGGATGCGCGAGCAGGACCTGGCCCGTGAGGTCGGGGTGCCTCCGTGGAAGCTGCGCACCCTGCGGGACCAGTCCCGCGGCTGGACCGACGAGTCGATCGGCGCCGCGATCAGGGCGGTGGCCCGCGCCGACGCCGACATCAAGGGCGCCGCCAGCGACGCGTCGTACACGCTGGAGCGCCTGGTGCTCACCATCGCCGACCTGCGCGAGGGGCACCGCCTCGCCTGACCGGGCGACCTCCGACGCGGACGTCGACCCCTCCATGCGCAACGACCCGCCCGAGGTGCTCGGGCGGGTCGTCGGTGCGGATCAGGTCAGAGCGTGGCCGACTGCTTGCCGATGGACGACTTGCGGTTGGCGGCCTGGTTCTTGTGGATGATGCCTTTGGAGGCAGCCTTGTCGAGCATCCGCGACGCGTCGCGTCCGAGGGTCGCAGCGGCCTTCTGGTCGCCGGACTCCACGGCCTCGCGGAACTTGCGCACCGCGGTCCGCAGGGCGGACTTGACCGACTTGTTGCGCTCGTGGCGCTTCAGGGTCTGCTTGTTGCGCTTGATCTGGGACTTGATGTTCGCCATGCGGCAAGCCTCGATTTGGTCGTTGGAGCTGGTCAGGTGATGCGAAGTCTGGTGTGATCAGCGCTTCCGTGCCGTCAACGGCGGGAGCCGGACACGCAAGGGGGAACGCTACCAGCGTGGCTCGCGACCGCCCAAATCCCGCGACAGCCGACGGGCCGCGGCGCCCAGCGTCCGTCGGGCTTCTCGGCGCCGGAACTCCCCGAGCGTCGGCAGGTTGACGTCCTTCGCCGTCTCGGCCCGCCAGGCCAGGAAGGCGCTGAACCCGACCAGCCAGGCGGTGACCGCGTCGTCACCGACGCGCGCCAGCGGCGGCGAGGTGGCCAGCGAGGCGTCGAACCAGGACAGCTCCACCCGCTCGAGCCGGGCGAGTAGGGGGTCCAGCCAGTCCGGGCCGACCAGGGCCGCGCCCCAGTCGAGGAAGACCAGCTCGCCGTTCGGGCGGAGCAGTAGGTTGTCGTTGCGGATGTCCCAGTGGACCAGGCGCCCCGGACCCGTGCCGGCGAGCGCCCGCACCTGGGCAGCCCAGTCCCCGGCGTCGGCGGAGACCCAGTCGGGCAGCAGGTCGAGGGGTCTCTCGGCGGCCCGGTCCAACGCCCCGGCCCACCGCTCCACCACGTCGGCGAAGTCATGGAGGCCGCCCTCGTCCGCCGCCGGCGTGGCCGGGGGCTCTGGGACCCGGTCGGCCAGCACCGCGGCCAAGCGGTCGGTGGCGCCCAGCAGCAGCGCCATCTCACCGTCGTCGGCCAGGTCGGGGTGGCGTCCCTCGACGTCCTCGAGCAGCAGCGCCACCCAGCCGCCGTCGTCGTACGCCGCCTCCAACCGCGCCCAGAGCGGGTGGGAGCCGATCAGTCCGAGCACGCGCGCCTCGCGGCGGAACATGGCCGGGGTCTCGGGGTTGAGCTCGACCCCGACCGCCTTGACGAAGGCCCGGGTGCCGTCCGCGCAGGTGAGCCGGGTGGCGCAGCCGGGGGACATCCCGCCGACGACGTCGACGTGCTCGACGACGGGCGACCCCAGAGCCTCGTCGACCCAGGTCCGTACCCGTGCCGGCACCGCGGTCCAGGGCGCCCGGACCCCGACCGCGCGCGGGGCGCTCACCGCCCGGCTCCCACGACGGCCCTCACCGTGGCCCTCACGACCAGCCCCGGCGTTCGGTCAGCCAGCCCCACGCGACCTCGCCCGACCAGGCCTGGTGCTGGCGCAGGTAGGGCGACGTCGGTGGTGAGGGCAGCAGCGCCTGACGGAAGAAATAGCCGCACAGGAGCGCCAGGACCACGTCGACCGACTCGCCGGGCACGTCGCTGGTCAGCGGCAGCTCCGCCAGCAGGGCGTCCACGTCGAGGCCGTCGCCTCGCGGGCCGAGCAGGAGGAACACGGTGTCGAGCCAGGCCGCGCCGACGACCGGCCAGTTCCAGTCGCAGATCCAGACCTCGCCGTCGGTCCCGACGAGCAGGTTGTCGTCGCGGATGTCGGTGTGAACCAGGCTGGTCCCCGCGGTCACGGCGGCGTAGCCCGCGGCCAGGGCGGCCGCCTCGTCGAGGTGTGGCAGGTCGGGCCGGTCGAGGCGCACCTGGTCCCAGGCGGCGGCGAAGGCGGCGAACTCCTCGGCGAACGTGTCCAGGGCGAGCGCCGGGGGAGCGGGCGTGAGAGCCCGGGTGGTCGCCTCCACGGCCGCCAGGCAGCGGCGCAGCTCGGCGTCCCGCCACGGTCGGCGCGGCAGCCGGCCGGCGACGTGCTCGATGCCGAGCACCACCCAGTCGCCGTCGTGGGACCACAGCAGCCGCGGGGCCGGCACCCCCGCCGGCAGCTCGGCGAGCTTGCGAGCCTCCTCGCGATAGGAGTCGGCGAAGACCGGCTGGGCCTTCGCGGCCGCGGCCTTGACGAAGTGCCTCGACCCGTCCGCGCAGGTCAGCACGCTCGCGAACCCGGGGGTGAAGCCGCCTCCCTGCGAGTCCGCGCGCACCACCGGGGAGTCGCAGTGCTCCTCCACGAGCGCGCGGACGTGTGGCGGCAGGAACTGCCACTGCACGCGCTGCGCGGTCCGGCCCAGGGGCACGGGAGGGGTGCTCATGGGGTGCCATCATCCACGATGCTGCCGCCCTGGCTGCCGGATGGCCGGCGTAGGCCTCCGCGCCCCTCCGTCGGTTCGGGTCCGCACCCCTGCGCGTGGAAGAATGGGCCTGACCCGCCCGCCCCCGGGCCACCCTCCACGGAAGTACGACGTGCCCCCGAAGCCAGCAGCATCCGCGCCGCAGCCCGGCCGCACCGATCCCGCGATCATCCGCAACTTCTGCATCATCGCCCACATCGACCACGGCAAGTCGACGCTCGCCGACCGGATGCTCCAGCTCACCGGCGTCGTCGACGAGAGGTCCTCCCGTGCGCAGTACCTCGACCGGATGGACATCGAGCGCGAGCGCGGCATCACGATCAAGAGCCAGGCGGTGCGCCTGCCGTGGACGGTGCCGGTCGACAACGAGGAAGGTGTCGAGCCCGGCACCTACATCCTCAACATGATCGACACCCCCGGCCACGTCGACTTCACCTACGAGGTGTCCCGCTCGCTGGAGGCGTGCGAGGCGGCCGTGCTGCTCGTGGACGCGGCGCAGGGCATCGAGGCGCAGACGCTGGCCAACCTCTACCTCGCGCTCGGCGCGGACCTCCACGTCATCCCGGTGCTCAACAAGATCGACCTGCCCAACGCCCAGCCGGAGAAGTACTCCGCGGAGCTGGCCGGCATCATCGGCTGCGACGTCTCCGACGTGCTGATGACCTCCGCCAAGACCGGCCTGGGCGTCGAGACGCTGCTCAACGAGATCGTCAAGCAGACCCCGCCGCCGGTGGGCATCGCGGACGCTCCGCCGCGTGCGCTGATCTTCGACTCCGTCTACGACACCTACCGCGGCGTCGTCACCTACGTCCGCGTCGTCGACGGCAAGCTCAGCCACCGTGACCGCATCAAGATGATGTCCAACGGCGTCGTCCACGAGATGCTCGAGGTCGGCGTGATCAGCCCCGAGCCGATGAAGGCCAGCGACCTCGGCGTCGGCGAGGTCGGCTACCTCATCACCGGTGTGAAGGACGTCCGCCAGTCCCGCGTCGGTGACACCGTGACCAGCCAGCACCACGGCGCGACGGAGTCGCTGGGCGGCTACAAG
>JBDSLK010000220.1:0-23226 GCA_039916425.1 Nocardioides sp.
TGACGAGGCCGAGGCGGAGGTACTCCGCGGTGTAGGTGCCGCTCAGCATCATCGAGGCGTAGCGGGCCACCTCGGTCTCGCCCTCGGTGCTGATCGTCTCGATCCGGATGCCCTGGGCGGTGGCGGCGGTGTGCAGGCGTCCGCGCTGCTCCCGCGCGATGGGTTCGTCGTTGCCGTCGTCGAGGACGAGCAGCATCGGCCGCCGGTCGGGCGGGGTGTCGGAGAAGGGGTCGTCGAAGACGTCGCGCCGCGGGGTCGCCTCGATCACCGGCAGCAGCTGGTCGACGTCGCCGGCGAGGGCGGTGCGGCCACTGGCCCGGCGGATCGACTCCGCCACGCGGCGGGCCGCCCGCGCCGCCAGCGCCGACCCGCCCCAGACCAGCGGGGTGGTGTCGGCGAGGGCGATAGCGTTCATCTTGGCGGGGTTGACCGCCAGGTTGCGCAGCGGCGAGCACTGCGCGGCCACGGCATCGAGGGAGCCGGCCACCTCCTCAGCGTCGGTGCGCGGGCCGAGTGACACCCGGTCGAGGTAGTCGAGCATGACGACGGCGGTGGCGAGCTGGTCACCGGTGACGGTGGGCAGCACGGTCGCGTAGCGACCGGCCGCGTGCTCGGCCACCAGGGAGCGCGGCGGGCAGGCGACCACGACCTGGCAGCCGCGGCGCACGCCCTCGGCGACCGCAGACGCGGCACCGGCGTCGGCACCGACCGGCGCGAGCACCACGACGAGGTCCATGCTCCCCGCCCAGCCGGGCAGGGCGTGGCTGGGCCACGCGACGAACGGCACCGGACACCAGGGCTCCAGGACGGCGCGCAGGAGCCGCGAGTCGGGTCCAGCCGCGAGCACGGCCCGCGGACGTACGCCGTCCCGGCTGGCCACGACCGCCTCCCCCATCGCATCCTCGGCGTCGTGGGACTCGCGGCGGACCCGGGCACCGGACTCGGCGAGCCGGCGCAGCACCGCGTCGGCGGTGGCGAGCGCCCGCTCGTCGTCGAGCCGTGCCTCGTCGAACCAGGTCGCCATCGTCGGGTCAGTCCGGCTGACGGGCCTGGTCGACGAGGAGCACCGGAATGTCGTCGCGGACGGGGTAGACCAGTCCGCACCCGGTGCAGGCCAGCTCCTCCCCCTGGACCACGAGGTCGGCGTGGCAGCTCGGGCACACGATGATGGCGAGCAGCTGAGGGTCGAGGTTCATTTCTCACTCCTGATCAGGTCCAGCAGGTCGTCGCGGGTCTGCTCCATGGTCGCGCGGTCGACCGCTTCGGCGTTGAGCCGCAGCAGTGGCTCGGTGTTGGACGAGCGGACGTTGAAGCCCCAGTCCGCGTGGGTCACGGAGAGACCGTCGAGCTCGTCGACCTCCACGTCGTCGCGAGCGGCGTAGCGCGCCCGGATCCGTGCGATGACCGCCGAGGCGTCGGCGACGCGGGAGTTGATCTCGCCGGTCGCGACGTAGCGGTCGTACTGCGCGAGCAGTCCGGACAGCGGCTGGTCCTGCTCGGCCAGCGCGCCCAGCACGTGGAGCGCCGCGAGCATGCCGGAGTCGGCACGCCAGAAGTCCCGGAAGTAGAAGTGCCCCGAGTGCTCGCCGCCGAAGACCGCGTCGGTCTCGGCCATGACCGCCTTGATCACGGAGTGCCCGACCTTCGTGCGCACCGGCACGCCGCCGAGCTCACGGACGATCTCCGGCACCGACCGGCTCGTGATCAGGTTGTGGATGATCGTGGCGCCCGGCTCCTTGCGCAGCTCGCGGGCGGCGATCAGCGCGGTGACCACGGACGGGGAGACGACGGCCCCGTGCTCGTCGACCAGGAAGCATCGGTCGGCGTCGCCGTCGAAGGCCAGCCCGATGTCGGCCCCCTCCGCGACGACGCGCGCCCGCAGGTCGACGAGGGTCGAGGAGTCGAGCGGGTTGGCGTCGTGGTGGGGGAACGTGCCGTCGAGCTCGAAGTACATCGGCACCAGGTCGACGAGGTCGTCGCCCAGCCGGCCGAACACGGCGGGCACGGTGAGGCCCGCCATCGCGTTGCCGGCGTCGACGACGACCTTGAGCCGGCGTCCGCGCACCGGGGCCAGGCTCAGCACATGGGCGGCGTAGGCCTCGAGCACGTCGTGGTGGTCGATGGCACCCTCGCGGGGGCTGCGGCGGGCCGGGCCTCGGGCCACCAGGTCGCGGACGGCGTCGAGACCGGTGTCGCGGCCGACGGGACGAGCGGCGGAGCGGCAGAGCTTGATGCCGTTGTACTCCGCGGGGTTGTGGCTGGCGGTGAACATCGCGCCCGGCTGGTCGAGGAATCCGGAGGCGAAGTAGAGCTGGTCGGTCGACGACAGCCCGATCATCGTGACGTCGGCACCGGCTCCGGCGGCGCCCTCGGCGAACGCCCCGGCCAGGCTCGGGGAGGTCGGCCGCATGTCGTGGCCGACCACGACCGACGAGGCCTCGGTGACCTCGACGAACGCCGCGCCGACCCGGCGGGCGAGCTCGTCGTCGATCTGGTCGGGGACGGTGCCCCGGACGTCGTAGGCCTTGAACACGGCCGCGAGGTTGGCTGCGTCGACAGCGTGCGTGCTCACAGGAGGAAGGCTAGTGCAGAGGGCGCGCAGGCTACTCGGAGGTGAGCACCCGGAGGTGCCGGCGACGGCCGGTCTCGCGGCCGGTCTCCTCCACGCGCTCGACCGGCTCGGGTGCCGGCCGGGCCGCCTCGCGCACGGCGTCCGCGAGCGCGAGCAGGTCGTCGGTGGTCGGTCCCCCGGCGTGCGGGTCCGGAGCGAGCCGGAGCACCTCCCAGCCGCGCGGGACCGAGAGCCGCTCGCCGTGACCGCTGCAGAGGTCGTAGGCGTGCGGTTCGGCGAAGGTCGACAGCGGCCCGAGGACGGCGGTCTGGTCGGCGTACACGAAGGTCAGCGTCGACACCGCAGGACGCCCGCAGGCACTGCGGGAACAACGACGCGACAGGCTCACCCGGCCGAGGCTACCGTCCGCCCCGGCGGGTCCCGATTAGGCTCGCGGTGTGCCCGTGACTCCCGACTGGCAGGCCCACACCCTCGAGGTCGAGGCTGTCAGCGCGCCCCGACGACGTGTGCGGGACCGGCGCGGACGGGGCCTGCGCGGCCCCGAGGTCATGCCCGTGGTGCCGGGCCAACCCGTGCGGCCCACCTCGCGGCAGCGGTTCGACGACCTCGCGCTGCGGCTGGTCTCGGAGGTCGACGAGCGCTGGCAGGACCGGCTCGGTCTCCTGGAGTACGCCGTGGAGGATGCGCCCCAGATCCCCGACGACTGGCATCCCCACACCGTGCCCCTGTCGTCGCTGATCCGCGGCACCGGCACGCAGGCGACTCGGCTGGTGCTCTTCCGGCGACCCATCGAGCACCGGTGCGAGACCCGGGACGAGCTCGAGGCACTGCTGCTCACCGTCGTGGTCGAGCAGGTGGCGGAGCTGCTCGGACTACCTGCCGAGGACGTCGACCCCCGCTACGAAGGCCCCTGAGTCACACCATCAGCGCAGCGCCGGGCGCACATCGGGCACCAGCCCGCTGACCACCATCTCGCGCAGGGGCGTCACGGTCGCCCCGTCGGGTCCCTGGGTCACCAGCGACACGACCGCCGTCGTGCGACCGAGCTCCACCGAGACGAAGTCCGTGCGCGCGGGCAGGCGCACCGTGGTGCTGCGGTCGGGACCGAGCTCCACCTTGTCCTCGCGGAGCGAACGGCCACCGGCGGCCCGGGAGACCACGGTGGCCACGCCGGGCGAGTCGGCCCCGGCGAGCACGACCCGGGCCCGCCCGAGGGGCACGGCGGCCGCGGCCTGCCGGCGCACGGGTGTCGCGGCGACCGTGTGGCTGAGGTCGCCGCCGACCGACGAGCGCACCGACGCGGACACCGGGTGGGTGGCCTCGACGAGCAGTCCCGTCGCTCCGGCCCGGACCTCGGGCGCGAGCACCGCGTCGAGGGAGATGGACTGGATCGAGCCCGGCGGGACACGGATCTCGTCGATCCCCTCGGGGTCGAAGGTGCTCTCGGGGGCCACGATGCGCACGTCCACGCGCGCCTCGTCGGTGCCGCCGTTGGCGATGGTGAGTTGGCGGGAGCCGGGGCCGGTCGGGAGGCCGAGCAGCAGGCCGGAGGTCGCCGGCGCCGCCTGGGTGGGCACCCAGTCGGACTCGGCGGGACCGGCCCCGAGCTCGGCGACGGTGTCCCAGACCGCGCTGACCAGGCGACCGCGCGAGACCACGACCTGCACGGCGAGCTCGGTGCGGCGCGGGACGATCTGCGCCAGGTCGAGCTGGATGCTGCTGCGTCCGGGGACGCGGATGCCGCGGACGGCGGGGACGTCGAGCGGCCCGGACGGGGCCAGGACAGCCAGGTCGGCGATGGCGGGACCGGGGTCGGGGTTGACCAGCTCCACCACCGAGGAGTGCTGGGGCCGGGCCCCGACCCCGGTGAACCAGGCCTCGGGAGCGGGAGCCTCACAGGCGACGGCGGCTCCGACACCGAGGCGGGCCGCGAACAGCCCGGGCGCCCAGTCATCCTCGCCCGTGACCACGGTGGCGCCGGGGAGCGTGCGTTCGAGGAGCCGGGAGGCCTGCGTGTCGACGTCGCGCGGCGCCCCGTCGAGGGGGTCGAGGCTGACCTGGCCGTCCTCGTCGGCGGTCGCGCTGCCGACGACGACGCTGCGGTTCGCGCCGTGGGATGCCGGGCAGCCCAGGCTGGTGCGCGTGAGCTCGGTCAGCTCCGGGGGGCCGGGGGTGTTCGCGGTGCCGCCGGTGGGCACGAGCGCGAGCGTGCCCACGGTCACCAGCGGCAGCAGCACGGCGAGCACCAGCGCCGGGGCCACGGGCCGGCGCGAGGCCTCGGCCGTGCGACGACCGCTCGTCGGGGTGCTCATCGGCGCTTCTCCCGCCAGGTCGGGCCGCAGAGCACGGCGATGACGACCACGGCGAGCAGCTGGAGGACCAGCAGCACCGTGCGCAGCGTGGAGCCGGGGCCGGCGACGGCGTCGGCCGCCGGGGGCTCGTCGACCTTCCAGGCCCGGGTCGCGCGGTTCTCCGCGGAGGCCTGGTCGAGGCCGACGGTGGCGTCGAGCTGGGCGGCGAGCCGGCCGTCGGCCGGCGCCGGCAGCACGACGTACTCCACGCCGCGGGCGGCCAGCTCGCTCACCGTCTCCGGCGTGGGGCGTGACACCAGGGTGCGCAGTGTCTCGGAGAAGCCGTCGTCGGCCGGGGTGAGCGCGAGCACCTCGGCCTCGCCGACCGTGTCGCCGTCGCCGCGCCGCACCAGGTAGGTCAGGCCGCTCTCCACGTCGCCGCGCACGACCAGCACGCCGTGCTCCGCGCCGAGCTCCGAGCTCTGGCCCATGTACGCCGGGATGTCCGACACCTCATCGTCCCCCAGGCTCCCGTGGTCGCCGGAGGCGAACCAGAGCACGCCGGCGGCCGGCACCACGAGGGCCAGCGTCACTGGCAGGACGACGAGCCGGTGGGGCCATCCGTCGCCGGCGAACCAGCCGCTGCGGACCACCGCGAAGCCACCGCTGACGGCCGCCACGACCAGCGCCCCCTGGACCACCGGGATCAGGGCCGCCGCGCTCGGGTGCAGGTCGGCGCCGGCGACCGTGACGGTGGGCAGGGCGACGAGGAGGGCGGTGACCGCGGCGATGAGGGCGGCGGCCCAGCCGACCAGGGCCGGGGTGCGCGAGAGGCGGGGCGCGAGGGCGAGCACGGCCACCACGACGAGCGGCACCGCCCACCACAGCGGCGCGCCGGCACCGTCGAGCCTGCCGAGGAGGAGGTTGTCGAGGTCCGCAGGCGACACCGGCAGCCGACCGGGATCGAGCAGCAGACCCCCGGGCCGACCGACGAGGAGCATCGGCAGCCACCACGGGGCGAGCAGGACGGGGGCCACCGCGGGCGCGACCAGCAGCGGTCCGTAGACGGACCGGTCGGTGACCAGAGCCCGGCTGAACGCCAGGCCCAGCCCGAGCACGGCCAGCGTGGCCAGCAGCCAGAAGAAGAAGAGCGCCGGGCCGAACGCCGTCGCCAGGGCCAGGAGCAGCCCGGTGCGCCAGGCCGCCCGCCACCGTCGGTCGCGCTCGGGGTCGGCGAAGCCGAGGGAGGCGTGGACGAGCCAGGGCAGCGTCGCGGCGACCACGACCTGACCGAGCCGGCCCTCACCCCAGGCGCCCGCCACGACCGGGACCAGAGCGTAGGTCGTGGCGCCCGCGGCGAGCAGCCACCGGGGCATGCCGCCCGGCACCAGGAACCGGCCGACCACGCGCAGCAGCCGCCAGGCGCCCCACAGGGCCGCCGGCACGGCGCCGACGAGGACCAGGCTGACCGCCGTCGCGGGGCCGCCGACCACCGAGGCGAGCAGCGCGAGCGGCGCGAGGGACGGGGGCGCGGGCACGTCGCTCCCGAGGGCGAGCGGGTGCCAGTGCTCGGTGTAGAGGCGCCACCAGTCGGCCGCACCGGCGGGGACGGCGGCGAGCGCGCCGCCCGACACGGTGCCCCAGGCCTGGCGGGTGCCCACCAGCACCGCCAGCACGAAGCCGGCCACGCCGAGCGCCACCGGGTCGGTCAGGAAGCGCTGCAGCAGCCCGGTGTCGGGAGGGAAGTCGTCCTGGTCGTCCTGGTCGCCGTGGGCCGCCGGCCGCCGTCCCGCCGGGGAGGTGACGGGCGGCGGCGCCTGGGCGGCGGCCACGGCGCGGCGGCGCTCGGCGACGTCCTGGGCCTGGTTGCTGGCGGCGGCGGCGAGGTCGGAGACGACGTCGAGGCCGTGCCGGTAGGGCAGCCACCACGGCGCCAGCAGCGGCGCGACCTCGCGCGCGTCGGTGGTGGCCAGCGGCCGGCGCGCCCGGCGGGCGGCGATGACCTGGCCGGGCCGGGAGTAGAGCGACACCAGCGCGGCCAGCTCGTCGAGGGCCTCACCGACCGAGCGCACCAGCAGGAAGCCGAGGACCCGGAGCAGGGTGCCGAGGGCGAGCCGGACGATCCGCAGCGGCAGCGTCCGGGTCGGACTGTTGGCCAACAAGGTGAACAGGGCGGCCCGCCGCTCCTGGTAGTGGGTGTGGCGGCCCGTCAGCGACGTGCGTCGGCTCCCCCGGTGGGCGGCCTCCGCGTGGAACACCACGGCCTGGGGCACCACCAGGGTGGCCCGGCCGGCGGCGGCGGCGCGCCACCCGAAGTCGATGTCGTTGCCGAAGATGGGCAGCGCCCGCTCGAAGCCCCCGAGCTCGTCGAGGGTCCGCCGCCGCACCAGCATCCCGGCGGTGTTGACGGCGAGCACGCGGCGTACGTCGTCGTGCTGGCCCTGGTCGTACTCCCCGCGCTCGAGGCCGGTCTCGCGACGGCCGGTGGCCGACAGCGTCACCCCGACCTCCAGAAGGCGGCGCAGCGAGGGCCACTCGCGCAGCTTGGGGCCGAGGATGTCGGCGCCCGGGTCGGCCTCGGCGGCGGCGAGCAGGGCGTCCAGGGCGTCGGGGGCCGGCTTGGCGTCGTCGTGGAGCAGCCAGACCCACTCGGAGGCCTGCGCCGGGCCGGTCTCGTCGGCGAGCGCGAGCCCGAGGTCGACGGCCTCGGCGAAGGAGGTCTGCCGCCCGGCCGTGCGGATCGCGTCGGCGCCGAGCGCCGCAGTCAGCAGCGCGAGGCTGTCGTCCCGGCTGCCGGTGTCGACCGCGACCACCCGGTCGGGGGTGCGGGTCTGCTGACGGATCCCGTCCAGCACGGCGGGCAGCCAACGGGCGCCGCCGTGGCTGACGAGAACCACCGTGACCGACACCGGGGCAGCGTAGCCAGGGGCCCCCCCGCGTCGGCCAATCGAGGACGGGGTGGCCTGGGTCTCAGACCGCTTGCTTCTTGAGCTTGCGGCGCTCGCGCTCGGAGAGGCCACCCCAGATGCCGAAGCGCTCGTCGTTCATGAGCGCGGACTCGAGGCAGTCGTTGCGCACCTCGCAGGTGAGGCACACCTTCTTGGCCTCCCGGGTCGATCCCCCCTTCTCGGGGAAGAACGCCTCGGGGTCGGTCTGCGCGCACAGGGCGCGGTCCTGCCAGCCCGCCTCGTCGGCGTCTGGTTCGAGAAGAAACAGTTCCCTCACAGCTTCGCCCTTTCGACCCGTGATCCTCGATGTGAAGAACACTAAGGGAATTACATGCCTGTCGTACCCGAAAGTCAAGATTCCATCTGCTATAAAACCCGCTCCCGCCGCGGGCCTTCCCCGGTCGGTGCGGCAGGGTGTGCGCATGCGGTCGCCGTCCGAGGACTCCTCGCCCGTCCCGATCACGGTGTTGTCCGGTGGCATGGGCGGCGCGCGGTTCCTCCAGGGCCTCCTCCACGCCCGGCTCGAGCCAGGCCCCGCCGAGGTCACGGTGATCGCCAACACCGCCGACGACCTGTGGCTGCACGGGCTGAAGATCTGCCCGGACCTCGACACCGTGATGTACACCCTCGGCGACGGGATCGATCCCGTCCGCGGCTGGGGACGCCGCGACGAGACGTGGAGCGTCAAGGAGGAGCTGGCGGCGTACGGCGCCGAGGCCCCGTGGTTCGGGCTGGGTGACCGTGACATCGCAACCCACCTGATGCGCACCCGGATGCTGGAGTCGGGCTACCCCCTCTCCGCGGTGACCGAGGCGCTCTGCCGGCGCTGGCTCAGCCCGATCTGGGGGCGGGGCGTCCGGCTGCTGCCGATGAGCGACGACCGGGTCGAGACCCACGTCGCGATCGCCGATCCCGCGGCCCCCAGCGGGCGACGGGTGGTGCACTTCCAGGAGTACTGGGTGCGGCTGCGGGCCGACGTGCCCGCCGAGGCGGTGGTCGTGGTCGGGCTCGACGACTCGACCCCCGCACCCGGCGTCGTCGAGGCGATCGCCACCGCCGACGTGGTCGTCGTGCCCCCGTCCAACCCGGTCGTCTCCGTCGGCACGATCCTCGGCGTGCCCGGGGTGCGCGAGGCCTTGCGGGACACACCCGCCCGCGTCGTCGGCCTGTCCCCTATCGTCGGCGGGCGCCACGTGCGCGGGATGGCCCAGCAGCTGCTCACCGCCATCGGCGTCGAGGTCTCCGCCGGCGGGGTGGCCCGGCACTACGGCGCGCGGGATGAAGGCGGCGTGCTGGACGGCTGGCTCGTCGACACCGTCGACGCCGACCAGGTCGCCGGCGTCGAGGCGGCCGGCATCGCCTGCCGGGCGGTGCCCCTGATGATGACCGACCACGACGCCACCGCGGCCATGGCCCGGGCGGCCGTGGACCTGGTCTCGTGACGCTGACCGTCTGGGCGCCGGACGGTGCTCCGGAGGTGCGCGCCGGCGACGACCTCGTCGCCCTGCTCGTCCCGCTGCTGACCGAGCCGCTGGCCGACGGTGACGTGGTCGTGGTGACCAGCAAGGTGGTGAGCAAGGCCGAGGGCCGGGTGGTGCCGGGCGACCGCGAGGGCGCGCTGGCCGGCGAGACGGTGCGGGTGGTCGCCCGCCGGGGACCGACCTCGATCGTGCGCACCCGCCACGGCCTCACCATGGCCGCGGCCGGGATCGACGCCTCCAACGTGGAGGCCGGTCACGTGGTGCTGCTCCCCGAGGATCCCGACGCCTCGGCCCGGGACCTCCGGGTCCGGCTGCGCGAGGTCACCGGACGCGACGTCGCGGTGGTGATCACCGACAGCGCCGGCCGAGCCTGGCGCGAGGGGCAGACCGACATCGCCATCGGCGCGGCCGGCATCCCGGTCGCGATCGACCATCGCGGCCTGGTCGACGCGTACGGTCACGAGCTGGCGGTCACCGCCCCCGCTGTCGCCGACGAGATCGCGGGCGCGGCCGACCTGGTGGCGGGCAAGCTCGGCGGGCGGCCGTTCGCGGTGGTACGCGGGCTCGGGGCCTGGGTGCTGCCAACCGGCGAGCACGGCCCCGGCGCCGCCGCCCTGGTCCGGCCGGAGGTCGGCGACCTGTTCGGGTACGGCGCCCGCGAGGCGGTCGTGTGGGCCCTCACCGGCCGGGCGGCGGACCGGAGCGGCTTCGGGGCGACGGCCAGCACCGAGGAGGTCCTCGACCTGCTGGCACGGCTGCTGGACGGCGCGACGCCTCCCGTCGAGGTCGTGGTGACCGGCCCGCTCGTGGTCGAGGTGGGCCCGGACCCGCGCGTGGCTCCGCTGCTCTTCGCCTGCGGCTGGGAGGCGACTGGTCCGGCCGAATCCGGTGTCCGGCACGAATGGCGACCGACGGGTCCGTAGACTCACCCCTCGACGTACCCGTTGCACAGGCGAGGAATCCCCACGTGGCCAAGATCAGCAAGTCCGAGAAGACCGGGCGCCAGGCGACCGTTGACAAGATGCTCGCGCAGCAGAAGGCGTCCGAGCGCAGTCGCGGCCTGCGGATCGTCGGCGTGTGCGTGGTCGTCGCGCTGCTCATCGTCGGCGCCGCGGCCTACGGCCCGGTCAAGCAGTGGTGGACCCAGCGCAGCCTGCCCGGCCTGAGCGAGATCGGCGCCGCGGCGTCGGCCTGCCAGGACGTCGTCACCAAGCCCGCGGACGGCGGCCAGGACCACGTGGCCGTCGGCACGCCGCTCACGCTGGAGGACGCCCCGCCGGCCTTCGGCCAGCACTACGACGTGTGGGAGCCGATCGACCGCAAGTTCTACGCGACCAGCGACCGCCCCGAGGTCGGCAAGCTGATCCACAACATGGAGCACGGCTACACGATCCTCTGGTACGACGAGACCGCGGCCGACGACGCCGACATGGTCAGCGACATCCGGGCGATCGCCACCAAGTTCGAGGGCGACGACGGCAACTACCGCAACAAGTTCAAGGCCGCGCCGTGGACCTCCGAGGACGGCGACCCGTTCCCCGACGGCCAGCACATCGCCCTGACGCACTGGTCGATCGGTGGCACCGGCGACGGCGCGACCGGTGAGCAGGTCGGGGTGTGGCAGTACTGCTCGGCTCCCAGCGGCGCCGAGGTCGAGACGTTCATGACCGACTACCCCTACGTCGACTCTCCGGAGCCGGACGCGATCTGACCCCGCCCACTCCGCTCAGGTCAGGCCGGGGTCCGAGACCTGGAGCGCGGTGACGATCGCCTTGACGTCCTGGGCCCGGGCCGTCGTCGTGACCAGCAGCGCGTCGCCGGTGTCGACCACGACGACGTCGTCGAGGCCGATCACCGCGACCGTGCGGCCGCCGTGCGGCAGCACCAGCCCGGTGGCGTCGATGGACCGGACCAGGCCGGGGTCACCGACCACGGTCAGCGCGTGGGGGTCGCCCAGGATCGAGGCGAGCGACGCGAAGTCGCCGATGTCGTCCCAGCCGAACGACCCCGGCACCACGGCCACGCGTCCCGCCTCGCCGGCGGGCTCGGCCACCGCGTGGTCGATGGCGATCCGGGGCAGCGTCGGCCAGACCTCGGCCAGCGTCGAGGGATCGGCCGCGATGCCACGCAGGGCGGCGGCGAACACCGGGTGGTTGGCCGCGAGCAGGTCGAGCAGCACGGTGGGCCGGACCACGAACATCCCGGCGTTCCATCGGTAGCGGCCCGAGGCCAGGTAGTCGGCCGCCACCGCCGCGGACGGCTTCTCGACGAACTTCTCGACGGCGTGCGCGCCCGGATGGTCGGGAAGGACGTCGCCGAGACGGAGGTAGCCGAACCCGGTGGCGGCGTGGGTCGGATCGATGCCGATCGTGACCAGCCAGTCGTCGTGGGCCACCTCGGCGGCGAGCCGGACGCACGCCCGGAAGGCCTCGGGGTCGGCGACCACGTGGTCGGCAGCGAAGGCACCCAGCACGGCCGTGGGGTCGCGACGCTCCAGCACCGCCGCGGCCAGGCCGATCGCGGCCATCGAGTCCCGGGGCGAGGGCTCGGCGAGGATGCCGTGGGGGTCGACCTCGGGCAGCTGGGCGGTGACGGCCTCGAGGTGCTTGCGCCCGGTCACCACGAGGAAGCGGTCGTCGGCGAGCGGGGCCAGCCGGTCGATCGTCGCCTGGAGCAGGGTGCGGCCCGACCCGGTCAGGTCGTGGAGGAACTTGGGGGCGGCGGCCCTCGACAGCGGCCACAGCCTGGTGCCGGCGCCGCCGGCGGGCACCACGGCCCAGAAGGTGTCGCTCATGGTCGGTGACGCTACTCGGCTCCGTAGGCTGGCCCGATGACCACCTTCGCCGCCGTCCTCGCGGGTCGCCTGCGCACCGGTCCGGGCCGGCCGCTCCTCACGTTCTACGACGGGGCGACCGGCGAGCGCACCGAGCTGTCGGTGGCGACGTACGCCAACTGGGTGGCCAAGACGGCCTCCCTGCTCGTCGAGGAGTGCGACCTGACCCGCGGCGACCGGCTGCTGGTGGACCTGCCCACGCACTGGCTGGCGCCGGTCTTCCTCGGTGCCGCCTGGACGGTGGGGCTCACGGTCGTCTTCGACGAGGAGGACGGCGCCGCCGATGCCGTGGTCTGCGGCCCCGACGACGTGGACCGGTGGTCCGCGGAAGCGGCCGGCCGACCGGTGGTGGCCTCCGCCCTGCTGCCGCTGGGGGTGCGGTTCCCCGGGCCGCTGCCGGCGGGGGTGCTCGACTTCGGGGTCGAGGTCTGGGGTCAGCCCGACTCGTTCGTGCCCTGGGACCCGCCGACCGGCGCCGACCTCGCGGTGCCCGGCAGGACGCAGGAGGAGCTCGTGGGGGCGGCCACCGCCGGGAGCCTGCCCGAGGGCGTGGGCTTCACCGGCGGCGGCCGCCTTCTCACGGAGACCGGCCCGGCTTCCCCTTCCGGTCTGGCCTCCTTCGTGGAGCCGCTCGCGCGCGACGGCTCCATCGTCCTGGTCGTGCGGGCGGACGCCGACCGGCTCGCGGCGACGTACGCCGCCGAGCGGGCCACGGCCCGTCAGTCCGCCAGGTCGTAGATGTTCATCCCTTCGCCGAGGAGCACGGGCTTGCCGAACCGCTTCTCGTTGCCCGGGAGCACGAACAGCTGACCGGTCGTCTTCTTCCGCAGCAGCACGTCGGAGTGGCCGCTGAGGTCGAGGTCGCTCACGCCGATCGTCCAGTCGAAGCCGGAGAGCCGGCCGCGGACCTTGGTGCCGGGGGCGGTAAGGCCGCCGGGACCGTTGCCGCGGTAGAGCACCAGGTTCTTCTTCACCCGGAAGATGCTGTCGGGGGCGCCGTCACCGTCCATGCGCCCGATGCCGACCTGGTGCTGGGCCTTGACCTTGGAGAAGGCGACGTAGCTGGCGCCGAGGCCGCTCATCCCGGCGCCGGGATAGATCCTCATCGCGGCCTTGCGCGGCTGCCCCATCAGGTCGGGCCACCCGTCACCGGTGACATCGCCGACCGCGGCCAGCAGCCGCACCCCGCCGAAGCCCGAGGCGATGGGATAGGGACCGGCGAACTGGCCCTGGCCGTTTCCGCGGAACAGGTAGACGGTGTCGTCGGCGTTGTTGACCATGAAGTCGCCGTAGCCGTCGCGGTCCCAGTCGCCCACGTTGAGCAGGGACCTGGCGTCGGCGAGGGTGACGCCGGTGTCGACGGGGGCGCCGATCGGCTGCCCGCTCCCCTGGGTCGGGATCACGAAGATCCGCGAGTCGCTGGCTCTCCGGACCACGATGTCGGGGTTGGGGCTGCCGACGAGGTTGGACTCCAGCTCTCGCCCGGCCCAGCCGACCTGGCCCGCGGCGGCGTACTGCCGGATCAGCGGGAGCTGAGCGTAGAGGTACTTGCCGGGACACGCGGTCTGGCCGGCGTCCCGGTGCCCGTTGATGGCCTGGAAGGTCTTGGCGCCGACCACCTGGGAGGTCGAGGCGGCGTCCACGCCGTGCAGGGAGAGCTTCCAGGCGAACACCGCACCGTAGGCGCGCAGCACCGCGTCGCTGGGCTGGACGGTCTCGAAGTTGCCGATCGCCGACATGGCGAAGGAGTACTCGTTGTAGCCGAGCGTATGGGCGCCGACCACCGGGCGGTCGACGCCGCCGTAGCGGCCCTCCCAGACCCGGCCGAACCGGTCGACGAGGAAGTTGTAGCCGATGTCGCTCCAGCCGCGCGACCGCGTGTGGTAGGCGTAGATGCTGCGCATCAGCGCCGGCACCTCGGCCTCGGTGTAGGTGTTGGCGTTGACCGTGTGATGCACGAAGCCCGCGTGCACCTCGTAGTAGCGCAGCGAGCCGGCATCGCGCATGCCCTCGTCGGCGCCCCACTGGGCGCGGGAGAAGACGCTCGGCATCGGGGTGTACGCCGCGGCGCCCTCGCTGACAGCGCTCGCCTCCGATCGCAGGAGGGCCCTGCCCGAGGGCAGCGCGGCGGTGTCGATCGCCGGCCGGGCGGTCGTGGTGGTGACCTTCGCGGCGCCCGGGCCGATCACGGCGAGCCGCATGTCGGCCGGAGCGGCCGCGGGCGAGGTCGAGCGCACCTGCACCCGGTCGACGTGGCCGATGAGCAGCGGGTCCGTGCCGGCACGGGAGTGCCGCGCCTCGGCGCTGCCCGGGTCGGGGCCGTGCTCGGCGTCGTAGGGGACGGAGGTCCAGCCCGACCACCTGCCCTCGGTCCTGGTGCGGGCCTGCACGGAGATGGCACCGTCGGCGAACTCGTCCCTGGGGTCCCAGGTAACGCCGACGGTGCCGTAGCCGAGCACCCGCTGCGGCGCGCTGACGACACGCGTGAGGCCCGGGCGGGCCAGACGCATGGTGCGCGCCCGCAGCGGGTGGGACATCGCCGTCCGTGAGCCCCGGGGGGCGGTCAGCTGCACTTCGGCGACGTGCGGGTCCACCGGAGCGGTGGCGACGGTCCCGGCCTGGGAGGACGGACCGGTGTAGGCGGAGAGCGAGAGGGGGGCGGCGGGGGCGGCGGCGGGGCCGACCACGTCGAGGCTGACGACACCGGCGGCAGGGGTCAGCGCAGCGAGCACCAGCCCGAGAGCCAGCAGCTGCTGGCAGGCGGTGACGTACCTGGCCTGGGATGCGCGCATTCGAGACAACTCCAGTGGGGAAGTGATTCACAGGAGTTGCAAGTTTCACACCAGTCACACTGGCCACGGAAGAGGAACTGAGTAACTACAAACGTGTAATTTCCACTCGACACGCCGACACGCCCAAGATTTCTCTGCCGGTTCGGATGAGGAACGCCAGCGACGAGCCTCGAAACCCCGCACCGCGACCACCGACAGCGTCGCCTCAGATGTCGGAGGCGATCTCCTCGTCGGCCATCTCCTCGGCGTCCGGCTCGTCGTCGGAGTCGTCGTAGTGGAGGAACTTGATGCCCTCCTCGACGTCGCCGTCGTAGCCGACCCGGCCGGACTCCAAGACGATCACCCGGTCGCACATCTTCTTCACCGAGCCCGCCGCGTGACTCACGTAGAACATCGTGATCCCGCTGTCGCGGATCTCCTGCATGCGCCGCATGCACTTCTTCTTGAAGGGCCGGTCCCCCACCGCGAGGACCTCGTCGGCGACGAAGATGTCGCAGTCGACGTGCACCGCCACGGAGAAGCCGAGGCGGGCGAACATGCCCGAGGAGTAGTTGCCGACCGGGGTGTCCAAGAACCGGCCCACGTCGGCGAAGGAGGCGATGTCGTCGAACTTCTCGTCGGTCTCCTGCTCGGACATGCCGAGGATGGCGGCGTTCATGTAGATGTTCTCGCGACCGGTGAGCTGTTGGTGGAAGCCCGCACCGGTCGCGATTAGTCCCGAGATGCGTCCCCGGGCCAGCACGCTGCCGCTGTCGGGCTTCATTACTCCGCAGATCAGCTTCAGGAGTGTGCTCTTGCCCGAGCCGTTGAGGCCCATCAGCCCGATCGACTCACCCTGCTCGACCTCGAAGGAGACCCCGTCGAGGGCCCAGAAGGTGTCGCTGATCGTCTGCCGCCTCGCCTTGGCGACCATCACCTGCTTGAGGGTGCGGTGGTACTGGAGGGAGAACTCCTTCGACACGTTGTCGACCAGGATCGAGGTCACCACGGCGCGACCTGCGGTGTCCGGCGGCTCATGTCAGCAGCTCCGGGACCTTGCCCTCGAGGCGGGAGAACACCCACTGCGCGACCGCGAGCAGCACCAGGCAGACGCCCAGCATGATGAAGCCGCGCTGCCACAGGTCGGGCGGGAAGTTCGCCTCCAGCGACTCGTCGGTGGTCGTCCACCAGAACCCACGCTGGATCAGCAGGACCGCCTCGGCGACGGGGTTGGCCATGTAGATCGTATGGATCGTGCCGGTCCCGAAGCGCTCGGTGATGATCGCGTAGGGGTACATCATCGGGACCGCGAACGGCACCATGTTGATGAAGGTCTGCACGATCCGACCGAAGTCACGCAGCAGCACGTTGAACACCGAGAACATCAGCGCCAGCGCGGTGCCGAGCAGCAGCACGAGCACGAAGCCGAGCAGGGCGGCCGCGAAGCCCTCCGCGTCGGGCTGCCAGCCCGTCGCCAGGCAGGCGATCGTGAGGATCACCAGCTGCGGGATGGTGTGATAGAGGGAGACCAGCATCGAAGCGAACGGGAACAGCTCTCGCGGCATCGCCATCTTCTGCACGACGCCCTTGTTGGAGAGGATCGAGCGGGTGCCCGAGGTGACGGTCTCGGTGAAGAAGTGGACCAGCACCATCCCGGCGAACAGGTGGATCGCGAAGTTCTCCACGCCCTGCCCGCGACCGATCACGATGCCGAAGACGAAGTAGAAGGTGAAGAACCGCACCGTGGGGTTGATGTAGGACCAGGCCAGCCCGAAGAGCGACCGCGCGTAGCGGGCCTGGATCTCCCGGCGCACCATCAGCCGCAGCAGGTAGCGGCGCCGGAACGCCTCCAGCAGGCCGCTGGTAGCCGACGGCGGACTGAGAGGGACGTGCTCGAGGTCGTGCCGGACCGCGACCCGCTCAGCCATGGTCGGCGTGCTCCGTCGGGGCGTCGCGGTAGGGAGCGAAGGTCTTCTCCCACGCCTCGGGCGAGGTGATGTCGCCGAGCGCCGCACGGTACTCCGCGGCCAACCGGGGCCACTCGCGGTGGAGACGCAGGTGCATCTCGGTGGTCCGCCGCAGCAGGTCCCGGTAGAGCGCGGGGTCGCGCTGGTAGAGCGCGACCGAGGCGCCGTCGTTCATCGACACCACGACGGAGTCGTACTTGACCAGGTTGAACCAAGCCGAGTCCATCGCGGTCAGCTCGGCCTCGGGGAACTCCTTGGCCATCGACCGGGCGGGGCGCAGCTGGCGCAGCGGGGCCAGCCCGGCGGCGACCAGGCTGCTCAGGCGGCCGGGGATCTCGATGTCGCTCTTCCCCTTCTTGGGCGGCTTCTTGCGGCGCACCGGAGGCAGGTCGTCACGGTCGGCGTGCAGCTGCGCGTCGGTGAACTGCTTGCGGAAGGCATTGACCTCGGCGAGCTTGGTCGGCAGGTCCTCGTGGAGCCGACCGGGGCCGGCCAGCACGTCCTCCAGGGCGAGGTGGCGCAGCTCGGCGGTGGAGTACTGCAGCGATGCGAGGTGCTTGACCTGGTGGTTGAAGCTCTCTCGCACCATCCGCCCGCCGCGCTCGTAGGGCGAGTGCAGCAGGGCGGCGACGAAGCGGTTGCGCTGGTGGAAGTAGGACTGCCAGTCCACGCCGTCGTTCTTGTCGGTCCAGGGGATGTGCCAGACCGCGGCGCCGGGGAACGTCACCGTGGGGTAGCCCGCCGCCTTGGCGCGCAGGCCGAACTCCGAGTCGTCCCACTTGATGAAAAGCGGCAACGAGAGACCGACCTCGTCGAGCACCAGGCGCGGGATCAGGCACATGAACCAGCCGTTGAAGTCGACATCGGCACGCTTGTGCAACCACCGCGACGAGCGCAGGTTGCGGGCGGCGAAGTCCCAGTCGCTGAAGCCGTCGAGCCGGGTCTGCCACCAGAAGCGCCACGGCTGCACGATCTCGCCGAACGAGTGCAGGCGCGCACGGCTGTAGATGTTGAACATGTGGCCGCCGACGATCGTCGGACGCTTGGCCAGGTCGCCGAACGTGATCGCCCGGATGACACCCTCCGGCTCGCAGATCACGTCGTCGTCCATCATCAACGCGTACGTCGCGGTGCCCTTGCGCACCGACTCGAGCTGTCCGCGGGCGTAGCCGCCGGACCCGCCGAGGTTGCCCTGCTCGAGGACCCGCAGGGTGCTGCCGAGCGCCTGTGCCGCGGCTGGGAAGTGCTCGGAGTCGACGACCCGCTTGGTGCCCTGCTCCATCACGAAGACCGTGTCGAGGTAGGGCCGCAGCACCTCGTCGTCGGCCAGCTGGCCGATCAGCTTGGCGCAGAAGTCCGGGCGGTTCATGGTGGTGATGCAGATGTCGGCCGTGCCGTGGTCGGCACGGTCGGCAGGGACCTCGGCCGACCACTCGGCGGACTCGACGACCGCGTCCTCGTCGCCCGCGACGACGTCGTACCAGTACCAGCCGCCGTCCACGAAGGGGGCCAGCGGCAGGTCGAAGGTGAACGCGCCCTCGCCGGACTCGTCCACCGTGACCGACTCGACGCGCTGGGAGTGCCCGCGCGACATCGACTTGTAGACCGTCACCACGGTGCCGCGCCCGTGGACAACCAGGTCGAGGACGACGTCCTCGACGACGGTCCAGCGTCGCCAGTACGACGCCGGGAACGCGTTGAAGTAGGTCCCGAACGAGATGGTCTGTCCCTGCGGGATCCGCAGCGAGGTGCGCGACAGGATCTGGTCGGGGTGCAGCTTGCGACCGGTCGAGGTGGACTGGCGGACGGCCGCGTTGTTGAGGTCCTTGGCGGCCTTGTTGCCGCCGATCTCGTAGCGGTCGGCGTCCAGCTTGGCCTCGTCGAGGTCGACGTAGAGCGGGAAGACCCCCGTGTCCTTGTCGAGCGGAAAGACCTGGCGCTGGAGCAGCCTGATCACGGTGTCCTGGGTGACAGTCATTCGTCCACTCCCCCACTGGTCAGCGGTGCGCCTTCGGCGAAGTGCGGCCGCAGCACGTTGTCGTACATCGACAAGGCGGAGCCGATGGCCATGTGCATGTCGAGGTACTTGTAGGTGCCGAGACGGCCCCCGAACAGCACCATCGGCTCCTCCTTCGCCAGGTCGCGGTACTTCCGCAGCTTCGCGCGGTCCTCGGCGGTGTTGGTCGGGTAGTAGGGCTCGTCGTCGTCCTCGGCGAACCGGGAGTACTCGTGGACGACGATCGTCTTGCCCGGCAGGTAGGTGCGCTCGGGGTGCAGGTGCTTGAACTCCAGGATCCTCGTGAAGGGCACCTCCTGGTCGTTGTAGTTGACCACGCCGGTGCCCTGGAAGTCGTCGACGTCGAGGGTCTCGGCCTCCAGGTCGACGGTGCGCCACGACAGCCGGCCCTCGGAGTGCCCGAAGTACTCGTCGACCGGTCCGGTGTAGACGATCGGGACCGTGCCCTTGTAGGCGTCGGCGTCGAACTTCTCGGGGTCGAAGAAGTCGGTGTCGACGCGCACCTCGATGTTGGGGTGGTCGGCCATCCGCTCGAGCCACGCGGTGTAGCCGTCGACCGGCAGGCCCTCGTAGGTGTCGTTGAAGTAGCGGTTGTCGAAGGTGTAGCGCACGGGGAGGCGGGTGATGATGTCCGCGCTGAGCTCGGTGGGGTCGGTCTGCCACTGCTTGGCCGTGTAGCCCTTGATGAAGGCCTCGTAGAGCGGGCGGCCGATCAGGGAGATCCCCTTCTCCTCGAGGTTCCTCGCCGTGCCGGTCTCGATCTCGGCGGCCTGCTCGGCGATCAGGGCACGGGCCTCGTCCGGGGTGTGGGACTTGCCGAAGAACTGGTTGATCAGGCCCAGGTTCATGGGCAGCGAGTAGACCTGCCCCTGGTACTTGCCGAACACCCGGTGCTGGTAGCCGGTGAAGTCGGTGAAGCGGTTGACGTAGTCCCAGACCCGCTTGTTGGAGGTGTGGAAGAGGTGCGTGCCGTACTTGTGCACCTCGATCCCCGTCTCCGGGTCCTTCTCGCTGTAGGCGTTGCCGCCGAGGTGGTAGCGACGCTCGATGACGAGGACCTTCAGGTCGAGCTCGCTGGCACAACGCTCGGCGATGGTGAGGCCGAAGAAGCCGGAGCCGACGACGACGAGGTCAGGGGTGGACACGCAGCAATCTCCTTGGGGGTGGACGCGATGGACCAGTCTACGGATCGGGGCGTGGGGGGCCGCATCCACCGCCCCGCCGGGTTGCTCACACCGCGGCCCGTCGCAGGGCGTCCAGGCTGCGCTCGACGTCGGCGTCGCTGGTCGACCAGTTGCTGACCGAGATCCGCAGCACGGCCCGGCCGCGCCAGCGTGAGCCCGACATCCAGGCGGTGCCGTCCTCCAGCACCCGGCGCACGACCTCGACGGTGCGCTCGTCGCTGCCGAAGGAGAGGCACACCTGGGTGTACACGACGTCGTTGAGGACCTCGACCCCCTCGATCTGCGCGGCCCCGTCGGCGAGCGACCGCGCCTGGCGGGCGAGCCGCTCGACCAGGTCGGCCACGCCGGTCCGTCCGAGGGCACGCAGCACCGCCCAGACCGGGACCGCCCGGGCCCGCCTGGACAGTTCGGGGACCTTCTCGAACGGGTCGCCGCCGGCGTCGTGGATCAGGTAGTCGCCGTGCATGCTCATCGCCGCGCGCAGCGCGCCCGGGTCGGCCACGATGGCGAGGCCGCAGTCGTAGGGCACGTTGAGGGTCTTGTGGGCGTCGGTCGCCCACGAGTCGGCTCCCCCGTAGCCCGCCGTCAGGGGTCGGAGCGCGTCGGAGGCCGCAGCGAAGAGCCCGAAGGCGCCGTCGACGTGGACCCACGCGCCGTGCTCGTGCGCCGCCGCGACGGCGTCGGCGAACGGGTCGAAGGCGCCGGAGTGCACGTTGCCGGCCTGCAGCGAGACGATGGTGGGGCCACCGTCGCCGGCCGCCAGCGCCGCCCGCAGCGCGCCGGGGTCCAGCCGGCCCTGCGCGTCGCTGGCGACCGGCTCCGGGCGGCCGAGGCCGAGGTAGCGGAGCACGAGGTCCACGGTGTCGTGGCGCTCCTCTCCGACCAGGACCCGCACCACCGGCGCGCCGTGGAGCCCGAGGCCGGCCTGGTCCCAGCCGGCCCGGCGCAGCACCTCGTCGCGGGCCGCAGCCAGGCAGGTGAAGTTGGCCATCGTGCCGCCGGTCACGAAGCCCACCGCGGCACCGACAGGCAGCCCGAGCAGGTCGAGCAGCCAGGCGCTCGTGACGTCCTCGACCGCCGAGTGGGCGGGGGTCACCTGGCGGAGGCCGGCGTTCTGGTCCCACGCGCTCACCAGCCAGTCGGCGGCGAGCCCCGCCGGGTGGGTGCCGCCGATCACGAAGCCGAAGAACCGTCCCGACGGCATGGCGGTCAGTCCCGGCTCGGAGGCCTCGGCCAGCAGGTCCACCACGTCGGCAGGGTCCGTCGGTCCGTCCGGGAGGTCGATGCCGAGGCGAGCCACGACCTCCTCGACGGTCGCCCGCGCCGGCACCGGGCGGGTGTCGAGGGAGTCCAGCCAGGTCACCGCGTGCCGGTGTGCGCGGTCCAGTGCCCCGTCCCGTTCGTCCACGGGACCAATCTGCCGCGGCCGGCCCCGCCGCGCCAGGGTTCGTCCGCAGGGGGCAGCAGTCCGGTCGCGCGCGGGCCTGCTCAGATCGGCTCAGACCGGGGGACCGGAGTGGCGCATCCCGCGGGCGTCGCGCACCGCGCGCAGCACGTTGCGCGCCTCGGCCCGGCCACCGCGCAGCGGGCTGAGCGCGGTGACCGCGGCCGCGATCGCGTAGGGCTTCGCCCGGACCAGCGCGTTCTCGCCGAAGCGGAAGTGCACGGTGAAGAGGTTGCGGTACATGTAGTACCCCTTCCACGTGTCGAGCGCGTGCTGCTGGTCGAACTGGAGCTGGCGGACCAGCACCGCGTCGCGGACCGCCCAGATCCGGAAGCCCGCGCGCCGGGCCCGCAGGGCGAAGTCCACGTCGTCGTAGAAGATGAAGTACGAGGGGTCAGGGAGGCCGATCGCGTCGATCACGTCGCGGCGGACCAGGAACCCCTCGAAGGCGACGTTCTCGAGCTCCACCCGCTCTGGCATGGCGGCTCGGCTCGGGTAGCTGCTCTCGACACTGGCGGTCTTGGGTCTCAGGGCGAGGGGGTTGCGGAGGTCGAAGCGCACCGCCGCCTTCTCGACCAGGACGCCCGCCCGGTCCTCCCGCACCGCCATCAGGCACGCCTCGTCCTGGGCCATCATCACGGCGAGGCAGTCGACCGCGGGCACGACGTCGTCGTCCATCAGCCAGATGCGGTCGAACCCCCGGTCGTGGGCGTCCTTCACCCCACGATGGAAGCCGCCGGCACCACCAGTGTTGGCGGTGAGGTGCATCGCCTCCAGCGGCAGGTCGCGGCGATCGGCCAGCACCGCCCGGGTGTGGTCGGTGCTCGCGTTGTCGACGACCAGCACCAGGTCGGGACGCCTTGTCTGCGCCGCGAGACCGTCGAGCATCCGCACCAGCAGGTCGGCGCGGTTGTAGGTCACCACCACGACGGCGACGCGCTCGATCACCGCAAATACCTCTGGTGGCCGGTGAAGTCACCGCGCAGGCCGGCCAGCATCGCCCGGGCGCTCAGCCGGAGCCGGGCCGGGCTGGGCCGGGTGACGGCGTAGAACCACACCGTCTTCACCACGAACGCCGACGCGTGCAGGTTGCCGCGGTAGTCGCGCAGGTTGACCAGGTTGTTGCGGGCCATGCAGTAGTGCTTGAGGTCGCTGGGGCTGTGGTTGTAGGTCGTACGCCCCCACATCATGGGCGTCCCCAGCTCTCCGACACTGGGGTGCAGCACCCGGGCGCCGGCCACGGTGGCGACCCGGGCGCCGGCCTCCTGGGCCCGCCAGAGGTACTCGACGTCGTCGCCCCAGATGAAGAACTCCTCCCGGGGCAGCCCGATCCGGTCCACGAGCTCCTTGGTCACGAGCACGCCGTTGAACGGGATGACCACGTCGGCGAGCACCCCGCCGCGGGCCGCGGCGCGCACTTGGGCCATATCGCCGACCACGCGGACCCCGCCGGGGAGCCGGATCGGGAAGACCAGCTGATCGGGGCGGTCCTCGTCGGCGACCAGCGGCCCCCAGAAGTCGTAGTCGTCGTCGTGGGCGAGCAGGGTCGTGAGGCAGTCGGCGTCGGGCAGACCGTCGTCGTCCATCAGCCAGACCAGGTCCGCGCCGCGGTCGATCGCCCAGGCCAGGCCGTCATGGAAGCCTCCGGCGCCGCCCCGGTTGTGCTGCAGGGTGCGTGCCAGCAGCGGGGTGCGCGCTCCCCGCAGCCCGCTGGCGAG
>JBDSLK010000221.1:0-4447 GCA_039916425.1 Nocardioides sp.
CTAGGTCCGCGTGATGAATCTGAGCTTGCCGTGGGCGGTGGGGTTGGTGGTGTAACGGGGGTCGTGGGTCAAGGTGTGGTGGCGGGGGCAGAGGAGGCGGCCGGTCTTGACGTCGGTGTGGCCACCCTGGTGCCAGGGTCGGTCGTGGTGGGCGTGGCACATGCCGGGGGGCCTGTCACAACCCTCAGCGGTGCAGCCGCCGTCGCGGAGGGCGAGGGCGATCCTCTGGGGTTCGGTGTGGAAGCGGCGCTTGCGGCCGAGGTCGAGGACCTGGGACTTGCCGCCGAGGACCGCGGGGATGATGCCCGCCTGGCAGGCGAGCCGGCGGGCCTCGCCGGCGGAGATCCGGCCGCCGGTGTCCAGCGACGCGGCCGCGAGGCCACCGAGCAAGGAGTCCAGACTCATCGTGACCACGATCGTGGCCGGGACCCCGCCCGCGTGGGGCACCGTGTCCTCGCGGCGGGTCTCTATGTAGTCGCAGAACGCCTGTCCCAGCCGGTGCCGGGTCGGCAGGTCCCGGGTCGCGGCCGGCTCCGCGGCGGCTGCGGCTGCGGCTGCGGCGACCTGGTGTCTGCGGGCGGCCAGGGCCATCAGGTGCTTCTGCAGCATCGCCCCGTGCAGCGAAGGGACGCTGAACCGGCCGTGACACTGGCCGTGGCCGTCGTCGACCATCCTGAACGACGCCGCCGCCCGGGCCTCGGCCTCCTCGCCTGCGAGCAGCCGTGCTTCGTGGGCCTCGCCGACCTCGGGCGCGACCACGTCCAGGATCCGGCGGCCCAGGACACGGAGGGCTCTGGCGTCGTGCTCGGCCGCATACTCCAGCAGCACCGCCTCCGCCTGCGCCACCACGGCTGCGTCGGCGAGGTCGGCGGGGAGGGCGTCGACCGCCTCCACGATCACCGCCGCCTGGTCGGCCAACACCTCACCCGCGGCGAGGGCGGCGCGGACCGGCTGACGGGCGTCGCCCAACCGGCAGGCCAGTGTGGTGAGTCGGTGTGCCTCGGGTCGGGTCATCTTGGTCTGGTGGGCCCACCAGTTCGACGTACTGGTGGCACCCTGCGCGAGGCCGACCTCTACGGTGACGGCGTGCGCGACCACGCCGAGCTCGAGCTCGGCGATCCGTGCCTTCAACCGGGTCAGGGCGAGCAGCGTCGGTGCGGTCTCCTGCGGGGTCATCGACCACAGGGACACGTCCGCCAGCGCGTCGAGGTCCGCGTGGGTGGACGCCACGAAAGCCGCGACACGGTGCCGTGGATCGGAAGCCAGGACGTCGTCGGACATGAGTCAAGCCAAGCACTCGCCACCGACAGGACGAAGCCCAGAACGCCCTATTCCACAGGGGTTTCGAGGACCGTTGCCCGATCGTGACCCAGGGGGTGAGTTGTCCACAGTCACCGGGGTGACGAGTCCCCCCGCGGACCATGACCCTCGGAGGTGTCAGGGGAGCCCGAAGGATCCTGATCCAGTGACGCCGGGGCCTGGCGACGAGGGCGGCGCTGGCGCGAACCCGCTCGCGAGCAGGCGACCCGAGCAGCCCAGGTCCTGTCGAAGTCGGAGCCGTCGCTGTGGTGCTCGTCGGGGATGCCCGCCAGCGCCGAGATCCGGTAGGCGCGGTAGGCGCGGTAGGCGCGGTAGGCGCGGTAGGCGGAGTGGAACTCGCTCAGGCTTGTGCACGTCGGCACGTCGGCATGACGCGCCCAGCCCTGCTAGTCATCGGCGACTCCCGCCTTCGCGGCAGGCAGCAGCCCCCGCACCAGGTCGTGGATCAGGTCGTAGCCGTGCTCGGTGAGGATCGACTCGGCGTGGAACTGGATGCCCCGGTAGTGCGGGCCGGTCAGCACGTGGATGTCGCCGGTCGCCTCGTCGGCGTCGACGCTGACGCCCGCCGGCAGGTCGCTGCCGTCGACCCGGCCGACGAAGGTGTTGTAGAAGCCGACCCGTTCGGTCCGGCCGCCGATCGCGACGGGGGACTGGGTGCCCTGGAAGACGATGTCCTTGAAGTCCAGTGCGATGCCGAGCCGGTGGCAGAGCGCCTGGTGGCCCAGGCATACCGCCAGGAACGGCTGCCCCTGGGCGAGCAGCCGGTCGACGGCCGACCTGATCCGGGCCATCTTCGGGTCGGCGTCGTCGCGGGGGTCCCCGGGCCCGGGCCCGACGATCACCAGGTCGAACCCGTCGAGAGCACCGTCGAGATAGTCCTCGTGGCGCACCACCTCGGTGGTCATCCCGAGCACGCCGAGCACGTGGCGCAGCATGTTGACGAAGTCGTCCTCGCCGTCGAGGACGACGACCCGCTTGCCGCGAAGCGACGGGTCCGGGGTGGCCCCGGCCTGATCGGTCAGCCAGAAGCGGCTGAGCCGCGCGTTGCGGGTGCCGAGGGCGACCAGCACGTCCTCGTCGGCGGTCAGCTCGACCAGGTCCACGTCGGGCACCGGCGCTTGCGGCACCAGCCCGAACGCGCTCAGGATGCCGCCGGCCTTGGCGTGCGTCTCGGCGACCTCGTGGGCCGCGTCGGAGTCCCGCACCAGGGTCGCGCCCGCGGTGACCTCGAGGCGCCCCTCGAGGTCGACGTCGGCGGTGCGGATCACGATCGGGCTGTCCACGACCGGCTCGCCGTCGGCGTCCCGGCCGAAGAGGGCGAGTGCGGCACCGTAGTAGCCGCGCCCCTCGGCCTCGTACTGCTTGATGAGCCGGCAGGCGTTCTCGACCGGGCTGCCGGTCACGGTGGCGGCGTACATGGTGTCGCGGAGCACCTCGCGGACGTCGCGGTGGGTGCGGCCGGCGAGGAGGTACTCGGTATGGATCAGGTGCGTCATCGGCTTGAGGAACGGCCCGAGCACCTGGCCGCCCTCGTGGCAGATGTCGCACATCATCTTCAGCTCCTCGTCGACGACCATGAAGAGCTCGTAGATCTCCTTCTCGTCGGCGAGGAAGTCGAGGAGCCGCGGCTTGAGCGGCTGGGCGTCGGCGGCGTCGCCGCGGACCCGGAAGGTGCCGCTGATGGGGTTCATCCGGACGTCGCCGCCGTGCACGCTGACGTGCCGCTCGGGGCTGGCCCCGACCAGGTAGCGGTCGCCGGTGAAGAAGAGGAAGGTCCAGTAGGCCCCGCGCTCGCGCTCGAGCAGCCGCCGGTAGACGCTCAGCGCCTTCGCCGCGCTCCAGTCGGCCACGACGGCACGGTAGTGCCGCCCGACGACGAGGTTGGCGCCCTCGCCCTGGCCGATCTCGTCGCGGATGATCGCCTCGACCACCCGGGCGTAGTCGGCGTCGCCGGTCTCGAATCCGCCCCGGTCGACGAACTCCACCTCGACCGGGTCGATCGCGGCGATCACGTCGGCCACCGAGAACTCGTGCTCGGTCTCGACGTCGACCACCACCAGCGGCGCCCCGTCGTCATGGGCCTCGAAGCCGCGCTCGGCGACCTGGCGGAACGGGACGGCCACGAGCCGGTCGCACTGACGCCCCGGCGCCGGCACGCCCTTCTCGAGCGGGATGTCGAGCAGCGACTCCGCCACCCAGCGCCGACCGCCGACGATGCCCACGGTGTCGCGGTCGCCGGCCCGCGTGGAGCGCCGGATGATCGCCCAGGCCTGGTGCCGCTGGACCTCGTCGATCACGGTGCGGGCGTCAGCGGGGGCGGGCGAGGGCATGGGACGAACCCTAGGCGGCGCGCGCCGGCGCGGGCGGCCGGGTTCGGCTCGCGATACCCGCCGGACGCCAGCCGGACGGTCAGCGCAGGATCGTGAGCAGCTGGGTCGCGCGGGTCAGGGAGACGTAGAGCGTGGCGCGGCCGGTGGCCGACTCCGCCTCGATCTCGCCGGGCCGCACCACCACGATGCCGTCGAACTCCAGGCCCTTGGTGTCCACGCCGGTCAGCACCACCACCCGGTCCTCGCCCGACGGCGCCACCGAGGAGTCGACCGCGGCCCGGGCGCCCCGGGCTGCGTCGGCGAGCTCCGGCCAGGCCGCCAGCCAGGCGTTGACCTCGGAACGGCGCGCCCCGGGAACCACCACGGCGACCGTGCCGGTCACCCGGGCGGCCACCTCGACCACGGCTGCGCGGGTGGCGCCCTCGAGGTCTGCGGAGGCGTCCACCTCGACCGGCTCCACGCCCGTGGAGCGGACCGCCGTCGGCAGGTCGGCGTCGAGGCCCACCCGCTGGGCGTACGCCGCGGCGTACTCGTAGATCTCCGAGGAGTTGCGGTAGTTGGTCGACAGGTGGAACTCGTGGAGCTCCTTGCCCTCGGTCGCCTGCGCCCGCGCGGCGGCGGACTCGGCCGGGACCGGCCACGACGACTGCGCCGGGTCGCCGACGATCGTCCACGAGGCGGTGCGGCCGCGGCGGCCGACCATCCGCCACTGCATGGGCGTGAGGTCCTGGGCCTCGTCGATCAGCACGTGGGCGTAGCCGTCGTCCTCGACCCGGTTGGTCGGAGGCGCCCAGGCC
>JBDSLK010000222.1:0-5269 GCA_039916425.1 Nocardioides sp.
GCCCGTCGGCTCGGGTTCCGCTACGAGGGCCGCTTCCGCAACGCCCTGGTCTACAAGGGCCGCAACCGCGACACCGACTGGTTCGCGATGACTGACAACGACTTCGCCCGGCTGCGGCCGGCGTACGACGGCTGGCTGGACCCGGCCAACTTCGACGCCGACGGGAGGCAGCGCCGGTCGCTCTCCGACCTCACCGCCGCGGCAGCAACGGCGCCCCTGGCAGGATGAGCGGCGTGGACCAGCGAGTCAGCTTCGTCACTCTCGCCGTGCGGGACCTCCTGGCCAGCCGACGGTTCTTCGTCGACGGCCTCGGCTGGGACCCCGCCCTCGACGTGTCGGGGGAGGTGTTGATGTTCGAGGTCGCCGACAAGGTGGTGCTCGCCTTGTGGGACGCGGCGGCGTTCGAGGCGGAGATCGGCTCGCCGCCGACCTTCGCTGGTGTGCCGCCGTTGACGCTCTCGCACAACTGCGCCACCAAGGAGGGCGTCGACCGGGTCCTCGAGACCGCCCGGAGGGCCGGGGCCGAGACCGTCGTCGACGCCCAGGAGCGCGAGTGGGGCGGCTACTCCGGCTACTTCGCCGATCCCGACGGCTTCCGGTGGGAGATCGCCTACAACCCTGGCCCGATCGGCCAAAGCGTGCTGCCGTGAGCCGGACCAAGACTCTTGCTGGGAGACGACACCCTGCGCGCTGGGGTTCAGAAGGACTTGGAGACACTGCCACCCAGCTTGAGCGCCTTGGACTTCACCGTGGCCGCCGTCGTGTACTTGACGGTGGGGAACAGGCCTACCGTCCACTCCTCGCATGGGCGGTACCACGCTCGCCCGAACTCGTCGGTCTGGTAAGGAGCCTGGCCTCCGAGCACCTGCTTGACCTTGGACTTGGACATGCCCGGCTTAACCGCCCTGAACTCGGCCTGGCTGACGCACTTGGCCTGCGCCTGCCGATCGGCGGGAGCCGCCTGGGCCGCGTTCCCGGTCATCAGGGTGCCGCCCGCCAGCGCGGCCGTCGCCGCGAGCGCGACCATCATCTTCTTCGTCATCTGGCTTCTCCCTTGTCTCGGTTGAGTGCGAGGTTTGGGACAGCCCTGGTCTGGCCTGCGAGACGATGACGGGTCCCCCCTGCGGCCCCGAGGGGGAAAGGTTATCGCTAGCGGTGCACGGGGCAACCCCAAAGTTGGGGCGCAAATGGCGCGCGCACGTCGCCGACCTTCCATGTGGTGGTGCCTGCGTCGTGTCAAGCACAGAACGCACCTTCTGGTCCGAGTGAAGTCCTAGGAGCCGAAGAGGCGTTGAGCCGCTCGATGACTTCTGGAGGAGTCTTGGGCCACGTGGAAGATGAAACCAAGGTCTGGGAGCACGGGTACACGGCCTCCTTCTCAGACCAGGATGGCGTCCGGTGGGAGGTCGCCTATCAACCCTGGCCAGATCGGCCGAAGCGTGCTTCCCTGACGGACATGAGCGACACGACAGTGCTGACCGAGTCCGACGTGGCCGAGGAGCAGCTGGTGGCCTGGGCGTACGACGCGACCGACGGCGGGAGCATCGCCGCCCGCTTCGACACCGGCGACTTCGCGACCGGGCTGCGCCTGGTCAACTCGATCGGCGACCTGGCCGAGGCGGAGAACCACCACCCCGACCTCGAGCTGACCTATCCCTCGGTGGGGGTTCGGTTGACCAGTCACGACGCCGGCGGGGTCACCGCTCGCGACGTGCGGATGGCCCGGTCGATCACTGAGCGCGCGGCGGCCCAGAAGGTGCTGCCGACACCCTGAGCCGCCAACATGTGAGACTTCCGTACCAGATATTGGGACGGCTGCGAGACTTGCTTGACGCCGGAGCGACCCGGCGGCGACCGTAGGAGCATGTGCCCGTTCAACGTCCTCGTACTTCTGCGACGCGTGAGCTGAGACCGCCAGGTCAACGCCCACGCGTCCACCCCTCGCCGCCGTCCGGCCGAGGGGTTTTTTCTTCGCCCGGCGACGCCGGGTGCAGCATCCCCGCGCAATCGAGCACCACCGAACCGATGAGGAACCAGACGATGACCCAGCAGGAGACAGGTGCACCCGAGCGCATGACAGGTGCCCAGAGCCTGATCAGGTCCCTGGAGAACGCCGGCACCGAGAACATCTTCGGCATCCCGGGTGGCGCGATCCTGCCGGCCTACGACCCCCTGATGGACTCGACCAAGATCCGCCACATCCTGGTCCGTCACGAGCAGGGCGCCGGCCACGCCGCCCAGGGCTACGCCTCGGCCACCGGCAAGGTGGGCGTCTGCATGGCCACCTCGGGCCCGGGTGCGACCAACCTGGTCACGCCGATCGCCGACGCCTACATGGACTCCGTCCCGATGGTGGCCGTGACCGGGCAGGTGGGCGCCGCCTTCATCGGCACCGACGCCTTCCAGGAGGCCGACATCCGCGGCATCACCATGCCGATCACCAAGCACAACTTCCTGGTCACCGACCCGGCCGAGATCCCGCGCACCATCGCCGAGGCGTTCCACATCGCCTCGACGGGCCGCCCCGGTCCGGTGCTGGTCGACATCGCGAAGTCGGCGCTCACCGCGATGACCGACTTCGGCTGGCCGACCGAGATCAACCTCCCCGGCTACCGGCCGACCACCCGCCCCCACAGCAAGCAGATCCGCGAGGCGACGCGGCTGATCCTCGAATCCCGCCGGCCGGTCCTCTACGTCGGTGGCGGCGTGATCCGGGCCGCGGCGTCGCGCGAGCTCAAGGTGCTCGCCGAGCTGACCGGCATCCCCGTCGTCACGACCCTGATGGCTCGGGGCGCGTTCCCCGACAGCCACCCGCAGCACCTCGGCATGCCCGGCATGCACGGCACGGTCGCCGCGGTGGCGGGGCTCCAGCGCTCCGACCTGATCATCTCGCTCGGCGCGCGGTTCGACGACCGGGTCACCGGCAACCTGGACTCGTTCGCGCCGCACGCGAAGGTGATCCACGCCGACATCGACCCGGCCGAGATCGGCAAGAACCGCTATACCGACGTGCCGATCGTGGGCGACTGCCGCGAGGTCATCAGCGACCTGGTCGTGGCGCTCGAGGCCGAGGCCGACGCGGGCACCACCGGCGACTACGAGGCCTGGGTGGAGTTCCTGGTCGACGTGAGGAAGCGTTACCCGCTGGGCTACGACGCCCCGGCCGACGGCAGCCTCGCCCCGCAGCTGGTGATGGAGCGGCTCGGTGCGATCGCCGGGCCCGACGCCATCTACTGCTCGGGGGTCGGCCAGCACCAGATGTGGGCCGCCCACTACGTCGGCTACGAGAAGCCCAACACCTGGATCAACTCCGGGGGCCTGGGCACTATGGGGTTCTCGGTGCCGGCGGCGATGGGCGCCAAGGTGGGCCGCCCCGACACCACCGTGTGGTCGATCGACGGCGACGGCTGCTTCCAGATGACCAACCAGGAGCTCGCCACCTGCGCCATCGAAGGCATCCCGATCAAGGTGGCGGTCATCAACAACGAGTCCCTCGGCATGGTCCGGCAGTGGCAGACGCTGTTCTACAACCAGCGCTACTCCAACACCGACCTGCACACCGGTGCCGACCGCCGCATCCCCGACTTCGTCAAGCTCGCGGAGGCCTACGGGTGCGTCGGCCTCTCCTGCGACTCGCCCGCCGACGTCGACGCGGTCATCACCAAGGCCATGGAGATCGACGATGTGCCGGTCGTGGTCGACTTCCGGGTGCACCGCGACGCGATGGTGTGGCCGATGGTCGCCGCCGGCACGTCCAACGACGAGATCAAGTACGCGCGTGACCTCGCGCCGGAGTTCGAGAAGGACGACCTGTGATCACCCCGAGCAAGCACACCCTCTCGGTCCTGGTCGAGAACAAGCCCGGCGTCCTGGCCCGGATCGCGGGCCTGTTCTCCCGCCGCGGCTTCAACATCGACTCGCTGGCGGTCGGTCCCACCGAGCACCCCGAGGTGTCCCGGATGACCATCGTGGTCAATGTCGAGGAGTCTCCTCTGGAGCAGGTGACCAAGCAGCTCAACAAGCTCGTCGAGGTGCTCAAGATCGTCGAGCTCGACGGTGGCGCCTCGATCAACCGGGAGCTGCTGCTCGTGAAGGTCAAGGCCGACGTCGCCACGCGCGGCGCCGTCCTCGACACCGTCCAGCTCTTCCGCGCCAAGGTCGTCGACGTCGCCCCCGACGCGGTGACGATCGAGGTGACCGGCAACTCCGACAAGCTCGCCGACTTCCTGCGCGTGCTCGAGCCGTTCGGCATCCGCGAGCTCGTGCAGTCAGGCGTGGTCGCCATAGGCCGCGGCTCCCGCTCCATCTCCGAGCGCACCCTGCGCCCGGTCCCCGTGCCGGTCGCCGCACCCCCGACCGGACCTACCCCGACCGGACCTACCCCGACCGGACCTACCCAGGCCAGACCGACCCAGACCGGAACCATCCAGACCGCGTGATCTCGACAACCCTGATCACCGAAACCAGAAGGAGAGCCCCCCGTGGCTGAGATGTTCTACGACGACGATGCCGACCTGGCCCTGATCCAGGGCAAGAACGTCGCAGTGCTCGGATACGGCAGCCAGGGCCACGCCCACGCGCTGTCGCTGCGCGACTCGGGCGTCGACGTCCGTATCGGGCTGCCTGAGGGCTCCAGGTCGAGGGCCAAGGCCGAGGCCGAGGGCCTGCGCGTGCTGACTCCCGCCGAGGCTGTCGAGGAGTCCGACGTCATCGTCATCCTGGCCCCGGACCACAAGCAGCGCGAGCTCTACCAGAACGACATCGAGCCCAACATCACCGAGGGCGACACCCTCGTGTTCGGTCACGGCTTCAACATCCGTTTCGGCTACATCACCCCGCCTCCCGGTGTCGACGTCTTCATGGTCGCCCCCAAGGGCCCTGGCCACCTGGTGCGCCGCGAGTTCGTCGACGGCCGCGGTGTGCCCGTGCTCGTCGCCGTCGAGAAGGACGAGTCCGGCCAGGCCTGGCCGCTCGCGCTCTCCTACGCCAAGGGCATCGGCGGCCTCCGAGCCGGCGGCATCAAGACCACCTTCACCGAGGAGACCGAGACCGACCTCTTCGGCGAGCAGGCCGTGCTCTGCGGCGGCGCGAGCAAGCTCGTGCAGTACGGCTTCGAGGTGCTGACCGAGGCCGGCTACCAGCCCGAGGTCGCCTACTTCGAGTGCCTCCACGAGCTCAAGCTGATCGTCGACCTGATGTACGAGGGCGGCATCGCCAAGCAGCGCTGGTCGGTCTCCGACACCGCGGAGTACGGCGACTACGTCTCCGG